>DATHNI010000268.1:0-24528 GCA_035486135.1 Acetobacteraceae bacterium
TTGCGCCGCGTGATGTCGTAGTCGTCCGGCTGGTCCCACCGCCGCGGATCGCGGTTCGCGGCGCCGAGGAACATCAGCACTTTGCGCCCCGCCTCCACCGCTTCGCCGCCAATCTCCACGTCGCGCGTCGTGGTGCGGAAGAACGTCTGCACCGGACTTTCCAGCCGCACCGCTTCCTCGAACGCCCCGCGCGCCAGCGACGGATCGGCGCGCAGTTCTGCAAACGCCGCGGGGAATCGCGCCAGGCAATACATCGCCGCGCCGATCCCGTTCACCGTCGTGTCCACGCCGGCGGTCAGCAAGGAGCGCACCAGGATCGGCGCCTCCTCGGCGGTGATGTCGCCGGTCTCCACCGCGGCGTGGATCACCGCGCCGAAACCGGTCGGCGCCAGCGCATCGCGCTGCGACTGGGCCTGCACCCATTGCAGCACCGGCGCGGCGTCCTGCACCGCGGCCTCGAAGAACTCGTTCCGCGGACCGAAGCTGTTGAACACCATGTTGCCGTAGGGCAGCAGGAAGCGCCGGTTTTCCCGTGGCATGCCGACCGCATCGGGAAACACCGTCAGCGGATACGCTTCCGCCAGGTCACGCACCGCATCGAAACTGCCGCGCGCCAGCAGGTCGTCGATCAGCGCATCGGCGGCACGAGCGAAGTCGGCGCGCAGCGCGCGCACCGCGGCCGGCGCCAACACACGGTCCATCAGCTTGCGCGCGTGGTCGTGCAGCGGCGGGTCGGCCTCCAGCAGCAGGCTTGGCAACCGCCAGGGTTTTTCGCGTGCGAAGTCGGACAGGCCGACACCGCGCGCAGACGAGAAACTGCCCCAGTCCAGCAGCATCGCATGCACGTTCTCATGGCGCGCCACGGCGAATATGTCGTAGCGCGGCAGGTACGCGATCGGCCCGGCATCGCGGAGCGCCGCGTGCACCGGGAAGGGATCGTCGAAGAACTCCCGGCAGAACGGATCGATGTCGAGAGCAGGAATCGGCATGCGGTGTCTCCTGTGTGTGGGCCGGCTGGTACCGGTCGTTCTACTTCCCCCACCGCCATCGTGGCCGTTCGCCGGTCAGCCAGCACACCGCGACGAGTGCGGCGACAAGGCCGGCGAGCCACAGGTAAAACGTTATCGTGGCCGATCGGATGTCGCCGCCGGTTCGTGTCCGGCCGATCAGCACGATGGCATCGACGATGACCGCAACAAGGAATGCTGCCGTCACGAGCCAACCTTGAACCGTCGCCGGCGTCCACCCCCATCCGTAGCTTCGGGCGTGAAACCACAACGGCATCGTGTCATCCGCCGGCCGTCAACTGGGTGTCATCCGCCAACCTTCAACCCGGTGCGCATAGTACCCCCGGGTTCAGGCGGCGCGCCACACCTCGCCTTCGCGCACCACCTTGCCTTCGGCTTCCAGCTTCATCAGGTGCCCCAGCACATTGCGCTCCGCCGCGCGGCGCAGCCGTGGATGCACCTGCGAATAGATCGAATCCATCAAGGTGAAGGTATCGGCCGGACCGGCGTCGGCGAGCTTCTTCGCGATGGCCGTCTCCCGCACCTGGCGGTGATGCAGCATCTCGCCCACCAGAACACGGGGTTCGGGCAAGGGCGGGCCGTGGCCGGGCAGGAACACGTCGTCCGTGCGATCCAGCAACAGGCGCAGGCTGTTGAAGTAATCCGACATGTTGCCACCGGGAGGACTGACCACGCTGGTGGACCACGACATCACATGGTCGGCGCTGAACAGCACCGCGGTGCCGTCCTTGGCCGGCAATGCGAAGCACAGATGATCGGAGGCGTGGCCCGGCGTGTGCAACGCCTGCATGCCGGCGACACTGTCGCCATCGGCCAGCTTGATATCGGGATCGAAGGTCTCCAGGCCGCTGATGCGGAACCCGACGGTCGGCGCGCCGGTCGCGTCCTGCAACTCCGCTACCGCGCCGACATGGTCGTGATGCGTGTGGCTGACGACGATCAGCGCGATGTTGCCGCCGGTGGCGCGCAGGATCGCCTGCACGTGCTCTGGGTGGCTCTCCGGCCCGGGATCCAGCACGACGGTGCCGTCCGGCGTCTCGATCAGGTACGTATTGGTGCCGTAGTAGGTCATCGGTCCGGGATTGGCGGCGACGATGCGGGAGATGCCTGGCATCACCGGCAGCACCGCGCCGCGATCCGGCTCGGGTTCGGTCAGGAAGGGCATGGATGGCCTCGCACGATGTTGGCCACGTACATGCAGCAAAGCGGCGGGACTGGCAACGGACCGGCGGATCGTGTCAGGATCGGCGCAGTTCGGACCAGGGAGGAAACCGCCATGCCCAAGGGCCTGCTGTTCGCGTCGTTCGATTATTCCGGCGCCCACGAGGATGAATTCCACGACTGGTACGACCTGGAGCACATCCCGGAGCGGCTGCGCGTGCCCGGCTTCATCAACGCCGAGCGTTGGATCGGCGACGAAAACCCGAAGATCGCCGTTGCCACCTATGATCTCGATAACACCGGCGTGTTGCACAGCCCGCCATACAATGCGATCGGCGGCGACAATGCTTCGGTGTGGACCAGGCGCGTCACCGCGATGTGCCATCGCCTGATGCGCTATGACGGAGAGCAATTGGTGCCCGGCGAGGTCGCTGCTCCCGCCGGGGCGGCCGCATTGCTGGTAGCGAGCATGAATGTCGATCCGGCCGCGGAACACGAATTCAACGAGTGGTACAACGCGGAACACCTGCCGCAACTCGCCGCCGTGCCGGGCGTGTTGTGCGCCCGCCGCTTCCGTGCGGCGGACACGGCGAGCGAGCGGAAGTACCTTGCGCTGTATCACCTGACCGGAACCGACGTGTCGCGTTCGCCGGCGTGGAGCAAGGCGGCGGACACCGAATGGACGCGCCGCATGCGTCCGCATTTTCGCGACATGCTGGTGCTGCGCTGCAAACGCTACGTGCGATCCTAAAACCTCTCCCGCGCTGCGCGCGGGAGAGGTCGAGACGCGTCAGCGGCGAGGGTGAGGGTGATCGGGTCGGCACGCCCCCGACTTCGCTGCGGCCGCTGCGCAGATCGAGACTGAACGCGGCCCCCTCACCCTCGGCGCAAAGGCGCCTCGACCTCTCCCCCCGCAGGCGGGAGAGGTTTTCTCGCACCTGAATGGACCCCTCCGAATACGCCTCGATGGACGCAGCCGAGCACCGGCTGTGGTGGTACCGCGCCCTGCACGTCCGGCTGATCGAGGCGCTCGGCCTGCACGAAGGCCGCGTGCTGGATGCGGGCTGCGGCACCGGCGGCCTGCTGGCCAGGCTGCGGGCGAACCGGCCGCACCTCAACGTGGTCGGGCTTGAATGGTCCACCTTCGCCGCCACGCGGGCCGCCGCGAAGTCCGCCGCAACGATCGTGCGAGGCAGCGTCAACGCCATGCCGTTCGCCGGTGCCACCTTCGACGCCGCGATCGCCGCCGATGTGCTGTGCCATGCGGCGGTGGACCCGCACACCGCGCTCGGCGAACTCCGGCGCGTGTTGCGGCCGGGCGGGTTGCTGGTGATCAACATGCCCGCCTACCAGTGGTTGCTCTCGGCGCATGACCGGAGGGTGCACAACGCCCGCCGCCTCACGGCGCGCCAGACCGCACGCCTGCTGCAGGACGCCGGCTTTACCCGGATCCGTACGCGCTATTGGAACGGCCTGCTGCTGCCCGTGATGGCGGCGCAGCGCAAATTGCTCCCCCGCAAGGACGCCGCCTCCGATGTTGCCCCGCTTTCGCCGTGGCTCGACGCGACGTTGCATGGCATGACAGAGATCGAACGCCGCCTGCCGTTCGCCCTGCCGTTCGGCAGTTCCGTGCTGGCGACCGCGGAGTGCCCATGAACCACGAGTCCCCTGTTCACCTGCAGGCCCCGGCGCCGGCGCTGATACAAGCCCCGGCACCAGCCCTGGCCCGCGCCGCGGCGCCCGTGCCCGGGCTGTCGGTGGTCATCCCGATCTATCGCGGCGCCGCGACGATCGGCCACCTGGTGCAGGTCCTGTCGGCGCTGGAGCCGCAAGGCGGCCTGGAGATCATCCTGGTAAACGACGGCAGCCCGGACAATTCCGCCGAGGTCTGCGTCGCGCTGGTGGCCACCACCCGCGTGCCGGTCACTTACATAGAGCATGCGCGCAACTACGGTGAGCATAACGCGGTCATGACCGGCCTGCGCCAGGCCGCCGGCCAGTTCGTCATAACCATGGACGACGATCTGCAAAATCCGCCGGACGAGGTTGTGCGCCTGTACGACCACGCCAGGCTGGGCAATTGGGACGTGGTCTATACACGCTATGAGAGCAAGCAGCATGCCGGTTGGCGCAATCTGGGCAGCCGCTTCGCCAACGCCGTGGCCGATCGATTGCTCGACAAGCCGAAGGGACTGTACCTTTCGTCGTTCCGTTGCATGTCGGCGTTCACGGTGCAGGCGGTCACCCGCTATGGCGGCCCGTATCCTTACGTGGACGGCCTGATCATGCAGGTCACGCAACGTATCGACAGCATGACTGTGCGGCATCTTCCGCGCGCCGAAGGCCGCTCCAACTACACCCTGCGCCGGCTGGTGCGGCTGTGGCTGAACCTGGCGACCAGCTTCTCGCTCGCGCCGTTGCGGTTCGCGGTCCTCGCCGGAACGGCGATGGCGACCGCCGGCGCGATCGGCGCCGTGGCAACGATCGCCGAGGCCCTGATCACGCGTGACACGCCATCCGGCTGGGCCTCGACGATGACGGTCATCCTGCTGGTGTCCGGCGTGCAGTCGATGATGCTGGGAATCATCGGCGAATACGTTGGCCGCACCTTCCTGTCCGCCAACGGCAAGCCGCAGGGCACGGTGCGCAGCGTCCTGCGCAATGCGGCAGCGGAGCAAACCCGATCATGAGATTCTACTGGATCATGCTGGCGGCGGCGATTGCGACCAGCATGGCGGGCCAGACGTTGCTGAAAGCGGGCGCCAGCGTGCCGGACTTCATTGGGCAACTGTTCGACCTGCGAACCATGGCCGGCCTGGTGCTGTATGGCGGCGCGGCGGTGCTGTACATCGTCGCGCTGCGGCGTATTCCGATGTCGGTGGCGCTGCCCTGCACCTCCGCATCCTATGTGGCCGCGGTGTTGATCGGGCATTACGCGTTTGCCGAGCCGCTGGGCGCGGCACGCCTCGGCGCCATCGGACTGATCTGCATGGGCGTGGTATTGCTCGCCGCCGCGTGACGCTGCCGATGGCGTCGCCGCCCCGCGCGCCAGGCCGTGTCAGCGCCAGGCCGTGTCAGCGCCAGGCCGTGTCAGCGTCAGGCCGGCTCAGCGGCGCAGGGTGACGCCGCGATCCGCGCCCAGCGGGGCACCGGATGGGGCGCCAAGCGGGGCGCCGGGTGGGGCATCAGCCGGTGGCGCGAACGCGCCATACACCGCACTGCGCGGCTCGAAGTCGTTGTACGCGCCGGCACGCCCCGCGAAGTCCCGATACGCCACGGCGAGGCCGAGATGCCAGTTCGCCGACGGATCCCGCCAAAGTGCCAGCACGCGCTTGCGGTAATCCTCGCCGAGCGCCTGGGTCTGCGAATGATAGGCACCGATCGCGCTCTTCCAGTCGTGACTGCCGGCATACAGCGCGTTCAGGAAGCGTGCGGCGTACTGCGCATTGGCGCCCGGGTCGAATGCCTCATCCAGCGAGTGGAAGGCGGCCGGATGGAACATCAGGTTGACCTGCATGCAGCCGACATCGATCGACCGGACGCCACGGGCCTGCAATGCCTGGACCGCGGCGATCGCTTCCGCCTTGCTCGCGAAGAACGCACCCACGCCATCGGCGTTGATGGTCCATGGCCAGGGTTGCAAGCGTCCGGTGTCGGGTTCGGGGCGGCCGCTTTCGACCTCCGCAATCGCCTCGAGCAAGTTCGGCGGCAGGCGCGACGACGTTTCCGCGGCGGCTATTGCGGAGCCGCACAGTGCCGGTGAGCGGGGCACACTCGGCGCCGCCTCGGAGACCGGGAAAGACGCGCAGAACAACAGCAGGGCAAGCCGGCAGCGAAGCGGCGTCAACATGACGCGGCTATGCGCACGGAACCGTGTACGATGCCAGAAGAATCTCGTGGGTGAACACGCGGCAAGGTTGTGCTGTCCTAGCGCAAGATTGCGTGCGCAAGCTTCCGTCGTTCTGCAACCTCGCGGCAACCCGATTCAATTGCGGGATGCCACATTTTTCCGTGATAGGACCGATAATCGACAGAATATGCAGTCGTCGCCGCGAACATCGTCCGGTCGTCTCTAGGCCAAACTCACTTCGCCTTGAGGTTACCGCGCGGTAGGAATTCCGCATCGCGCGAACCTCGGCGCGGCCGCTGCGTTCGAATACTGATGATCGCATGGCACGCGGACGTGATCGCGCATCGCTTATGTTTCCGCGTACACGCTACGCTGCAAAAAGGGCGACGTTACCGTCACAGGCGCATAACGTGAGCGGTTCCGCGGAGACCCGGTTTGCTGCCAACCTGCCTAAGTATCGGGGCCCGAATGGTTCTTCTGAACAATGCCTCCCCAATGGTCCGTGTCACATTGACGGACCTTTCACGTCTGCCGGTCGAGCGGCTCGCTCGTCTTCTGCTGGAGCGCGCCGCCGAGGATCCCATGCTGCTGACCCGCCTGCATGCGACCATCGAGGAAAACACGCCAGCTTGCGCCGTGCCGGCCCCGGTGACGGCGTGTCCCAGCCTTGCCGACGTCGTCGGCGAGAGCCCGGCGATGCGCCAGGTCGCCGAACTGATCAAGCGTTTCACCCGTACCGACGAACAGGTGCTGATCACCGGCGAAAGCGGCACCGGTAAGGAACTCGCCGCGCGCGCCATCCACGCGGGCTCCCGCCGGCGCGAGGGGCCATTCGTCGCGGTCAATTGCGCCGCAATCCCTTCCAACCTCGTTGCATCGGAACTTTTCGGCTACGAGAAAGGCGCGTTCACCGGAGCGAACGCACGCACCAAGGGGCAGATAGAGCATGCTCATGGCGGCACTCTGTTCCTGGACGAAATCGGCGACATGCCGGTGGACCTGCAGGGCCACCTGCTGCGGTTCCTCCAGGAGGGGCAGATCGTGCGGGTCGGCGGGCGCGAGACCGTCACGGTGGATGTGCGCATCGTTGCGGCAACGAACGTCCGGCTGCGCGAGGCGATCGCCGAAGGCCGCTTCCGTGAGGATCTGTATTACCGGCTGAATGTGCTCACGCTGGCGTTGCCGCCCCTGCGCGATCGGCTGGAGGACATCGAGCCGCTGGCACGCCATTTCCTGCAGACGGCGGCGAGGGATTTTGGCCGCAGCGTCACGGATTTCGACGCCGACGCACTGGCCACGCTGCGCCGGCATTCATGGCCCGGCAATGTGCGCGAGCTGATGTCCACCGTCCGCCGCGCGGTGGTGATCGGCGACGGCGAAACGGTGAGGCTGAGCGATCTCATGGGCATTGAGGAATTGCCGCGGCCGGCTCCCGCGCCTGGTCTCAAGACGTTGCCGCGCGCCGGCTCCCCCGAGGAGCGCGACGCTCTGCTGGCGGCCCTGGCGCGCCACGGCGAGAACGTGACCATGACCGCGCAGGAACTCGGGGTGTCGCGTGTCACGCTGTACCGCATGCTGCGCCGGCATGCGGTGTCGCTCGATCGCGGATTGAAAGAGCCGCCGATCACGCGTGGCAGCGGCGGCGGCAGCGGAGCCCCGCAGCCGGCGTACAGGATCGGTGCCATCGTCGGATAGACGACCGTTCAGGCTTGCGGACCGGCCTCGCGCGGATAGACCAGCGCCAGGGCGTCGGCGAGGCCGGCAACGCGGCGCGACACCGCGTTGTCGCCACACGATGCGACCGCCCAGGAACCGGAATGACCGACGATCAACCAGGAGGCAAGCAGGTGTCCCGACTTGAACACGCCTATAATGTTCTCCGAACCGACTCCCGGCCATGATCGAACGCCGAGATCTTCCGCGGTATCGATGCCGCCCTTGCGCGCGGCCGCGATCCAGTCAGCCAAGGTCCGGCGCTCCAGCGTACTGAGCCCACCGAATGCGTTGGCGGTAACGGGAACAACAGGCTGGGCTTGTCCGAACTCCATTTCCATCCCATCACAAGGTTCGGCCGGTGGCGCGATCCGGCCATTCCCTAAAGGCAGCAAGCTGGCGCGCGCCCCCTCCAGTTTGCCTTCACGGGAAACAGTCTGTAGCAAAGCCTGTGCCAGCCTCACCGTTTAGTGTTTGCAACTTTGTTCGCCCGTGTGAGCAAGGTAACACAATGGCTATCGCGCGAGGATTTGCGCGGATCAGACGTGCGGCAAAGGCCAGCCGGAATATAGAAAATGCTGGCCTGTGGCAAAGTTACCACAAACCCGCTCACCTGACTGCGATACAGGGGCTTGACGTGACGGGAGACGTCAACCGGGCGCTTACAGCACCACGCGTAACAGCGCCCACGCGCCATACAGAATCACGAGGCTGATCAGGCTCGATCCGGCCATCAACGCCAGGCCGATGCGACGGTCCCGCTGCCGCATTCGGTTCTCATGAGCGTCCTGATGTTCTGCGCCATTCCGCACTGCATGGGCAGCATGCGCGCCGCTTTTCGCGATCGCGTTCAGATTAACCAGCGATTCAGCAACAAACCCGGCCCAGGATGTCGGGCTATGGCCTGGGGGCATTATGAACGTTCCTCTGTATCGAATATCTCAGCATCGCATCGATAGCACAAAACAGCCGTGTTCCTTTCACAGAATAATCCGGGTAGCACAGAAACGTGATCACGGCTAATCACAAACGGCGCCGCGCTTGCATCATGGCACGCCATGTCAGCCACCATGATCGGCGAGGCCGCCGTTGCACCGCGCCAGGCACCCGTGCCGCGCGGACTGGTTCACAATCTTGATAAAGGTAAATTCGAATCCGCCTGCGCGGCGCTCATGTACCAGGTGCTGGAGGACTACCGCCCCGACCTGATAGTGGGGATCCGTACCGGCGGATTCGTCGTCGCCGAAGCGATGGCACACGCGGCGCCCCACACCATCCCGGTCATGCCGCTGACCTGCCGGCGCGCCAGTACCGGGGTGAAATCGCGCCTGAAGCTCTTGCCAACGATTCTTGCCGCCCTGCCCCGGCCGGCAGTGGATTGCCTGCGCTGGGGGGAACACCACCTGCTGACGGCCCGGCGCCGCACGCAGACCAAGGTCCAGCATGTAGACCATACCGAGGCGACTGAGATCGGCCGCCGCCTGACCCAGGGCTCCCAATCATCGCGCGCGATGTCGTCGCGCGTGCTGGTGGTGGATGATGCCGTCGACAGCGGCGTGACGCTCGCAACGGTGTTGCGCCTGCTGCGGGAAAGCAGCCCAGCCGACACACAGTTTCGGTCCGCCGTGGTCACGGTAACGCTCGCACAGCCATTGGCCGAGCCGGATTACGTGTTGTACCGGGGCATCCTTTGCCGCTTTCCGTGGTCGTTCGATGCCGCAGGTTGAACCGATCCTGATCTTCGACCTGGACGGAACGATTCTAAAACGCAACAGCTTCCCCCTCTGGGCGGTGATGATGCTGGGCCTGCGCGGCCACGGCCTCGCGTTGCGCCGTCGCGTCGCGTTATCGCTTGCCGTGCAGCGCGTGCTGCTGGCGCGCAAGCTGCACCGCCTCGATCACGACAGCCTGATGCGCCGGCTGCAAACCCTTTGGCGGGTGGCGGCCGCCGAGCCCGGCGCGACGCTCAACGAGGATCTGCAGGCACGGCTCGCGCCCCTCGTGCGTCCGGCGCTGCTGCCGATCCTGCAGCTTGTCGCCGAGGATGTGATGGACGGCGTCATGGCCACCGCCGCCGCGGGCGATTATGCGATTCCACTCGGACGCACGCTCGGCTTTTCCACCATCATTGCAACCGGCGTGGAACGCCCCCCGGAAGAGCATCACAATTCCGGCGTGCACAAGCGAGACCGCGTGCTCGCGCTGCTGCGCGACCGCGGCTGGTCGGAACGGCCACGCATCTTCTTCAGCGATCATCTGGACGACCTGCCGCTGATCATGGAAAGCCAGGCCGTATGCTGGTTCGGCAATGCTCGTGACCTGCGGAAGGTGAAGGCGGCAGCACCTGGTGTGCGCTTGCTGCCGTGCCGGGCGATGCGTCCCAACGAAATGAGCGCCACGATCGCGCATCTCGGCCAAAGCCTCGCTGCTGCTCAGCTCGCCAACATGCCCTGGGTGTTTCCCGCCCCGCGTGCACGGGCCAGAACCGCGTCGTAAATCGCCAGCAAGTTGCGCACGTGATGCCGCGCATCGTGCGGATCGGCCCAGAACCGCGCATGGGCTGCCGCACCCGCTGCCGCCACATCAGCGCCGTCCTGCACGCCGCGCATGCAGCGTACCAGATCCTCCAGGTCGCCGCTGCGGAAAATCCATCCGGTGACACCATCGGCCACGCGTTCCGACGCGGCGCTGACGTCGCTGACAATCGCAGGGACGCCCCGTGCCGCCGCTTCTTCCACAACAAGGCCGAACGTTTCATACCAGCGGCTGGGAAACACCAGGCAGCGGGCCTGGCTCAGCGCCTGCGACACGCCGGCCCCGTCGAGCCATCCGGTCACCGTGGCGCCAGCCGCCTGCATCGCGGCGCGCAGCGGGCCGTCGCCGGCAAACACGATCGGCATGCCGGCGTGTTGCGCTGCCGCCGCCGCCAGCATCACGCCCTTCTCTGCGTCGAGCCGGCCCAGCACCAGCAGCGTGCGATTGTTCGCAACGTCCACCGGCGTGGCGCACGGCGGCGTGTCGATGATGTTCGACAACGGATATACCCGCGAACCCGGTGAAAGATACGGCAGCAACAATTCCGTCGAGCGGCGTGAAAGCGCGATGAAGTCGCGCACGCTGTCGGGAAACCGCGCGTAGTGACGCTGGGCAACGCCGCGGGCGACGCGATAGGATTTGTGCAACGGATGGCGCTTGTCGCAATTGGTCAGCACGCAAGACGTGGACAGCGCGCGAAGCTGGCACGGCTCCTCGCGCCGGTAGTCGTAGAATGCCCCGTTCGGACAGGCCGCGAAAAAATCATGCAGCGTGCATAAGGTGGGAAAGCCGGCAAGCTGTGCCGCCAGCGCGGGGCTGGTGCTCAGCGCCTTGGTGTAGCCGTGCAGATGCACCACCGTGCTCGCCGGGTCCAGCCGAGCCAGTACTGCGCGGGTAGCGGCAAAGGCCGCGCTGTTCCAGGCCGAGCGCAACGCCGCGCCCGGGTGGCGCCAGACCTGCAGCAATTCCGGCTGGCCGAGCGAGAGAACGCGCACGCCGGCGTCGCGTAGCGCTTCGCAGGGCGCCCCGACCGCGGCCAGGAAAGTGACGTCCAGGCCAGCTTCACGCAACGCGACCGCCTCGTCGATCGCCACCTTGCTCGCGCCACCCTGCACATAACAGAAGTCATTCAGGATGACGGCGGCTTCAGCGGTTGCAGACATTGTCAAGCGACCATTGTCAGGCGGCACTGGGCACGGTGGCCGGGCGCCGCGGGCGCAGCCGCACCGACAGGCGGCGCCCGAACTCGTTGCCCGGCCGTTCCACAAGATGCTCTGCCACGAACGACAGTGCCAGCACGGTGGCGACGACGCCAACCAGATAGAGCGGCTCGTCACGGAACAGGCCAAGCAGGAGCATGGTCTGGATCAGCGGACCATGCACCAGGTAGACGCTGTACGACATGTCGGTGCGCATATGCAGCACCGGCGTACCAAGCGCGAAGCAGAACACGAATGCGCCGACCAGCAGCGGGCGGATGCCGGGCGGGATCGGGTGGATCCACGTCCAGGCGGCGAGGAACAGCACCGCGACGATCGGGAAAACCCAGGCCGGGACGCGAAAGTCCCTCGCATAGAGGTACAAGGCCATGCCGACGACGAAGAACTGCAACTGTCCCGGAAGCTGCTTGGCATAGCGATCGTCGCCGAAGTGCAACGCGACGACGTTGTATGCCACCGAGGCCAGGAAGATCAGCACCAGCGACTTGAAGCCCCACCGCCTGACGGCGACGAAGATCAGTGGCACGATCAGGTAGAAGCCGAGCTCGATCTTCAGCGTCCACAAGCTGGGATTGATTCCCGGCACGCGCAGGCCGGACAGCACGCCGCCGATGTCATACTGCAGGAAATTGGCGAAGGTGAGATTGACCGCGAGATAGCGAAGCGTCGCATGCGGCTCGCTGAACGGTCCGCCGGGGAGCAATGCCAGCATGATGCCGGCCTGGATGAGCACGATGCAGGCGTACATCGGATACAGGCGGAAGAACCGCCGCACGTAGAACGACCACAACCCATGGGTGCGGGCGTAACTCAGCGCAATCAGGAAGCCGCTGACCACAAAGAAGCAATCCACCGCCGCATCGGCCAGGTTGAACGGAAATGACGGATACTGCGTGCCGGACAGGAGCTTGAAATGCCCCAGCACCACGGCGAGCGACAGAAGCAATCGCAGCAGCGTGAAGTTGTTGGTTTCGTCTTCAGCCCGGATTTTCATGGCGCCTCCACCGCATGTGCGGGCCGCTTGGGGTTGTAGGTAATCGCAGGTCCGCCGAAGCGGATTGGCGCGCCGCGGAAGGGGTTGGCCCACGGCTTTGCACCGGCCATCTGGCGCAGCATCCAAAGCATTCCGACAGAAGCGCCGAAATACAGTTGCGACACCTGATCCTCGAGCATCGACAGGGCCGCGCCGTAGCCGAGATGGAACACCAGCAGTGCCAAGGGGGTGATCGCGGCCACGCGCGTGTCGGGCGGCTGGCGCAGACCCTGCCAGATCGCCCAGCCGAGATAGAACAGGCTCAGCACGCCGAAATTCGCATAGATGAAGATGAAAAGATTGTCGGATGGATTGAAGAGATCCTGCGCATAGAAGCGTTGCGCGCCGCCGATACCACCGAGCCCGTCACCGAACGGAAACAGGTTGTTGTCGCTGATCCACCGCCATGCATCCGGCCAGGTGCCGGAGATGCGCATGGCAAACGAGGCAAAGCTGAACACGCCGCCGTTATCGCTGATCAGCAGCCCGGAGGTGAATATCGGCAGCGCGACGTCTATGATGGCGAAGGCGATGGCCGCCCAGCACAACAGGCGATAGCGCATGAAGCCCGGGGCCGCGAGGATCAGCGTGACCGCGCCTATGGCGACGACGGCGCCCTTTTGCGTCGTCATGAACACCGCCCCCACCGTGGCGAACAGCATCAGCATCCGCAGCAGGTAGCTGCGCATCCGCAAGGCGATGATCAAGGCGAGCGTCGGCAGCAGCATAGCCGCCGAGATCGAACTGCGGGTAAAGCCGGCTGCCCGCTTCGATATGCCGTTGTCGTCGATGTCCCATCCGCGCGAGACATCGACGCTGATGCCGCCGATATGGGTTTCGATCCCCATCCATGGGAAGGTGACGAAGAACTTGTCCAGCACGACGCCGAAAACGGAGATTGCCCAGACCAGGCCCAGCAACAGGACCACTTTTTTGCTGGGCAGTACCAGGGCTCGGGCGGCGATGAAGCCGAACAACACGTTGACCAGGAGCTTGGCACCGTAGATGGCTGGAAACGTCGTGTGGAAATTCAGCGTGCTGATGATACCGTGTAGCGCGACGATGGCGCCAAACGCGAAAAAGGCGGGATGCACGCGCGTCCGGAAAGCCTGGGCCGCCAGCAGCAGCAGCAATGGCCCGATGATCAGGCCGTCGCGCAGCAGGATCGCGCTGTCCGCCCCGACGCTGTAGAGACCGTAGCGGATCGCGCCCTCGAACGCGTAGATCAGCAGATACGCAACCGCACACAATGTGAACAAACCCTGCATCGCTGCTCCTGCGCCCGCTTTACCGGCTTTCACGTAGGCAGAGTCTCGCACAAGACAGGCCAAAGCGTGGCGGGCGATGTCAAACATAGATGACTTGTGATCGCACCCCGGCAACATGTTCTGGCATTAATGTTGCGAGGAACGCCCCGACAGCACAAAGGCGATACCGCATGCGACTCTTTGCCAAGCCGCACCTGGCCCGGGCCGGGTGGGCCGTGATCCTGTCGGCTGCCAGCGCGGGTCCGGCCCTCGCTGCGCCGTTCTGCATCCAAAGCCAGGCGCTCCCGCCGCAATGCAACTACTACGACGCCGCAGAGTGCCAGTCCGACGCGGCACGGCAGGGTGGCGTTTGTGAGGCCAACCCGCAGCAGCTCACGCTGCAACCCGGCGTTGGGCAATATTGCCTTGTGACGTCGTACGGCCTCTCGTTCTGCATCTATCCGGATCGCGGAAGCTGCCAGGCGGACGCGCTCCGCCAGCACGGCGCGTGCACCACCGCTCCGAATATCGCCCCGGGCAGGGCGCCGGATCCGTTTTCCGCGGTCGGCGGGCTGTAGGGTGCGGGCGCGCGTGCGGCCGGGATGCCGGGACGGCTATGACCCGGCACCCGACTGCAACAGCGGGACGACCCTGCCAAACCCCCGCGCCGGAAAGTCGTTGGCTGGGACGACGCGATGGGCAGACACATCGTCGAGATAGAAGCGATAGCGGCTCGCCGCGCGGAACGATTCCTCGAGAAACGACGCTTGCAGCCAGCCACCCGCGTTACGGAACGCCGGTACCGGCGGCGTGGCGTCGCCGACGATGTAGAGCAAACCGCCCAGGATCGTGCTGTGCGCACCTTGCCGATTGTCCAGCACGGTGCAATCGCCTTCGGTCTTGATGCCTAGCACGACCAGCGGGCTGCCGTCGTTGACAATGCGGCTTCCGCCACCCTCGGAGTCGAACTGCCGCGCGTACACCGGCGCCGGACCGGCAATATGCATGGTGCCGCAGCAGACATCCTCGATGAATGTACGGCCACCGCCGGGCCCGCGCTGCAACAGCGACGTACCGGCGGTGACGATGTCACGCAACACCAGGTCACGCGCCGCGGTCTGCTGCACCGCGAGTTGATCGCCGAGGTTGGTCATGTCGAACACCACGTCGTCTATCACCAGCGGCGGCCCAGGCTGGTCGACGCGCAGCATGCCGGTGTCGCGCGCGAAGGCCGGGTTGCGTTCGGGCTTGACGGTGATGCTGGAGTTGAACCCGACGATGCGGCGAACGCCGGGCGGAACACTCAGTCCGTCGGTGATGGTGTAGCGCCCATAGGGCAGGTAGATGGTCGAGGCCCCGCTCGCCATGGCGCGACGCAGCGCTTCGGTGATGTCGGGCTCGTCGCCCGGCGTGGGAGCGAAACTCATGACATTCGCCCAGGACGCCGGCGGATCATCCGGTGGCGCCGGTGCATCCGGCAGCTTCAGCGGGGGCAACGTGGCCGCCTGGAAGTTGCTTCCCTGAAACACCCCGTTCAGCACGGCATTCTTCGGCGATACACGCACGTCGTCCACAAACACCGCACCCTGATTGGCGATCGGTCCACCCGGCGCGTGGCCGGTCAGTTGGGAATGCGCGAGCACCACCAATCCGCCGGGCGCCGTGTTGGCAATTGCCTCGCCCGGCGTATCGATCGACAGATCGGCGGCCGAGACGGCGTTGGACGCGTTCTGCAAACCGATCCGCTGCTGGCCCGTGAGGGTCACGTGGTCGAGCGTGATGCCGTACTCGGTGTTGGCGACAGCAATCCCGGTGGCGAAGCCCTGCACCGTGACATGCTGCAGCAACGCCGGCCCGATCCACTTGCGTTGCATGGAAATGCCGATCGCGCCGCTGCCTTCGGGCGCCCGCACGACAACGTCGCGCAGGGCGCCGATGTTGCTGGCAAGGTAGTCGATGCCGACAGCGCCGGGATTGCCGGCGCCGACATCGACGCTGAGGTCCTGGACAAAATTCTCGTAGGCGTCGTTACCCTCGCCCTTGTGGGTGTAATCCTTGCCGCCGCTGTCGGGTGTTCCATCCAGCAGCTTCGCCGTGGTCATGATCACGCCGCGCGGCGCCGCGGGATCGCCGAAGCCCGCAGCATGATCCCGCAAACGGATGATCGTTTTCGCCGGCGATGCTCCGCGCAGGCTCATGCCCGATGCAAACCCGCCATTGGCGTAGTGATGGGTCAGCGGTGCGGAAACCAGATAGGTTCCAGGGGGCAGATAGACGATGCGGGTATGCCAGAAATTCGGACCAGTGTCCGGACCCTCGGCATCGATCGCCGCAATCAAGGCTTTGGTGTCGTCGGTAACGCCATCGCCCTTGGCACCGAAGTCGCGCACGTTCAGCACGCCGGCATTGGGGGGCGGCGTCTGCGCCACAGCCAGGGCGGGAAACGCCGCCGATAGCAACAGGCAACTCAGCAGGATCCTCATCCGACGCTCTCCTGCAATCGGGACCGGGCCGGCGGCGCGGCATCCGCCGGTGCGCGCGCCGCAACGACGCCGAGCGACTGATAGTGCTGCAAATAGGCCTCTATCATCGGCCCCACCGCATGGCGTTGCGCAACCTCCTGCGCCGCTTCCCTCAGGCGCTGCAACGCAAGTTCGCCGGTCGCCAGGCGATGCATGATGGTGGCGAGCCCTGCCGCATCGCCCGGTTCGAACAGCAGGCCGGTCGAACCTTCGCTCACCAGTTCGGGAATGCCGCCGATACGGCTGCCGATCACGCCTAAACCGTAGGCCGCGGCTTCAACCACGGCGACCGGCGCGTTCTCGTACCATAGCGAGGGGATCAGCAGATGGTCGGCATTCGACAGCAGTTCATGCTTTTCGGAGCCCTGGACGAACCCGGCGAAATGGACCCGCGAATCCGCCGCGGCCGCCTCGCGCACCACCGATTCCAGCGGACCGCGGCCGGCGATCGTCAATTCGAAGCGCAAGCTTGGCGGCAGACGGCGCACCGCATCCAGCACCACGCGAACGCCCTTTTCCTCGGTCAGGCGGCACAACAGCAGGAAGCGGCAGGCCGCGCCGGATGCCGTTTCGCAAGATGCAGACGGCGACGGGGCAGACGGCGACGGGGCAGACAGCGATGGGGTCGGGATGCCGTTGCGAACGACAGCGGTCTGTCGCGCCGCCAGGCCCGCCTCACGGTGCTTGTCGAGCAAGAACTGCGAGGGGCTGATGAACAGATCGACATCCGCCGCCGTATGCAAGTGCCAGGCGCGGTAGGCGCGGCACGGCAGCGTCGGTTGCGTGCAGATTCGCCAGTTCCGGGTGAGCAGAAACGCGCGCGGGCAAATCAGGTGATAGTCGTGCGCGGTATGAACCACGGGGACCCCGCGTTGCCGCGCGCGGCGCCAGATCGAAGCGGAGAAACCGTCGATCACGTGCGTGTGGACGATGTCCGGTTGCCCATCGGCCAGGATCGCGCGGAAGCGCCGTGCCGCGTCGCGGTTCCAGGCATCGCGCAAATGCCACAGCGCACGCCGCACCGGGCTCTGCCCTTCGCGGGCGAAACTCCAATACATGTTGCGCGGGAAGAAGCGCAGCACATCGACCCCGTTGCGCTTTTCCGCAGGGTAGGGCTCCATGTCCGGGCCGCAGGTCGAAACCACGGTGGCGCGATGTCCGCGTTCGACGAGACCTTCGGCGAGGTAGGCGACCACCAGTTCCGCCCCACCCGCCATGATCGGCGGATAGAGATTGTTCACCAGCAGAACATGCATGCGCCGGTCAGAGCCACCGTCGCAGCCAGCGCGGGGCCGCGGATTGGTAGCGTGTCAGCACCGCCCCGACCACCATGCCGCCAGACGCGCTCAGCGAGTTGCGCAACTCCAGCGCCACCGGTGCGCGCGTGCGCCCCGCTTCCAGCACCAGGATGTTGCCATCGACGAAGCGTGACAGCAGCACACCCATCGGCGCGTCGGACGCCGCCGGCGCGGCAATCACCACCAGATCGAAAGCCTCGCGCAGCTTGCCGAGGAAATCCGGCAGCCGCTTCACGGTCGGCGCGAGATCGAGCGCCCCGCGCATGCTCGGCATCGTCATGCGATACAGGTCCAGGCCGACAACACGGGTGATGGTGCTTTCCACGTCGTCGAAGTCCTGCTCGTTGCCCAGCAACGGCTCGCGGCGGCGCGGCGCATAGTGGTCCTTCGGATCGAGCCTGATGCCGGTGCCGTTGACGAACAGCACCCGCTTTCCCAGCCAGGCGGCGCTGATATAGGCAAGGTCGTAAACCACGTCCTCGGTGCCGGCGTTCGTTTCGGGCGCGATGAACTGGCACACCACGCCGTTGCCGGTGTTCAGCGACTCCGCCAGCGTGTGGTGCAGCTTCACGAGTTCGCCCGGCGCAAGGCCGTGCGGCCGTCCATCGACCTTCACCCGCGGCGGCGAGCGTCGGCTGGGCACCGGCATGCTGGCTCGGGCGGTCGCAGCTTTCTTCAAGGCGGTACGTGTCATTTTCCGCGTCTCCGGCCGTAGGTGTTGCCGATGTCTCGAGTCAGGATGCTCATGCTTCCTTCCCAAATGTCGCCAGGACCGGCAGACGCAGAACCTGTGCCACGTCATGCGGACTGCGGAGACGATCGTCGAATGCCTCCGCACCCAGCACCGCGGCGCAGGCCAGGATCAGGCCGGCAAGAATGGTGCCCAGCGCGACCAGCTTGCGGCGCGGGCGCGCCGGTTCCTGCGGCACCGAGGGCGCCGCGATCACCGCGGCCGCGGAGATCTTCTCGGCGTTGCGATTGGCCTCGACGCGCGATTCCTCGGCGCGGATCGCCAGCGTTCGGTAGGTGTCGTCCTGGATACGGACGCTGCGTTGCAGGTCGTCGTTCTGCGTCCGCTTGGCATCCAGCTCCCCCAGCCGCTGGTTGATCTGGTCAAGCTGAGCCTGGAGCAACGTTGCCGGCTTTGCCGCACCCAGCGCTTCCGCCGTCGCGCGCATCAGGTCGGTCTTGATATTTTCATACACCACGTTGGGCTGCGTGGCTGAGCGGCTGCGGGCGTCCGCGCCTTGGGTCTTGGCGGCGCGTGACAGGCTGGCAATGGACGCATCGATCGACTGGAAGATCGGGCTGCCGGGCTGATAGGTCGCGGCCATCTGGTCGCGTTTCGCCTTCAGCGTGGCGAGTTGTCCATCCACTTCGTCGACGCCACGATAGGTCTCACCAGCCGCGCTGGTCGTCAGCAGCGGGGGCACAGAAGCCAGCAGATCCTTGTACGCCGCTTCCTTCTGCTGCGCTTCCTGCACGACTCCATTCGCCGTCGCCAAACGGCTTTCGACGTCGGTACGCTGCTGAAGCAGTTGATTGACCTGCGCCGTCAGGTCGGAAATCTTGTTGGCTTCGCGGAAGTGGCTCAGCGCCAACTGTGCCGCCGCCAGCTTCTCCTGCGCCCGCTTCGCCTCATCCTCGGAGAACTGGAGCTGCGGATTGGCATAGATCACCGCCTCCTGGGAGAAGAAGTGATCCAGCACGCTCTGGATGACGGCATGTGCGATTTGTGGATTGGGGTTCATATACGAAAGCGTGAGCACGTCGCTCTGCAATCCGACATCGATCAGCATGTCGGTGGTGAATGCCTTGACCGCCTCGTCCATCTGCCGTTGCTCGCCATGCCCGTCGACGGCGATCTTTGGATAGACCCGGTCCAGACCGACCGAGGCGATGGCGCGGCGCGCAAGGTCCGGACTGCGCAGGATATCCGCATCCGAATACAGGATCTCCCGCCGCTCGTTCGAACCAAGCGGCTGCGACGGGGTTCGGGTGCGGTCGATATCCGGCACGGTCTGCTGGTCGAACCGCAGTACCAGGGCAGCGGTCGACAGATACATCGGCGTCTTGATCAGCAGATAGCCCGCGCCGGCGAGGCATACCGCGCCGAATACCACCAGAAACGTGAACTTGCGCCGGAAAAAGGTAAGGATCGATTCACGGAACGACGGCTGAACGATCATCTTTGGGATTCCCCGTTCCTGACTGGTGTTTCGTCGCGGTAGGCCTGGCCAGACATCATGCGGTCGGGTCGTGGTTCAAGGGTTGAGGACCGTGGTGCCCGCCCCCGTCGGGTTTATGATATAAGAGAACCCGAAGTTCGGATTCGCGAACTGCCCCACGTACTGGTTGTAGAACTTATACACCTCGGCGATGCCCATCTTGGGGACGTACACGACATCGTAGGGCGCCAATCTCACATCGGCGCTTGGATCTCTCGCAAATTCGATCTTGGTGTATTTCACAGCCAGGAATTCCGGCTTGTCGTCTGCTCCGCGGCGAATGATGAAGATGCTCGGGTCGTCGCTGCTGAGCTTAAGCCCGCCCGCCCGCGCGACGGCCTGCGACAAGGTGAGCGTCGGACCGATGGTGATGAATTCGCCGGGGCTGTTGACCTCGCCGGCGACATAGACCCGCGTTGGCGCAAAAGATTTCACCACGACGGAAATCCTTGGATTCTGCAGATCATGCGCGTAGTCACCGCGAAGCGAGGCATCCAATTCCGGAATGGTGCGCCCCGCGGCGACAACATCGCCGGCAACTGTAGTGGAAATATGGCCGTCAGGCCGTACTGTCACTTCTTCATTCAACTCCGGGTTCAGCAGCAGCCGGAGATCGAGCACGTCGCCCACCTGAATTCGGTAGGGCGGCAGCGGCGCGGATGGGCCCAGCGCCGCGGGCTCGAGTGGTGCAGGCGGCAGGTTGCTGGTGTCTGCGCATCCAGCGAGCACGACTGCCACTGACAACATAACGAACCCGTGCAGGGCACTCGATGCGCGCAGCCTTTGGCGCATCCCCTGTGAAGCCTCGGAATATCCTGAAAGTGTATCCATTTCTTGCCACATCTCCCGTTTCGACCACACGGTTTCGTGTCATAAGACGTTGTAAGGGTAGGACGGCCGCGAAAGCGCTACTGCGCTCCGCGCTGGAGGAAGACCGCCGGAATGGTCTTCAACAGGATCGCGATGTCGTGCCAGAGCGTCCAATTGCGGACGTACCAGACGTCTAACCGAACGCGACGCGCGTAAGACGTGTCACTCCGGCCGCTCACCTGCCAAAGACCAGTAAGACCCGGTTTGGTCTCGTAGTAATAGTCTATATCGTCCGCGTAGCGGGCGATCTCGTCCTGCACAATCGGGCGAGGACCCACCAAACTCATCTCACCTCGCAGAACATTGAGCAATTGCGGCAGCTCATCGAGGCTGGAGCGGCGCAGGAACTGCCCCAGCCGCGTCACGCGCGGGTCGTTGCGGAGCTTTTGGGTGGCTGCCCATTCCTCGGCCGCGGCTGGATCCTTGGCCAGTACGCGCCGCAGCACGCGATCGGAGTCGAGCACCATGGTGCGAAACTTGATGCAATCGAAACTGCGGCCGCCCGCGCCGATCCGCCGGTGCCGGTACAAGGCCGGCCCGCCGTCCAGCCGCACAAGCAAGGAGAGCGTCACCAATAGCGGCGCCAGCAAGACCAACAGCACCGTCGCAACAGCGTGATCGAACGCAGCCTTCAGGATCCGGCTGAACGGCCGCGCCAGGTTGTTGCGGCTTACCAGCATCACGACGTCGTGGCTGAAGAAGTGGTGTTGCCGCAGTCCGACGACGGGAAGCCCTTCCATGACCGGCATCAGCGCGAGCGATCGGCGGCCACGGCGCAACGCGGCGATGACGGTACGCTCGGCGGCGGCATTCCCCGTGCCGACACCGATCACGACGAATTCGGCGCCCCGCTCATTGATCAGTTCGAGCAATTCCTCATCGCCCAATTCGGCCGCCGCGCCCAGGTCGATGGCTCCCACCAACTGGTAGCCCATCGCGCGATCGGACAGCAGCGCTGCGCGGGCCTGCGCGTAAACGCCGGAACCTGCGATGATCAGCGTGTTGATGGTCCACAGCCCGCACGCGTTCAAAAGTTCCCGGACACCGGCACGCAAAAGCAGCAGGCACGGGCAGAAGAAGACCCAGCGCAGCAACTCTTCGACCGCGACGGGGCGGTCATACACGGCGACCGTGAGGAAGGTGTCGCAGGCCAGCGCGATGGCACAGCCCATCACGACGTCGCCAAGCTGGGTCCAGAATGGAACGCGGGAGTTGTACTGGCCGCGCGCAGCGAAGAACCCAAGCAAGCTCACGAACACGAGAAGCGTGCCCCAGCCGTGCCACGCGGTTCCAAGCTCCAGCAGGTTGCCGATCGCGCGTTCCAGGGGCGATGGGCGCGTTGCGACGATCGCCGCGAACGCCAGAAACACGGCAAGGATGAAGGCCAGCACATCGGAACATGCCAGCGCGAGCGGGCAGAATCGCGACGCCGCCTGATGGCGGGGCCGCGCGCCGGCATCCGACATGAACTCATGACGAGCGTCGGCTGCCAAATATTCCATCTTGTCAATTCGCCTAATCGGATACATGCGTTGTCCTTCGCAAGCCCCCGGCGATCGGGCGCAATAACGGCCCGGCTGTCACAGCAAGCCGCGTGCCAAGGTTGAAGAATGGTGTTGCGCGCACAGTGATGGAGTTGTGCGTGCGGCGGCGGTTGGCACGGCGCCGCAAGGGACGTGCCGGTTTACGTAGCAACTCTGTTAAGCCGTATCCGCAGCGATGGCGTACCATGGGCAGCAGACAACTGCTCACACACGTTCTAGTGAACGCAGTGTCATGGCCCTCGCGGCGCGACGCATCCCGCGTTGCGCGACCAACGGCCAAATCGACGGATGGCCAAGAACGGTGCCCGCCAGCCGTGCCGGGCCCGCGCCATCGGCGCGCATCCGGTTGAGCTCCTGCATCCAATGCAGCCGTTCGAAAGCGCGGATCCGTCGCTGGAGCAAGGACGCGAGTTCGCTTTCACCGGCGCGTTGCATGGCGCCAAGCACTTCGGCATTCGCCGCGGCCGCTGACAGGAAGTTGTAGCGCCATTGGCCGGCACCGGTTTCCGTCCAGCGGCGCGATATCGTGCCGAATGCCTGGCACCAATAGTACGCGGGCCTGGCCGCCAACCAGCCACGTCCGCCTTTGGCAAGAAACTCCAGCATGTAAAGAAAGTCTTCCGACAATTTGGCATTTTCATGATAGGCAAGGCCGGTCGCGCGAATGAAATCACTCCGGATCACGGGTTTCAGCATGCCGAAATCAAAGTCGGAATATGGATCGCTTCCGGCAATGAATGCCGCCTTATCCAGGCACCGGTCGCCGACCTGTTCCGGGAAGGCAGTTCGCACGACCTGCGCTGCGCCGTCGTCATAGAGAAACTGATTGTCGGCAACGAGTTCCACCTGCCGTTGCTCGGCGCATCGTATCAAGGCGGATAAGCGGTCGGGCGCGTACCAATCGTCTGCATCCAGAACCGCGATCCAGCGTCCCCTCGCCTCCGCGGTCGCGGTGTTCATGGCGAAGGGCTTGCCACGGTTTTGCGGCAGCGTGATCACGCGCACCCGTGAGTCGGCCGCGGCCAGTTCGCCCGCGACGCTGTTGGTGTCGTCGCGCGATGCGTCATCAACAATCAGCAACTCGAGGTCGCGCAGATCCTGATCAAGCGCGGAGGTTGCCGCCCGCCGCAACGTGGGGGCGCTGTTGTAGGTCGGCATCAGCACTGAAACGCAGCAGGTCCCTGCGGTCATCATTTCCACCGTCCCCGCGCCAAGATTTCGCCCCCGGTATGCCATGCAGAGTCGGTCGCGCCAGCAACGCCGGCAACGCCCTCAGGTTCGGACGGCGCATGCCGGTTTTCAATGCGGCTCACGCTGGAGTGTCGCCGGTTTGACGCCCCGGGCACGCCCTGGCAAGGCTGCATCTATTGCAAACTCATAACCATTCCGGATCATGCGCGTCTGCGGTCCGCGCGCCACCGTCATTGCGCCAAACGATCATGGGCCAACGCAAGGCCGGCAGACCGAGATCATCGAGGACGAAAGTGGACGAAAGGATTCTGTAACCCGCTGCCCACGCACGACGAAAAGTCTCGTAGACCCTGCGTGGTCCAGATCGAACAGCGCCGCCAATACGCTCGATCGCTGGTTCGTTAGCATATTCGATGGCTATTAGCAATATACTAATTAACCGCAACAATCAGGTTCGATTTACTGAGCAAACTTGAACCAGCCGTCGATATACGATGCTATAGGGCCTGTGGTAACACAAAATTAATATCAATTTACTTTGATGCAGTCGCGCGAATGTGAGAGGACTTTCCTCGAAGTCGTGACAATCGCGACTCCGGGAACGTTACAGGAGTCTTCCGTTTCATGGAAACGCCCTCTCTGACGGCCATCCTGGCCGGCAGCTCTCCCGACTGTGCCTTGGCGGCCGGTAACAACCTGCGGATCGACCTCGCCTCGATTGCTCACGCTGGTCCGGCTGAAGCCGAGTGGGCGGTCGGAGTCGACGATAATGGAAGTATCCGCCGGGTCGAGGGCCCTTCCCGCGGCCTCGAGCGCCCCACAATGATCCGGCTCAGGAATGATAGTCCTGGCCACCTGTCCGGTAGGCAACTCTGCACGCTGGTTGCCCTCTCGTCGACCAGCTTCGCCGGTTCCACGCGCCTGTCCACCACGGCAGCACCCGGCTGCTCGTCCTTGTCACCGCTCTGACGCGGCCTCTCCCCCTCTTCTGAAAGTCGAAAGCGCATGACAACCGCAATCTCGGCGACGTCCTTTATCGATACGCTTGGCGTCAATACCCACCTCGATTTCGGCGGAACCTACGCTGA
>DATHNI010000269.1:0-5475 GCA_035486135.1 Acetobacteraceae bacterium
TGCCCTGGACCCGCCAAGGGGGCTTTGCCCCCCTGGCCCCCAGCAAAGGCAGCGCCTTTGCAATCCATTCGTTGGAGAGGTTGGACGGGCGGGGGGACGTGGACCGCGTCACGGTCGCTGCCTGACCGACGATCGTCGGTCAGGCAGCGACCATGACGCGGTCCACGTCCCCCCGCCCGTCCAACCTCTCCAGTGAAGGGTTCCAAGGGCTCCGCCCTTGGCGGGGATCCAAGGGGCAGAGCCCCTTGGTGGGGTCCAGGGGCAAAGCCCCTGGCCTTGCTTCCTTCACCCAACTGCCCTGCGCCTGCTCGATCCTTACGCCGCCGGGTGCTATGCCGGCCGGGTGGCGCCCATCCTGCGCCATCGCACAGCACTGGAGAACGAACGCATGGCCACCGGAGCGACCGACTTCGACATCCCTACTCTACGGGCGCGTCGCACCAACAAGTGGCACAAGTTCCCCGACGACGTGCTGCCGGCCTGGGTCGCCGACATGGATTTCGGCATCGCGCCACCGATCGCCGCGACCCTGAAGCGCCTGACCGACAGCCAGGAATACGGCTACGCGGCGCGCGAGGGCGTGCTGGCCGCTGCCTTCGCCCGCCGCATGGAGCGCCGCTTCGGCTGGCAGGTCGATCCCGCCGACACCGTCGCCCTGGGCGACCTGGTGCAGGCGAGTTTCTCCTCCGTCATGGCGTTCAGCGAGCCAGGCGACGCGATCGTGCTGCAGCTTCCGTCCTATCCGCCGTTCATGGCCGCGATCAAGGACACCGGCCGCCGCCTGCTGGCGAACCCGATGCGCGACAACGGCACGCGCTGGATGCTGGACCTCGCCGCCTACGACGCCGCACCCGATCCACGCGCGCGCGTGCTGATCTTCTGCCACCCGCAGAACCCCACCGGCCGCGCCTATAGCCGGGCGGAGCTGGAGGCAGTGGCGGACTTCGCCATCCGCCACGACCTCGTGGTGGTGTCGGACGAAATCCACGCCGACATCGTCTATCCCGGCAACACGCATATTCCCCTGGCGTCGCTGCACCCGGAGATCGCGGCGCGCACCATCACCATCACCTCGGCGACCAAGAGCTTCAACATTCCGGCGCTGCGCTGCGCCGTGATGCATTTCGGCGCGCCGGCGCTGAAGGAACGCTTCTTCGCCCGCATTCCCGCGCGGTTGCTGGGATCGCCAGGCGTTACTGGAGTGGATGCCACGGTGGCGGCCTGGGACGACGGCCAGCCCTGGCTCGACGAGATCATGGCGCAGTTGCAGGCGAACCGCGACTGGCTGGCGCAGACCATCGGCACGGCGCTGCCGGGCGTGACGATGCGGCTGCCGGAGGCGACCTACCTCGCATGGCTCGACTGCACGGCGCTGGATCTGCCCTGTCCGGCCGGGCAGTTCTTCCTGGACCGCGCGCGTGTGGGGCTGAACTTCGGCGAGACGTTCGGTCCGGATTACGCGGGGTTCGCGCGGCTGAACTTCGCCACGCCGGCTCCGGTGCTGCGGCAGATCGTGGAGCGGATGTCGGCCGCACTAAGGTAACCTCTCCCGCGGGAGCGGGAGAGGTCGAGGGCGCGGAGCGCACGAGGGTGAGGGTGATCGGGTCGGCACGCTGCGTTCTCGCGGCGTGAAGAATGCAGCGTGCCGGCCCGATCACCCTCGCCGCTGACGCGTCTCGACCTCTCCCGCTGCCGCGAGAAAGGTTATCCCGCGCGCAGCGTGGGAGAGGTAATGATCGACCCCCGCGTGTTCAGCGCGTCCTTGTCGAACCCGGCGATCTGCTTGTAGGCGGCGGCGGTTCCTTCCAGTTCTTCCGCACTGAGCACATCCTCGATCGCCCCGAACCCCTGCGGGGCGCGCTGCTGCACCAGTTGCATCACCTGTTCCGGACCGTTCTTCCGGTTGGCCAACACGATGCGCGCGGTGGCGGGACGACGTTCCGCCTCGTACGCCTCGAGCGCTTCCACGGTTTCCCCCCGCGCCAGGATCTCGCGCGCCAGCACGCGGGCGTCGAGGATCGCCTGCGAGGCCCCATTAGACCCGATCGGATACATCGCGTGGGCCGCATCGCCGAGCAATGTGACGCGCCCGAACGTCCAGCGCTCCAGCGGATCGCGATCCACCATGGGGAATTCGT
The DNA here is from genome assembly GCA_035486135.1 of Acetobacteraceae bacterium. GTDB lineage: Bacteria > Pseudomonadota > Alphaproteobacteria > Acetobacterales > Acetobacteraceae > JASHVB01. Next base: position 2,139 of record DATHNI010000269.1, read on the forward strand.
AGCAGGCCTCGGCGGCGGCGATCAGCGCCGGCACATCCAGCCAGGCGAACCGCCAGTCGGTGAAGTGCGGCAGGAAGTCCTCGCGATTGCCGCGACGGTTCCAGTCCTCGCGCCGCCATTGGTGGTCCGGGCGGAATTTGCGTTCCGCGATCCAGTTGATGACCGCGTCGCCTTGATGTTCCGCCTCGCGCGAAATCGGATAGGCGACGAATTTCTGGAACTCGTGGCCGGCCATGATCATGCTGCGCCCGGTCAGGAACGGCCGCGCCCGCGTCACGCCACGCCACAGGATCGCGCCGTTCCAGATCGGCGGCCCTTCTTGCGGATACAACGCCTGGCGCACGCTGGAATGGATGCCGTCGGCGGCGATCAGCAGCGCGCCATCCGCGGACCCGAGCGATGCACCGGTGCGGCGATCGACGAAATGCGCGCGGATGCCGGCCGGGGTTGCCTCCCAGTGCGCCAGGTGGTGGCCGGTCAGGATGCGGTCCGCGCCGAGGCGCTGGCAGGCGGCCGCGTGCAGGATCATCTGCAATGCGCCGCGATGGATGGAGAATTGCGGCCAGCGATAGCCGGCGGCAAGACCGCGTGGTTCGGACCAGATGCGCTGGCCGCGGGCGGAATAATAGGCCAGCTCCGCGGTGGGAATTGCGCTCGCCGCCAGGTGGTCCGCCAGGCCGAGCTCGGTCAACTCGCGCACCGCGTGCGGCAGCAGGTTGATGCCGACGCCGAGCGGCTGGATCGCATCAACCGATTCGAACACCCGGCAGTCCACGCCGATCTGGTGCAGGCTGAGCGCGGTGGTCAGGCCGGCGATGCCGCCGCCGGCAATCAACACTGTCATCGGTGGTTGCTCCCGCGCGGATAGGGTTCGCCGGGTTCTACCGGGCGTTGGGCGCGGAGACCATGGATTGCATCGAGCGCGCGCGGGATAGGCCGGCGCGCAGGGGCGGCATCGGGCACCAAAAGACCGCGGTGGATCGCGGCAAAACAGTCAAGCGGACACGGAGTTGCACGAAGTCCGCCTGGAGGTGCGCGGAGAGGGAATAATCGCGGCGAGGCGTTGGGGATCGAGCAACGACGGTTTGCAGCACAAGTACCGGCGCTCGAAACAGGCAGTGTGCTCGGGGTCGCGATGGCTGAGCGACTACCCACTATCGGTGGAGCGCGAGTCACGCCGGTCCTGCCCGTCATTGCGAGGCGCGTATCACCAAAGCAATCCCCCGCCTGACGGGCCGTGGGCTGCTCGTCAGGCGGGGGATTGCTTCGGTGCTGCGCGCCTCGCATTGGCACCACGACAAACAAGCCCGCCGTCTCGCGCTTCACTGATTCTGGCAACCAGACCCGAATCGGCCGCTGGCTGTTAGCCGAGACCTATCTCCGTGAAACTCCGTGCGAACTCCGTGTCCGCTTGATTGCTTCAACCGGCAGCCGGGCCGGCCGCGCACCAGTGACGATTGAATGCTATCCTGCGATGGCCGTGACCGCCCCGGACCGGACCCGCTGATTGCAGCAGCCATGACGAAGTACCGGCAAGGATCGCGGACCTCGCCGTCACCATTGGAGACATCATGCTCGCCCGTATCCTGTTCTGGCGCCGCCCACGGATCGCCGTTGTGGAATTGCATGGGCTGATCGCCGCGCGCCCCGGCATGCTGTCGGCCGCCGCCGCGACGCCACTGATCAATCGTGCGTTCCGCTCCGCGCAGGGGCGGCCGGTGATCCTCGACATCGAAAGCCCCGGCGGATCGCCAGTGCAGTCGGACCTGATCGCCTCGCTGATCAGGCGCCGTGCGGACGAACATAAGCTCCGCGTGGTGGCGGTGATTCGCGAGGTGGGCGCCTCGGGCGGCTACTGGCTGGCCTGCGCGGCCGACGAGATCCACGCCAACCCGATGAGCATCGTGGGGTCGATCGGGGTGCGCGGCGGCGGCTTCGGCTTTCCCGATCTGCTGGCCCGGATCGGAGTGGAGCGGCGGCTGTACACCGCCGGGGCGAACAAGGCGCGGCTCGATCCGTTCAGTCCGGAGGATCCGAAGGACGTCGCGTTCGTGCAGGACCTGCTGGATGCATTGCACGTCCGGTTCAAGGACTGGGTGCGGGCACGGCGCGGCAGCCGCCTGAAGGGCGACGAGGCGGCGCTGTTCGACGGCAGCTTCATGCTGGGCGAGCGCGCGCTGGAGGCCGGGCTGATCGACGGCCTGAGCGATGTCGATGCGCTGGTGCGCTCGCTGGGGGGCGAGAAGGCGGTGGCACGGCGGTTCGCGCCACGCCGGCGGGGGGTGCTGCGGTGGCTGCCGCGGCTGGCCGTGGATGCCGTGCTGGACGCGGTCGAGGAACGGCGCTGGCGCATCGAGATGTGAGGCTGAGCATGGGGCGTGCTCAAGCTTGCGCCGCAGCGTGGGCGCGGAGGCAGTGTGGGCGCTGGCGCGGTCACGGAGGCAGCGTGCCGACCCGATCACCCTCACCCTCGCCGCTGCGCGTCCCGACCTCTCCCGCTCTCGCGGGAGAGGTTACCCGCGCTCTCGCGGGAGAGATTTTTTCCTATCTCGGCGACAGGACCATCACCATCTGGCGGTTTTCCATTCGCGGCATTTGCTCGACCTTGGAGGTCGGGTCCATTTCGGTGCGGATGCGTTCCAGCACCTTCACGCCGATATCCTGGTGCGCCATCTCGCGGCCACGGAAGCGGAGCGTCACCTTGACCTTGTCCCCCTCCTCGATGAACGACTTCATGGCGCGCATCTTCACCTGATAGTCGTTCTCGTCGATGTTCGGGCGGACCTTGATCTCCTTGATCTCGATAACTTTCTGCTTCTTCTTGGCTTCGTTTCGTTTCTTCTGTTGTTCGTATTTGAACTTGCCGTAGTCGAGGATCTTGACCACGGGAGGTTCAGCGTTTGGGCTGATTTCCAGCAGGTCGAGGCCCGCCGAATAGGCGCGCTGCTGCGCCTCTCGGGCAGTCATCACGCCGGCCATCTCGCCGTTCTCGTCGATCAGTCGCACCTGGGGGGATCGGATCTCCTCGTTGACGCGGGGCCCGCCCCGGGTTGGGGCTGCCTGCATGGGTGGTCTTGCTATGGTCTTCTCCTGTCGTGGTTGCGGTTACCGGACGGGACGGGGCCCGGCCGGCCACCAGTGTGGCCGATCATTCCGTCCCGGATCAAGCTTGCTCAAGACGAGTTGCAACTTCCTTAAGATCGGGCGGGGTTGCCTCCGCTGCAAGTCGGGCGACCGCTTCGTCGAGCGGCAAAACCTCCTGCGCCGCCCCGCCCAGCCGGCGCAGCGCGACGGTGCGGTTTTCCGCCTCCTTGCGGCCCACCACCGCCAGCACCGG
>DATHNI010000270.1:0-4854 GCA_035486135.1 Acetobacteraceae bacterium
CGCCGACGAACCGACAACCGCGCTGGACGTGACGATCCAGGCACAGATCCTCGACCTGATCCTCGACCTGCGGGACGAGTTCGGCATGGCCGTGATCATCATCACCCACAACATGGGCGTGGTGGCGGAAACCGCGGACCGGGTGCTGGTGATGTATGCCGGACGGATCGTAGAGCACGCGCCGGTGGCCGGGCTGTTCGACCGGCCGCTGCATCCGTATACGCGCGGCCTGCTGCGCTGCGTGCCGTCGCTGACGGAAGATCGCGCCACGCTGCAGGACATTCCCGGAACGCTGCCGGAGCCGGGCCGCCGGCCGCCGGGCTGCCGTTTCGCCCCTCGTTGCGTCCATGCAATCCCCGCCTGCAGCGCCGGCATCCCCGCGCTGACGGCGTTCGACGCAGGCCACGCCGTCGCCTGCATCCGCGCCGAGGAGCTGGCCGCGTGACACCGCCGTTGATCGAGGCGGCCGGACTGACCAAGCATTACGCCCAGCGTTCCGGCGGCTGGCTGCGCCGCCCGACGCAATTCTTGCGCGCTGTTGACGATGTTTCACTCACGATATCGAGAGGCGAGACCCTGGGCCTGGTCGGCGAATCCGGCTGCGGCAAATCCACCTTCGGGCGGCTGCTGATCCGGCTGCTGGAACCCACCGCCGGCCGCATCCGGCTGAACGGCACCGACATCACCGAGTTGCACGGCGCGGCCCTGCGTGAGCAACGCCGGGCCATGCAGATCATCTTCCAGGACCCGTACGGCGCGCTCAATCCGCGTATGTCGGTCGAGGACATCATCGCCGAGCCGCTGATCATCCACGGCGCCCGTGCCAACGCGGCGACGCGGCGGGAGGTGGCGCGCCTGCTGGACCTGGTCGGCTTGCCGGAGCGGGCGCGCGCCTTGTTTCCGCACGAGTTTTCCGGCGGTCAGCGGCAGCGCATCGGTATCGCCCGTGCGCTGATCCTGCAACCGAAACTGGTAGTCTGCGACGAGCCCGTTTCCGCGCTGGACGTCTCGGTCCAGGCGCAGATCGTCAACCTGCTGTCGGAATTGCAGCGTGAACTGGGGCTGACCTACCTGTTCATCGCGCACGATCTGGCCGTGGTGAAGCATATCTCCACGCGGGTAGCGGTGATGTATCTCGGAAAAGTTGTAGAGGTGGCGGATAAATCCGATCTCTATGCAACGCCGCTCCATCCCTATACCCGGATGCTGATAGAAGCGGTCCCAGCCAGCCACCCCAGGTTGCGTAAGCGATATTGTAAACCACTTACAGGGGATATTCCCAGCGCACTCGCTCTTCCGGCGGGTTGCCGCTTTCACACTCGTTGCCCTCACGCAATGCCAATTTGTCGTGAACAGGAGCCGAGTTTCACGAATCCGGCGGCTGGCCATGGGGTGGCCTGTCACCTGACAGGGTGATCCTGTTGTGAAAAGATTTTGCATCCGTCCCTTCAGCTAGGTTTCACGGCGCCTAACTTGGGCCTCGTGTGTTCAACACGTGCCGACACGGAACGGCAGGCGAGGGATTTGTGCCTGCCGCTCCCGAGCATGTGAGGACCCACCGATTGCGGAGCCACAACAAGATTGTCGGGTCATGGAAAAAGACTTCGCGGAGATTGGCGCGCTGATTGGCGACCGATTGCCCTTCTTTCGTCACGGCATGATTGGACTGTTGAGGGATAGCAGACCGGGCTGGCGGCTGACTGAGGCGGGTACCTTCGATGAGGTGCTGTCGCATCTGCATGGCACCAGCCCCGAGTTGATATTGCTCGACCTGCAGCTTCCCGGCATGGGCGGCACGGATGGCGTGCGCCGGCTGCGCTCGCTCTGCCCGACACAGAGAATCGTCGTGCTGGCCGACAGCGACGAGCGCGAGACCATCCTGGAGTGCATCGCGTCGGGCGCGCAGGGTTATGTGCTGAAATCCTCCAGTCCGGCCCAGTTCCTTCGGGCGCTCGATACGATTCTGTCGGGCGGGGTGTTCGCACCGGCTTCGCTGACCGGTGTGCCGTCGCGGGCGACGGTCGCACCGCCGAGCATCGACGTCGGGATGCAGCCTTCGCTGGCGACATTGACCGACCGCCAGCGCGACGTGTTCCGTCTTTTGGCGGAAGGTTGCGCGACGAAGACCATCGCTCGGCGATTGGATCTGGCGGTAGGCACCGTGAAGGTTCACCTGGCGGCGATCTACCGGGTGCTGGGTGCGCATAGCCGGATGGAGGCGATGGCCAAGGCATGCGGTGGTTTTGCCGTGCCGCCGACGTTGATGCCGTCACAAATGCAAATTGCCGAACGCGTGAGCTGACGATCCTGCCCAGATCGCCGACGCGCCATAGCCGTCCCGGACCTGGTCCGGGGCGGCTATGCGAGTTTACAATCGGCAGGTCCTGGCTGTCCGGCGCCGCTTCGCATCACATCGCGTAGGATGCGCAAACACTGATGGTGTAATTGCTCAGCGGCGGCGGCAGCCACGACGAAAGATAGGTCGTGGATATCTGCACCGTTTCGTACGTGCCGGCTGAAATTGCCGGGCATGTCGCGGCGTTGACGGCGCTGTTGACGTTGATGGTCAGTCCCGAGATCATTGTGCTCATGATCCAGTTCGCGGCCTCGGTCCTCGCATAGGTCTGCACCGCACTCGTGGAGGTGCAGCCGGCGGCGCTGATGGCGCCACAACGCGCCGCGTCCGCCGCGACGGCTTGCAATGAGCCCTGGGTCCAAATGATCATGCCCAGGTCGATGACCCCCAGCGAACAGGCAAACATCACCGAACCCACAATGGCGAATTCGATGGACGCGACCGCCCGGCCGTTGCGCAGAAGCGCCCGCGCACTGGAGGGTCTGGTCATTGCAATGGAACCCATGCGGTCTTGCTCAACGTCTGCGCCCCGATCACACGGCTGAACAGCGGCAGGATCGGGTTGTAGGTGGAGGTCAGGGTGAGCTGGACAAATTTTCCTGCGGTCCCGCCGGTCGCACAGGCGCTGCCGCAGGTCACCGCGCTGCCCATCGTCGAGTTTGGCGACGACCCTGTGATGCAATAGCAGGCCGGACCGGTGACCGTTGCTGTCGTAGTAACGTTCGGCATTGATTGGGCCGCCGCATTCTGCATGACCGTCTGGACGGTCGCCGCGGATACCGGTGGCGAGCGCTGGTCGGTCAGGCTCGCGTACTGCGCGCCGGCTGCCACGGCGGTCGACAGGCAGCTCTGACGATAAAAGACGATGCCGAAATCCGTGATGCCTCCCATGAAATACAACAGGATGGGGAGAGTGATTGCGAATTCCACCGCGGCGACACCGCGGCCGGCGAATGCGCACCAACGCAGCAGTGATTTCATCGCTCGATCCGGTACAAGATATTGCCTGAGGCAGGGTCGGCCGCGACCTGGCGCAGCCAGTGGGGAACCGCACCGCGATTGAGGCGGTCAAGCAGAGTGTCCGGCGGCAGATCTGATACGATGTCAGAGCGGTCCGTGGACGGGCAGAACAGCACCAGCGCCGCATCGGTCGCCGCGACCGCCGGCGGCACGGTATTCGCCGGGCCGCTGCGCCATGCGGCCCGCAGCCGCAGGAAGGCGGCCATGTTCCGGTGATACAGCGAGCCGACGGTCCGCACCTGCGTGCGATACAGCAATTCGGGCGTGTCGTTCACGTCCGCCAGCACGACCACGCCGGCATACGGCGCAAGCATGTTGGTCAGACCTGCAATCTTGCAGTTCTTTGCGATCCCCGCCTCGGATGCGTGGGCTGCGTGTGACAGACCTGGCAGGCTGCTTGCCCATGGCAGTCCGATAAACAGCGCGATCACCGCGACGCGCGCCGCCGCGAGCGACGTTTCCTGCCACGCCGGCGCATGGCGCTCCAGTTGCGCGATCGCGATCGGCAACATGATTGCGGCAAGCGTCTCGGGGTACGCGGCAAATCGCACATGCGACCAGCCGAGGCCGGTCAGTGCGAACCCGCACAGCGCGACATAGCCAAGCACCAGGTCGCGACGACGCAATGCGAGCCACGCCAGCAGCAGCGCGGCCAGCGTGCCCGTCAGCAGGTACTGCAAAGCATCCGCCGCGGTGCTCACCGGCAGCATCTCGGTGACGTGGTCGAACATCGCGTGCCAGTCGGCAGCGGGAAGCATTGCGCCGGTGCCGTGCAGCACGGCCGGGAATGCGGCCACCCATAGCGCGAAGCAGCCCGCGCCCGCCGTTATCGCGGCTGCGACGCGCGTGGCCCCGCGCCAACCGAACGCCGCGGTGGCGCGATCGATCAGCATGGTGCTGCCGGCGCTGCCCATGACCGCGATCGCGAGGCCAACGAACAAGATCGATAGCCGATCGATCTCGACCGATGCGTAGCCGGCGTATGGTGGGTCGACCGCGAACGCTGCCGCGATGATCGCCAGGAATGCGGCCCCGGCGGCGGTCATAGATGCGGCGATGCCGGTGCGCATCGGCGTGGTAACCCACGCGAGCCACAACCCGCCGAACACCAGCAAGATCAGCGGTGTAATCTCAGGCGTGAGCCAGATGGCGACCGCCCCCCATGCGCCGAGTGCCAATCCAGCGCCGGGTTGTGCCTTCCCAGTAACGATCCGTGCCGCGCAGCCACCGGCCATCACCGTCGCCAGCACGATCGGCACGTGATGATGCAGCACGCCTGCCAGGCCATACGAGCCGACGGCCGGCGACAGCGCCACCAGCACGGCGCCAAGCCAGAGCAAGCGATGGTTGCTTGCGAATGGTACCGCGGCCCAGGCGACCGCATAGCCGAGCGCGCCAATGCAGATCGGTCCCGTCAACATCGCGGCGAGATGCAGCGCCGCCATGGGATCGAGCACCAGCGTGAACGGCGCGGAGAG
>DATHNI010000271.1:0-3196 GCA_035486135.1 Acetobacteraceae bacterium
ACGACCAGCAGAACACCGGCACGCACAAGAAGCCGGGCACGCCGGATGCGAAGGGCGCCGATCGGTTCGGCGGCACACGCTCGGGGAAAGCGAATATCGAGCAAGCCGTGGATCGCAGCCGGGAGCCGTAACCTCTTGTGCTTCCCGCGAAAGAGGTTGGCGAACTTGCGGCCGCGCCGCCGGAAGCCCTAACGTCGTCCTGACCAACCTGGAAGGGGAGACGTCCGATGATCATCGAAATGCGCACATATACGTTGCGCCCCGGTACGCTGGCCGAAGCAGAGAAGCGTTTCGGCGAAGCGCTGCCGGTGCGTGAGAAGTATTCGAAACTCGCCGCCTTCTGGCATACGGAAGTCGGACCGCTCAACCAGATCATCCATGTCTGGACCTATGACAGTTTCGAGGCGCGCAGCCGGATCCGCGCCGAGGCGATGAAAGCGGAAGGCTGGCCGCCGAACATCCGCGAATTCGTAACCACGCAGCAGAGCGAAGTGTTCCTGCCGGCGCCGTTCTCGCCGCCGCTGGAACCGCGGCAGCTTGGCGGCGTCTATGAGATCCGCCAGTACACCATGGCGGCCGGGCAGATCCCCGGCATGATCGAGCGCTGGGGCAGCAAGATCGACGAACGGGTGAAGTTGTCGCCGCTGGTCGGTGCCTGGTACTCGGAGTTCGGCACGCTGAACAAATGGGTGCACATCTGGGCCTACAAGGATGCCGGGGAGCGGCAACGCATCCGTGCCGAAGCCGTAGCGCGCGGCGTATGGCCGCCGGGCGGCGGGCCCGCGGGCGCCATGATCAAGCAGGAGAATATGCTGGTCGTTCCTGCGGCGTTTTCGCCGTTGCGCTGACCTGTTGCCGGCACGCCTCTCCCGCGCGGCGGGGGAGGCGTACGGTCAGGTCAGTAGGCGGTCAGTCCGCCGTCCAGCAGCAGAATCTGCCCGGTGATATACGACGCAAGCGGGCTGACGAGATAACGGATCGCGCCCGCCATCTCTGCCGGGTCGCCGAAGCGGCCCAGCGGAATGCGGGCCAGCATCCTCGCCTGCCGCTCGGGATCCTGCAGCAGCGGCCGGCGTGATTCGGTCATCGTGGTGCCCGGCGCGATCGCGTTGACGCGGATGTTGTGTGGCGCCCATTCAATCGCCAGCATGCGGGTCATGTGACTGATGCCCGCCTTGGCGATGCCGTAAACCGAGGCCCCGGCAAAGCCCACCGTCCCGTGCGTCGATGCCAGGCTCACCACGCAACCGGGCCGGCCGGCGGCGATAAGACAGCGGCCGAAGGCGGTGCTCATAAAGAACGTTCCGGTCAGGTTGACGCCGATATTGGTCTCCCACTCGGCGCGCGTCACCTCGATCGCCGGCTTGCCCAGCGACGGCACGCCGGCGTTGTTCACCAGCACGTCCAGCCCATCAAACATGTCGGCGGCATCGGCGACCGCCTGTTCCACGCTGGCCTGATCACGCAGATCGAGCGACAGCGGCAGCGCACGGCGGCCGGCCTCACCGATCGCCGCGACGGTGCGCGCCAGCGGTTCGGTTGTCAGGTCTGTCACCGCGACGTCGAAACCGTCTTGCGCCAACCCGATCGCGGTCGCCGCGCCGATGCCGTATGACGCGCCGGTCACCAGCGCGGCCCGCCGTCCTGGCTGTTCTGCCATAACCGTTTCCCCCGAAGGACGGCGCACGCGGGCACGCCACTTGTGATATCATGCGATCCTACGCAGACTTGGCGGCAAGTCCAGGCGACGCATCCCGTCGCTCACGCAGCAGGAGAACGTCGTATGCAATTCGGATTATTCGGCGCCGCAACGGCGCAACGCGGCGGACCGGATGTCGACAGCGCGGCGGGCTTCAAGGATTATATCGAATACCTGATCGAGGCGGAGGCGCTGGGTTTCCATAGCAGCTTCATCGTAGAGCATCACTTCACCGGCTTCGGCCAGGTCTCCGCCACGCTCAATCTGCTGACCTGGATCGGCGCGCGCACGCGCACGTTGCGGTTGGGCACGGCGGTGATCGTGCTGCCCTGGCACAACCCGGTGCTGCTGGCCGAGCAAGCGGCGACGATCGATCTGCTGTCGGGCGGGCGGCTCGATTTCGGTATCGGCAAGGGCTACCGGCACAACGAATTCGCCGGCTTCCGCATCCCGATGGAGGAGGCCGAGCCGCGCTTCGAGGAAGCGATCGATATCATCACGCAGTCCTGGACATCGAACGAGCGGTTCAGCTTCCGCGGCAAATACTGGCAGTTCGACGACATCATCGTCGAGCCGCCGACCAACCAGAAGCCACACCCGCCATTCTGGCAGGGCGCGGGCCATCAGAACTCGATCGCGCGGGTGGCGAAGCGCGGCCACAATCTGCTGGTGGACCAGTTCTGCCCGATCGAAACCGCGGCGGAGCGCGTCGCGTTCTATAAGTCCGAAATGGCGAAGAACGGGTTCGAGTACAACCCCTCGATGGCCGGCGTGGCGCGTGCCTTCTACGTGGCGCGTGATAACGCGGACAAGGAAGCGGCGATCGACCGGCGCCTCGCGGCACAGCAGCGGCTGACCGCGATCAGCCAGCGGCCGGATGGCAACAACACCGCCAGCATCATGGCTTTCTCCGACACCCGCGCGGCGAGCGAGGCGAGCGCGATGTACGGCAGTCCGGACGACATCGCGCGCAAGCTGGAGACGTTGCGCGACCAAGGCGTGGAATATGTGCTGCTGAATGGCGGCGGGACGTCGCGCGACAATCTGCGCCGGTTCGCGCGCGAGGTCATGCCGGCGTTCCGCACCGAGCCGCAATTCCGCGCGGCGGGGTAGGCGTCATTGCGAGTAGACCACCGGCCGGCGGCGGCCGACCCGCCCTGAATGAAACTGCGAGGCCGTCGCGCGAAGGATACTCCCCCTCCCCTTGAGGGGGGGTTGGGGGGAGGGGTCGGGGGCCGCACGAACCCCTCCCCCCAACCCCCTCCCTCAAGGGGAGGGGGAGTCTGTTTCTTGCGAGGAGCGTAGCGACGCGGCAATGACGAGAGAACCGAAATGAACGACCACGTTGCGATCGTTACTGGTGGATTGCGCGGGCTTGGCCGGGCGATGACGCTTGGCTTGGCGCGGACCGGCGTGCGGGTGCTTGCGGTGGGTCATATCGACGCCGACCTGCCGGAGATGCAGGCATTGCTGGCCAGTGGCGGTCATGCCGACCAG
>DATHNI010000272.1:0-24526 GCA_035486135.1 Acetobacteraceae bacterium
TTGCCCCTTGGGCGATCGCCCCCTCGACAATTGCCCCTTGGGCGATTCTGCTGCTCGAACCCGGCATGCGCGGTGTCTGCCATGGAGGCCGACGGCTGGGCAATGCGCGTTGACGCGGCCCAGCCTCGCTCACCGTGCGACGGACGCAGGAGTTCAGCGCCTCGGTCAGGCCGATGCGCTAAGGGTCCGTTCGGGAACACGAATCAATTGGCGCGGGTCACAGCTCCCTGTGTCATGGCCGCGCTTGGGCCGGCCATCCACGACTTTGCTGCTGGCAGGAAGAGAAGACGTGGGTGGCCGGATCAAGCCCGGCCATGACACAGGGCTTTGCGGCGTGGCTGGTTGAAGCAGTTATCTCTCTCCGGCCCCTCAGTCCCCGGATCGCCGGACGGATCAGGCCACGAGGCCGCTGCTGAATTGCTCCGCAAGCCCCGTCAGGGTGGAGCCGCTACTGGCACTGGACTGCTTTTGCTCCTGCATGGTGAGCAAGTACTGGTCGGTCAGGCTGGTGACATAGCTGCGATCCTGGAGTTTCGGGATATCGAGGTGGGCTGTGATCGCCGCCTCCTGTGCCGTCTGGCTCTGGAAAACGATGGTCTGGGGAATGCCGAGCGCGGTCGTGACGACCTCGAAGTTGGTATAATTCCCGAGCACGTCGTCGGCGGAATTGATCGAACTGGCCTGGCCGAGGAACGTCAGTGCGTTCGCCAATCCCGGCGTCGCCTGGTTCAGGCCCTGACGCCACTGCACCTCGGCATACGCGTTGCTGAGGGCCGAGACGACCTTCGGGTTCTTTAGTTCCGCCAGACCGTTCTGCGCGAAATTGTAGGTCTGGACAGTGCTGAGCCACGTGCTGTTGCCCAACTGGTTCACCAGCGAATTGGAGTCGGCCGGGTTGGACAGCAGGACCTTCTGGTTCAGCGCGGTCTCCCCGATGTAACTGGAGAGGCCGTTCGCGGTGAGCAATACCTGTTGTACGTCGGGGTTCAACAGGGCGCTTTGGATGCTGGTGGCGTTGGCGACCGCTGTCGTGAACGCCGTGATGGCGCGGGCGACCGTCGGCTGCAGGGCCTCCTGCTGCACGCCGGTGGTTTGTTCCGACTGCGCCAGCTTGAGGTCCGTGATCGGGTTGCCGGAGGAGACGAACGTGGTGGTGGGCGTCGATGAGGCGCTGCTGTACAGGGCGGCCAGGATCGAAGCGGTGGCGTCCGAGGTGCTTTCCCCCCCGAACAGCAGGTTGTAGTTGATCCCGCTGACGATGCCGCTCATGTCCGCCGCCCCCCGCGCTGGACCTTGCCAAAAAGGCATTATAGCGTTGCTGAGTTTAACGATCTCTTAAGAACGCGGTGGATTGATCCGGATTGCTTCAGTCTGGGAAGATGACCCTGATCCGCGCACTGCCCGGGATGAGGTCCGGGTTCATCCGCGGAGAAGCCCGGGTTGCTGCGCGCTGCGACCGTCGTGTGCTGCGTCGCGCGGGCACTGCCCTCGTGATGGCTGGGCTTGACCCGGCCATCGTTCGCGGCACGGTGCCGGCCGGGACGGCTGGGACCAGGTCCCACCATACCAAGGACGACCGCGCAGACCATCTCGCTCAATACTGACGGCCAACACTAACAGCCAATACTGACAGAGAGTACCGTGAGACACCGAGCAATCCTGTTCATCGTCGCCATGCTTGCGGCATGCGGTGGCCCGCAAAAGAGTGCGACAAAACAACCGCCGCCCCCGGCCGATACGACGCCGGTCGTGTCCCGCATTACCACGCCACAGATACCGCCCGTGGAACTCGGCAATCGGCCGCCGAACACACCGATGACCCGCGACAACATGCCATTCTTCGATGCGGTGACGTATTGCGAATTGACGACTGGCAAGACCGACAAGACCTATAAAGGTCCGGCTTACGAAGCTTGCGTGGAAGATCAGGCGCATTACCGCATCGTGATCGGCGAGGCCATCAACGCCGCGCAATTCCTGGAGTCTGTCGTCGTTCGCTGCGCGAAGGCGAGCCGCACGGCGTATCAAGGCATGTGGTATTGCATGAATGGACAGTTGTTCTGAGCAAACCAGGCGACCGGCATCACATGCTGTGCAACGTGCCACTGGCCCTTGGGGCAACCGGGTGAAGGATGCAGGGCCCGGGCGCTGGCCTGGGCCTGCGTTGACGGGTTCCGCCAACCCGTCCAGCCTTACCCCCAACCAACAGCAGCCAAGGGGGAACGTCCATGCCGCTCCCGGCAGACACCGACGCCACGACGCCGAAGTACCTGCGTGACAAGTACGCCATCGTCGGGGTGGGCGAGACCACCTATACGCGAGGCTCCGGCCGCACCACCCGCGCGCTGGGCACCTGGGCCATCCGCAATGCGATGCAGGACGCCGGGCTGAAGGCCGCGGACGTGGATGGCATGCTGTCCTATTCCGGCAACGATTCCACCATGGGTCCGTTCCTTGCCGGCGATCTCGGCATAAGGCTGAACTTCTTCATGGACGTGCATGGCGGCGGTTCCTCCACCGAGGCGTTGATCGGCATCGCCATCGGCGTGATCGAAGCCGGCATGTGCAAGTGCGTGGCGATCTTCCGTTCCATGAACGGCTATTCCCAGGTGCGCATCGGCGGCACTGGCGCACGCTCGGCCGCGCCGGTCAACGGCGACCAGTTGCACAGCCGCGCCTATGGCTGGCAGAGCGCCGGCCAGAGTTTCGCGCCAACCTTCCTGCGCCACATGTACGACTACGGCACCAAGCCGGAGCAAGTGGCGATGGTGAAGGTGGTGCATTCGGAACACGCGTCGAACAATCCGAAGGCGTATTACAAGAAGCGCTACACCGTGGACGATGTGCTCAGCAGCCGCATCATCTGCAAGCCGTTGCACCTGCTGGACTGCTGCGTGGAGACCGACAACGCCACCTGCATCATCGTCACCCGCGCGGAACATGCACGCGACCTGCGCCACACATCGCCGCTGATCCGCAGCGTGGTCGGCCGCTGCAGCAAGCCGCGCACCGACATGCACTACCAGCACGGTCCGATTTCCCGGGTTGCCGGCTACTACGCCAAGGACATCCTGTGGCCCAACGCCGGCCTGGGACCCGAGGACGTGGACGCCGTCGGAGCCTATGACGCATTCACCTTCACCTCGATGCTGCAACTCGAGGATTACGGGTTCTGCAAGAAGGGCGAAGGTGGCGAATACGTCTCCTCCGGCATCACCCGGCTGGGCGGCAAGCGGCCGCAGAACACCTCGGGCGGCCATCTGTGCGAGGGCTACACGCACGGCATGAACATGGTGATCGAGAATGTGCGCCAGTTGCGCCACGATGCCGACGACTCATGCCCGGTCGGGCCCGACGGCAAGCGTCAGCACACCTACGACTATCGTGAGGGCGGCTGCCGCCAGGTGAAGGATATCGAAGTCACGGCCAATCTCGGCTGGGCCAATCCGATGACCGGATCGGCCATGGTCATGCGGCGCGGTTGAGGGGGGGAACGCGAACATGGCACTCAAGGGCGAATACCTCGGGATGGCGCTGACGGTCGATGACCTCGACATCGAGAACATCGAATACTTCAAGCACTGCGCCGCGCACGACTTCCATCTCCAGCAATGCGACGACTGCAAGACGCTGCGCTATCCGCCGACCACGGCGTGCCCGTGGTGCACCTGCCTGACCTCGACCTGGACGAAGGTGGAGGGCAAGGGTGCGGTGCACTCCTACGTCGAAGTGCACCACGCGATCCAGCCGGCGTTCAAGGTGCACACGCCGTATCTGATCCTGCTGGTCGATCTCGACACGCAGAAGGGCGCGCCCACCGAGCATGAGGCGCTGCGTGTCGTCGGCAACCTGGCAAGACCGGACGGCACGCTGGCGCCGGCGGACGCCGTGCAGCAGATCGGCATCGGGTCGCGCGTGCGGATGGTGTTCACCGATGTATCGGAGGGTCTGTCGCTACCGCAATGGACGCTGGACGAGACGGCGACGCAGCCCGACAAGCCATGGCGGTATCCGCAGGAGTAGGGTGGTTAGCGATGCTCCCCCTCCCTCAAGGCGAGGGGGAGGACTTTGTCCCTTGTATCAGTGCAGCCTGATGCGCATCGTCAGCACGCGCCGGTCGCCGGGAGGGATCAACATCAGGCCCGGCTTGTCATGGAACTCCCCGTCGAAATCGGCCGGGCTCGCAGTGCCGTGCCACGGCTCGATGCACAGGAAGTCCGCGCAGGCGTCGTCCCCCGTCATGCGCGTCCACACGCCGAGTTGCTCGAAGCCATCCCAGCTTACCTCGATCACCTCGGCACCCGGCGCGGTGTAGCGCACCGACCGGCTGGCGACCTGGTCCAGGATCATCGCGTCCGCGGCAAACAACGCGGGCGCCAGCGCCAGGGTCTGATCCTTGATCGGCGATGGCTCGGGCGCCGGCCGCAGCAGGCCACCGTCCAGCCGCCGCACCGGCGCTGGCTCCGGCTGGTCGAACTCCAGCACATGCGCGGTCTTGCCAACACCCTCGCCCAGCGGCCAGACGAACGCCGGATGCGCACCTACCGAGGCCGGCAGCACCTCCCGCCCGGTATTCACCACGGTGAAGGTTTGCTCCAGCGCATCGTCGTCGAGCGCAAACGCCACCTCGAAGCGGAAGCCGAACGGATAGACGGCGCGGGTCTCCGGATCATCGTGCAGCACGAGCCGGCAGGACGTGGCAGAGCGGTTCAGCCAGGCGAACCGCCGGTCCCGCGCGAAGCCATGCTGGGTCAGCCGGTACGACTTGCCGTTATGCACCAGCGTGTCGTCCTTCAGCCGGCCGACAATGGGAAACAGCACCGGCGCGTGGCGCGGCCAGACCGGATCTGCCTGCCACAACAACTCGGTCCCCTCGGCGTCGCGCAGCGAACACAACTCGGCGCCGTCCGACTTCACCGCGGCGGAGAGGTAGCTGTTCGACAGGATATGACGGTCCATCATCGGCATGCTGGTGGGCACGTTACCGCGTCGTCCTGGTCAAGGCGAGAGGTACGCGCGGGCAGTGCCGAAGGATCATCGCGCAGGCGACACTTCGGGTGCAAGCAAGACCGCGGTTGTGGACCAGACCGAGGTTGTGGACGAGGCCGCGGTTGTGGATGAGGCCGCGGTTGTGGGATGAGGCCGCGGTTGTGGGCCAGACCTCGGTTGTGGATCAGGCCGCGCTTGTGGATAAGACCGACGTTGTGGATAAAACCGAAGCTGCGGATAAAGACCGCGGTAGCGAACAAGCCCGAAGTTGTGAACCAGCCTGGGGAAGCGCGCAGGATGCGGTCAGATGGTAGGGCCGAGTTCGGCGCGCACCGCCGCCTCCAGCTCTTTCATGCGGAACGGCTTGCGCAGGAAGCGCCGATGCACCTGCTGGGCAACGAAATAGCCAGAAATCAGTATGACTTTCAGGCGCGGATTATGCTCGGTGGCAAGATTGGCCAGCTCTATCCCGGACATTTCGGGCATCCGGATATCGGTAATCATCAACCGGACGGCCGGATCGTCGTGCAACCGGCCCAGCGCCTGAGCGCCACCATTGGCCTGCAGCACCCGGTAGCCGAAATCCTCGAGGAACTCCGCAACGACCGTGCGCACCTCCGGTTCGTCGTCGACGATCAGGATGGTCGCAGGCGGGGCCGATCCGGGCTTGACAGACAAAATCGCGGTCTCGTGCATGCGTAACACGCTCGCTGCGGAAAAATGGTTTGGTTGATGACTGACCCGGAACTGCGACCGGAAGTTGGGCCAGGCTGACCGCCACCGTCCGCGAAGGCCGTGCATAGCATCGCCACGGCCGGTGTGGTCACGCATTCACACCCCGCAACGCCGCCGTCCGGTCACAAAGTTGCGAACTGTGACTGCATCGTTGTCTCGCGATTTACCGGCACCATCACCGCACGAGATTCGGCCACGGTACCTGCAACTGTCTTGTAAATCCGTTAATGACCCACCGCCTCGCCAAGGTGCGGTTGACGCATTATCGTGGCGTCGTTGCTGCATTTCTGGGTGCAAGGAAGCCAGATGACCCAAGGACCGCTTGCCCGCTTTAAAGTGATCGACCTGACCCGCGTGCGCGCCGGACCCACCGCCGTGCGACAGCTCGCCGACTGGGGTGCCGACGTGATCAAGGTGGAAGCACCGGAGGGCGATGCCGGCCTCGGCGGTGAGCGCCATGGCCCCGACTTCCAGAACCTGCACCGCAACAAGCGCAGCCTGACGCTGAACCTGAAAGCGCCGGAGGGTCTGGAGATCCTGCGCCGCCTGGTCGCCCAGTCCGACGTGGTGGTGGAGAACTACCGGCCCGATGTGAAGTTCCGCCTCGGCGTCGATTACGAAACGTTGCGTAAAGTTAACAAAAGGCTGGTCTACGCCTCGATTTCCGGCTTTGGCCAGGACGGGCCATATCGCGACCGTCCCGGCTTCGACCAGATCGCCCAGGGGATGGGCGGGTTGATGTCGATCACCGGCCTGCCGGGCCAGGGCCCGGTGCGGGTTGGCATCCCGGTCGCCGACCTCACCGCCGGTATCTTCGCCGCCATGGGCATCCTGGTCGCCCTGCTGGAACGCGAGGTGTCCGGTGAGGGCCAGTGGGTGCAGAGTTCGTTGCTCGGTGCCCAGATCGCCATGCTGGACTTCCAGGCGGCGCGCTGGACCATCGGCCACGAGGTGCCGGGCCAGGCGGGCAACAACCACCCGACCAGCATCCCGACCGGCGTGTTCGCCACCGCCGACGGGCACATCAATATCGCCGCCGCGGGCGACGACATCTATCGCCGTTGCTGCAAGGCGTTGGACGCACCGCAGCTTGCGTCGGACCCGGACTTCGCCACCGGCGCCGCGCGGTCGAAGCACCGCGACCGGCTGAACGAGGCGATCGAGGCGATCACCCGCTCGCGCACCTCCGCCGAGTGGATCGAGCGGTTGAACGCCGCCGGCGTGCCGTGCGGACCGATCTACAAGATGAACGAGGTGTTCGCCGACCCGCAGGTGAAGCACCTCGGCATCACCCGCACGGTGCCGCACAAGGTGCTGGGCTCGGTGGAGGTGATCGGCCAGGCGATCGAACTCAGCCGCACGCCGTGGAGCGTGCGCTCGGCCACGCCGGAGCCCGGCGAGCATACCGGCGCGATCCTGGGCGAACTCGGTTTCGGCGCGGCGGAGATCGAGGCGCTGCGGGCGAAGAAGGTGGTGTAGCAGGCGGCCGGCTGGGGCGCGGGCCACGGCCGGCGGCAACGCCGGCCGGTGCTCCACCGGCTGCGGGACGCCGGCGAGTGCCGCGGCGGCCGGGGTACGCCGGCGAGTGCCGCGGCGGCCGGGGTACGCTGGCGGGTGCCGCGGCGGCCGGTGCCGCACCGGCCGGGCACGGGTCTGTCTGGCTCTGCCACGACGAAGTTCTGATAGCCGCCCCTCGGTGCATAGGGTCTTGCCGACCAAGGCGCGCTTCTGACCGGGATGCGGGCGGCCGCGCCGGCCGGTCAGCATTCATCCGATACCAGGCCACGAAAATACTGACGCACGGACAACGTCGCACGCGCCTTCTGTGTCATGGCCGGCCCACGGGTCGGGCCGAAGGCCCGCCCGAGGACAGGCTCCGGCCGGCCATGACACAAGGGCGCGCGGCATGTCGCCGAGAGTCAAAGACAACGCGGGCTGGTATGTGATGAGACTTTCTTGTCTGCTTCGCCGCATGCCGCACGCTCCTGCCAAAGGATGACCGGCGTGTGCTGCACCGCGTTGCCAGCAGTGGCGAAACCAGGGGCAGGCGGCTGTCGCAGATAGCGCGCCCCTGAATGGCTCGCCGGGTGCGGCGTCGCCACGGTAAACCACACACAGTATCTGTTAGCAGAATTATCAGGCGGCCAGTCGCCGCATCGAATCGCTCCGGCGAGACGGCCCCATCACGCACCACACGCCACATACAGAAAGGTTCCGCATCCGGCCAACACCACCGATATCGTTTGGGGTTTGATCCAAATCAAAGCCAGGCGCTGGCACCCGGCGTACGTGTCGTAACAAGACTAAGCCTCGCAACAAGGCCAAGCCTCATAAGTGTCAGCGCACGTGCGTCGACGCAATAAGGGAGTACATGCGCCGGCTGGATGAGATGCTCGGTGCCATCACGGCCGGCCCTGCATCGGCCGCCGATGGTCGTGCCTCTGTGAACCTGGCGCGACAAGCGACCACGCAGAACGTGGGCGGGGAGTGCAACCAAATCATGAATAAGGGAGCAAACTAAGTGAGCACGACGACAATCCCGCCGTTCACCGCCAAGATTGCAGACTCCAGCGGCGATCGTTGGCGCTACCTGATCTTGTGCGTGATCTGCATGGTCATGATCGCCAACCTGCAATATGGCTGGTCGGTGTTTGTTTTGCCGTTGCAGCAGGCGCATCACTGGCCGGTTTCCAACATCCAGATCGCGTTCACCATCTTCGTGGCACTGGAGACCTGGGCAACGCCGATCAATGGGTGGATCGCCGACCGGCTGGGTGCGAATATCGGGCCCCGTGTCGTGATGGGTGCCGGCGGCATCCTGGTCGCGGTGGGCTGGATCATCGACTCGTATGCCACATCGCTGCCGGCATTGTATGCCGGAGGCACATTGTCCGGTCTCGGGGCCGGCGCGGTGTACTGTACGTCCGTGGGAACCGCCGCCAAATGGTTCAAGGACCATCGTGGCCTGGCGGTCGGTTGCGTGGCCGGCGGCTTCGGCGCCGGGGCCGCGGTGACCATCATCCCGATCCGCATGGCCATCGAAGCGAACGGCTACGCGTCGGCATTCTTCTGGTTCGGGTTGATCCAGGGAGGCATCGTGCTGATCGCCTCGCAATTCATCCGCAACCCGAACCCCGGCGAAGCGCCCGAGGTTGTCAAGGCGAAGGTCCAGCAGTCCAGGCGCAGCTATACGGCACGCGAGGTGCTGGGCAGTCACGTGTTCTGGATCCTTTATGTGCTCGATCTGCTGATGTGTGCCGGCGGCCTGGTGGTCACCGCGTATATGGCACCCATCGCGGCGGCGTACCATATCTCCAACGTGACGGTCTTCCTCAGCGTCACCACGCTCTCCCTGGCGTTGGTATTCTCCAACGTTATGAATGGTATTGCGCGACCGTTCTTCGGCTGGGTGTCCGACAACATCGGCGTCTCCGAAACGATGGCCATCGCATTCAGCCTCGGCGCCCTCGCGTATTTCCTGCTCTATGCGCTGGGAGCGCACCCGTGGGGCTTCGTATTCTGCACCGGCCTGGTGTTCTTCTGCTGGGGCGAGATCTTCAGTCTGTTCCCCGCCATGTGCACCGATCTGTTCGGGCCGCAATACGCGACCACGAACGCGTCATTGCTCTATACAGCGAAAGGTGCGGCGGCGTTCCTCGTGCCGCTGGGAGCGATCGCGGCGACGGCGACGGGGAACTGGAATGCCGTGCTGCTGCTGTCCACCGGCATCAATGTCGTTGCGGTTGTCCTGGTGCTCGCGGTGCTCCGGCCGGCAGCCAACCGGCACCATAAGGAGGATGAGATGGCAGAAGGGGCTGCGGTGACGCGGTAGGGTGTGTGTGCGGTTGGGGATGGGAGAGGCCGGATAGCCAGTACTGTGCGTACCCTCTGCTCACCAGGATAAGCATGGCTCCTTACCGGGAGAAGCATGGTCGTTCCCTGATGGATTCCATCACGACCAGGCGATCACGGAAACTGAGATTGATAACCCGCTTGGTCGATCCGCAGCGGGACAGGGAGAGAGATCTTCTGCTGGCGTTGGGCCAGCGATGCGGGTCAGCCCGGCACGTCCACCAAATCGAGGCGGCGCTTGATGCGATCAACATCGGCCGCCAGCCTGTCCAGGCGCAGCGACACCGAGGCATAGCCGGCCTCAAGCATCCCGGCCCGAAGCCTCGTGTCGGCCGTGTCCTCCTTGACCTCGCCGAGAAGCGTGCGGATTTCTCGCAGGCGCTCCAACACCAGGTTATCCATCGCGGAATCGCTCATGGTGCGAACATAGCATGTCCAACACGGCAATGAACGCCGCGATTGAATAAACGCCGCCCATCACCGAGACCGGTTGTGGCCGGCACCTACGCCGCCTTCGCCTGCCCCACGATCCCCACCAGCGCGCCCAGCGTATCGCGTGCGAACCGCAGCCGTGTTGCCACATCCATCTCGCGCGTGATCGCCAGCTTGTGGTCGGGCCGCAGCCGCACCAGCCCGCCCTTGCTCGACAGCCACGCCACCAGCCCCGCGGGATTGGAAAACGCGTTGCCGCGGAAGGTCAGCACCATGCCCTTCGGCCCGGCTTCCAGCTTCTCCACGCCGGCCTCGCGGCACGCGCGCTTCAGCGCGACCACTCCCAGCAGGTTGTCCACCTCGGGCGGCAAAACCCCGAAACGATCGACCAGTTCGGCGGCCATCGCCTCGGTTTCCGCGTCCGACGCCAGAGCGCCGATGCGCCGATACAGGCCCAGCCGCACCGGCAGGTCGCGCACATAGGCTTCCGGGATCAGCACCGGCAGGCCCAGCGAGATGTTCGGCGTCCAGTCGCGTTCCTGCCCGCCACGGCGGCCCTCGCCGGCGCGCACCTCGGCGACCGCGTCCTCCAGCATCTGCTGGTACAGCTCGATGCCGACTTCGCGAATATGCCCGGATTGCTCGTCGCCCAGCAGGTTGCCGGCGCCGCGAATATCGAGGTCGTGCGAGGCCAGAGTGAACCCCGCGCCCAACGCATCCAGCGTCTGCATCACGGTCAGCCGCTTCTCCGCAGCCACCGACAGCCGCATGTTCGGCGGCCACGTCAGATAGGCGTAACCACGCTGCTTGCCGCGCCCGACGCGCCCGCGCAATTGGTAAAGCTGCCCCAGCCCGAACATGTCGGCACGATGAATGACCAGCGTGTTCACCGCCGGCATGTCCAACCCGCTTTCGACGATGTTGGTGGACAGCAGGATATCATATTTGCCGTCGCCGAACTCGGTCATCACGCGTTCCAGCTCGGTCGGCGCCAGCCGCCCGTGCGCCTGAGCCAGCCGCGCCTCCGGCACGATCTCGCGCAGCCGTTCGCTGATGCGCGGCAGGTCCTCGATGCGCGGCACCACGCAGAACACCTGCCCGCCGCGGAAGCGTTCGCGCTGGATCGCCTCGCGGATCACCACGCTGTCGAACGGCATGATGAACGTGCGCACCGCCAGCCGATCGACCGGAGGCGTGCTGATCAGGCTCATTTCCCGCACACCGGTCAGCGCGAGCTGCAACGTCCGGGGGATCGGTGTCGCGGTCAGCGTCAGTACATGCACGTCGGCCTTGATCTGCTTCAGCCGCTCCTTATGCGCCACCCCGAAGTGTTGCTCCTCATCCACCACCAGCAACCCGAGTTCGGAGAACTGGATGGTCTTCGACAGCAGCGCATGCGTGCCGATGACAATGTTGACCCGGCCATCGGTGATGCCGCGCTTAACCTCCGCCGCTTCCTTCGCCGGCACCATGCGCGAAAGCTGCGCCACATTGATCGGCAGTCCAGCGAACCGTTCCGAGAACGTGCGGTAATGCTGGCGCGCCAGCAGCGTGGTCGGCACCACCACGGCGACCTGAGCCCCCGACATCGCGGCGACGAACGTGGCACGCAGCGCCACCTCGGTCTTGCCGAAGCCGACATCGCCGCAGATCAGCCGGTCCATCGGCCGGCCGCACGCCAGGTCCTCCAGCACGTCGGCGATGGCGCGGGCCTGGTCCTCGGTTTCGGCGAAGGGGAAGCGGGCGCAGAATTCGTCCCAGGCGCCCTCGCCCGGCACCATCACCTCGGCGTCGCGCACGCGGCGCGTGGCGGCGATGCGGATCAGCTCGGCCGCCATGTCGCGGATGCGGCTCTTCATCCGCGCCTTGCGGGTCTGCCACCCCACGCCGCCCAGCTTGTCCAGCGCGACGCCCTGCTGCTCGCTGCCGTAGCGCGACAGGACCTCGATGTTCTCGACGGGAAGGAACAGCTTTTCGTTGCCGTCGTAGATCAGCCGCAGGCAATCGTGCGGCGCGCCGGTGACGTGCAGCGTGTCCAGCCCGTCATACCGGCCGATGCCGTATTCCTGGTGCACCACCAGGTCGCCCTCGGCGATTTCGGTGGCCTCGGCGATGAACTGGTCGGCCCGCTTGCGCCGTCTCGGAGGCCGGCTGATCCGCTCCCCCAGCAGGTCCTGCTCGCCCACCAGGGCGATGCGTTCGGCGACGAAGCCGCGCTCCACCCCGAGGGTGACCAGCGACACGGACCCCGCCGGCTTGCGGCGGATCGCCGCCCAGGTGTCTTCCTGCGCGGTGTCCTTGAAGTGGTGCTCGCGCAGCAGGTTGGCGATGCGCTCGCGCGAGCCGCGGGTCCAGGCGGCGATGACGATGCGGCGGCCTTCGTTGGCCCAACGCTCGGCCTGTGCGCGCAACTGGTCGAACACGTTGATGCCCGGCCCGCCGCCGGCGCCTATCCCCCCTTGGGCGAAGATCGGCCCGGGACGGCCGCCGCCATCGACCCCCGGGTCAAATGCCCGAGCGCCGGCGCTGTCGTCGGCATCCGGCCGGGCGAAGGGGCTGAAGGCGAGCAAAGGACCGCCGGCCAGCATGGCGTCCCAGGCGGCGCGGTCGAGATACAGCTTGCCGGGCGGCAGCGGGCGATACGGCACCTCGCCGTCGCGCGGAATGCCACGGCGGGCGGCGAAGTGGTCGGCGATCATCTCCAGCCGCCCGGTCAGCACTTCGTCCGCCTGGTGGTCCAGGCTGACCGACGCGCCCGGCAGGTAATCCAGCAGCGTTTCCATCGTGGGATGGAACAGCGGGACCCAGTGTTCCATGCCAGGATGGCGGCGGCCGTCGGAGATGGATTGATAGATCGGGTCGTCCGCGGCCGGCTGGCCGAAGCATTCGCGCCAGCCGGAACGGAAGCGCGCGATCGCCTCGCGGTCCAGCGGCACCTCCGACACCGGGCGCAGGGTCAACCGCTGGCGGCGGTCGCCGCTGCGCTGGCTGGCCGGATCGAACACGCGGATCGATTCGATGGTGTCGCCGAACAGATCGAGGCGGACCGGATCGGGTTCGCCCGCCGGAAACAGGTCGATGATGCCGCCGCGCATGGCGTATTCGCCCGGCTCCATCACCGTGCCGGCGCGGCCATAGCCGTTGGCTTCCAGGAACTGCGCGAGGCGTTCCGGCTGGACGGTGCCGTTGACCCGCAGCTCCATGCTGGAGCCGGCGAAAGCGGCGCGCGGCGGCACGCGCTGCACCAGCGCATTCACCGTGGTCAGCACGATGCGTGGAGCAGCGGTGGGTTCCACCAGGCGGGTCAGGGTGGCGACGCGTTCGGACACCAGTGCCGGGTTGGGGGAGACGCGGTCGTAGGGCAGGCAGTCCCAGGCCGGAAAGCGCAGGATCTCGGCTTCCGGCAGCAGGAAGGTCAGGGCCTCCGCGAGCCGGGCCATGCGGGCGTCGTCCCGGGTGACGTGCAGGATCGGGCCGGAAAACTCGCGGCGGCGCTGGGCGAGCAGGAAGGCGTCCCAACCTTCGGGAGCGCCCCAGACCTGGATGGGTGCGGTCATCGGGCCACCGCCTCTCGAATGCGCAGCAACATGGGCGCGGCGTCAGGCGGCATCGGCAGGCGACCGGTCAGCCAGTCGGCGAGCAATGGATCGGGGAGTTCGAGCAGGGCTTCCAGATCATCCAGGTCTTCAGCGTTGAAGCTGGCGAGGTGGGACTGGACGAAGCCGCCGATCATGAGGTCGTTCTCATACGTGCCGCGGTGCGTGGCACGGAACAGCAGGCGGCGCCGGCGAGTGTCCAGGGCGGCGGATTCGGGGTCGGTCATGAGCTTTAGCTGATATAACCGGCTTGTGGCCGGGACCAAGCCCCCCCGCAAGGTTTATCGCGGAAGGCTGGGATGAACGGGAAGCATGCGCGTCGGATTGGCGTCGCGGGGAGACACCCCCCCTCCCCTCGCGGGCTTGGGCCTCGAAGCGGACCAGGGTTGAGAGAGGCCTCGGTTGGCCAAAAACACCCAGCCGACCCCTCGCCCCTCTGGCAAGGGGGAAGAGTTACGTCCCCCGAGGATCAGCTCACCCGCGCTGCCACGACCAGGCCACTGCTCCAGGCGAGGCTGACGATCCTCAACGCCTCCCTGGCGGCCAGATTGGCGACCAGGCACGGGACCTTCGAGGCGTGGCCCTCCGGCCAGTTCGCCTGCGGTACCATGTCGTCGATGACGTAAAGCCCGCCGCGCCGCAGCAGGGCCAGCGCCGCATCGAGCATTTCGTATTTCCCTGGCATGGCGTCGGCAAAGACCAGGTCGAATGACGCGGCAGCCTGTCGGCGCAGGAAGCTGGCAGCATCCTCGGTCACAATGTGAAGGCGAGGATCGGCGCCAAGGATGTCGCGCGCCACCGCTTGCGGCCCGGGGTCGATATCGACGCTGACCAGCGTGGCATCCCGATCCATGCCATCGAGCAACCACGCCGCCGAAAGTCCGGTGCCGGTGCCAAGCTCCAGCAGGTGTCCGCCGGGCTTGCTGGCGGCGAGGACCCGAAGTATCGCGCCGGTCCGCGGTTCGGACGCCATCGGGAATCCAAGCGCCATGGTGCGTTCGAGGATCGCGGGCAAGGCGGCCGGAGGGTTCAGATGCGCGAGATCATCCATGCCGTTCGGGCCTTTCCATCATGGCGGGCTTCCCGGGGCAATTGGATTTGGGAGGGACAACCCTCGCCCGCAAATGTTTCGGCACGCTGCGCAATGTCGGTTGCATAGCTGCCCCCTTGGTGACGCAGGGCATTACGCTGGAAAATCCGGTGTGCTGGCAAGTGTCGGTCGCAGGCCGTGTGACGCAGTCAATGTGAGCACGCACCCACGACCGGGATTGTCGGCCACTTTCGCCCTTCGCGATGACAACGATAACGCGCTTACGCCTTCCGCACGTTCCAGAACAGCGCGTAGCCCTGCAGCACATCCGTGATGGTCTTCTGATACGTCCAGGTCGGCAGGATCTGGCCCACCGGAATATACGGCACGTCGATGAACGCCTGGCGCTGGATATCCTCGGCGATGCGCTTCTGGTCGCCGAGGTCGTCGGTCGCCAACCATTGATCCCGCAACGCTTCCAGCTTCGGGCTATCCGGCCAGCCACGCGTCGCCGCGCGCCCATTGCCGCGGATCCACACATGCACCGCGGGATCGAACTGATCGAGCCCCGACCAATACGTATAAAACGCGCTCCATCCCCCCTGCTCTACCGGGTCCATCTTCGGCAGGGTCTGCAGCATGCTGCCCCAGTCCGTGAAGCGCGCTTCCACGTTGAGGCCGGCCTTCTGCATCATGTCGACGCCGACATCCGCCAGCGCGCGCAGACCGGGGAAGTCCGTCGGTACCGGGACGACCGTTTTCTCCCCCTTGTAGCCGGACGCCTCCACCGCGCGTTTCACGGCGGCAAGATCGCGCGGGCCGGTCAGCACCTCCATGCCCACCGCGCTGGCCATCGGCGATTGCGGGCAGAAGAACCCGATGCCGGTCCGCCAGTTCTGCGGGTCGGTGCCGGCGGCGCTGATCATGAAGTCTTCCTGCTTGACCGCGCCCAGCAGCGCTCGCCGCAGCGCCGGATTGTTGAACGGCGGCTGCAGTTGGTTGAAGCGGATGCCGCCGAGGAAGCCGAGCGGGTTCGGCGCCGGAACGGTCAGGTTGTCGGCCTTGCGCAGCAGAGGCAGCAGATCGAACGTCGGCGCTTCCCACCAGTCGAACTCGCCGGCCTGCATCGCGGCGGCGGCGGTGGTCGGATCGGGCAGCACATGCCACTCGACGCGGTCGAAATGGACGATCTTCGGCCCGGCGGTGAAACTGGGCGTGCCGGAGGGGCGCGGCACGTAGGCGGCGTTGCGCTCATACGCGATCAGCGAGCCGGGGACGTGATCCTTGGCGATGAAGCGGAACGGGCCGCTGCCGGTCATCTCGCTGACCTGCTTGAACGGATCGGTGGTGGCGAGGCGTTCCGGCATCATGGCGCAGATGCTGGAGCCGGCTTTTCCCAGCGCCGCGGTCAGCAACGGGAACGGTCGTTTCAGGCGAAACCGGATGGTGCGGTCGTCCGGCGCATCAAGCGCGTCGGTCACCGCCATCAGCGTCTGGCCGAAGCTGTCACGCGCGCCCCAGCGGCGGATGCTGGCGACGCAATCCCGCGCCACGACTTTCTCCCCGGTGTGCCAGGCCAGGCCGTCGCGCAGGGTGATCAGCCAGGTCTTGCCGTCATCCTCGACGTTGTGTCCGTCGGCCATCTGCGGCTGGACCTGATACGTGCCGTCCATGCCATACAGCGTGTCGAACACCATCAGGCCGTGGTTGCGCGTGACATAGGCCTGCGTCCAGACGGGATCGAGCACCGCCAGGTCGGATTGCGGGATGAACTTCAGCAGGCGGCTGTTCTGCGCACGTGCGATAACCGGCGCGGCGAGGGCTGCGGCGGAGGCGGCGAGGAAGCGGCGGCGTGGGAGCGTCATTGCGTGGCTCACGATAAAGACCTGCGTAATCGATAGCAAAGACCTGCGTAATCGACAGCGACCCGATCACCCTCACCGTCACCCGCCTCGCTTCGCGCGGCAACCTCTCCTGCTCCCGCCGGAGAGGTCACCCGCGCGCCGCGCGGGAGAGGTTTTCTCCGCCTCAATACCCGTACGGACTCGCGCTGACCGGCACCCACTTCCCGTCCTTCACGACGCACAGGAACGATTCATTCGAACCCTGGTGCTTCGTCGCGCTGAACGTCATCGGCGGAGAACCGAAAATGTCGTGCCAATCCTTGATGCTTTCCATGCCCGACACGAAACTGTCGGTCGTCAGGTCTTTCCCGCCCCGCTGCACTGCCAGCACAACAAGCTGCGCCGCCGTATAGCCGATCTGTGCCGCGAAATTCGGATCCTTGCCGAACTGCTTCTTGTAGTTCTCGGCGAACGCCTTCACTTCCGGACGTTGGTCGCTTCCCGCAACGAACAGGATGGGCGCCATCGAGTAGAACCCCTCGGTCACCCCGCCCGGCGCCTGGGCAACCGCCTCGTCATAGCTCGCCGCCTGGCCCAGCATATCGACCGTCCAGCCGGTCTTGCGCACCGCCGAGATGATCTGCACCGAATCACGCACAATCCCGCCCACCACGATCAGGTCGCAGTCGGCGTCGCGCAACCGCGCGACCGAGGCACTGAAATCGGTATCCGTCGGCTTGTGCAGCGTTTCCCCCGCCAGCGTCATGTGCATCGCCGCCAACTGGTCGTGCACCCCCGACGTGATGTCGCGCCCGAAATCGGAATCCTGCGCCATCGTGCAGATCTTCTTCTTCCCCCGTTGCTCGACGAACACCTTCAGCCCGGCGCGAATCTGGTCATAGTACGAAGCCGCCAGTCCGAATTTCAAATGATGCAGCGGCTCGTACATCGAACGCGCCGAGGTCAGCGGAAACACGTTCGGCACGCCCTTGGCAAGCTGATCCGGCATGGTGGCGTTGTTCATCGGCGTGCCGCCATTGGCCACCATCATGAACACGCCATCCCGGTTGATCAGCTTGTTTGCCGCCTGCACCGAACGCGGCACCTGGTACTGGTTGTCCTCCACGATGTATTTGATCTTGCGGCCGTTGATGCCGCCCTCGGCGTTGACCTCATCGAACACCATGCGCCAGGCGTTGGAGTTGTTGACGCCCCACATCGCGGTGACACCGGAAAGATCGGTATAGGTGCCGATGATGAGCTCGTTGTCGGTGACGCCACGCACGCTGTCCGCGGCCGAGGCGGAAACCGCAAGGGCGCCGAGCAAGGCGGCCGCCGCAAGAAGCCTGGTTCGCATTGATTCCCTCCTTGTTATGTGCTGTACGCTTCTTCTTTCAGGGCACGATAGCTGGCTTCCGACGCGTCGCGTTGCGTCGTTCCGCCATCGATCTGCTGGATGTCGATGCCCAGCGCCGCGGCCCAGCGCCGTTGCTCCGGCGGCACCGGCGCCGCGCCGACATACGCAAGCCGCAGCCTGGCAAGTCCCAATTCGCGCCGCACCGCACGCAGCACCAGAAAACGCACCACCGTTGCGTAGAGGCCCCTGCCCTGCGCTGCCCCGATCGCCCAGCGATATGCGGCGCGCTGCAAGCGCGTGGCACTGGCGGCGGACTGTTCGGCGCGCGCGTGCAAACGTTCCCAGATCTGCGGATCGGCGCCCAGCGCCGTTGGTTGCAGTTCCTGCAAATTCTCCGCCAGCGTCGTCGGACTTTCCAGGTAGTTGCTGACGATCCGGCTGGCCAGCGAAAAGTACAAACCGAGCACCCGTTCCATCATATGCGCCATCGGCAGCACCGCAAGCCGCTCGTCGCCGGCATGGGGTCGCAGCATGGTGATGGCATCGGCCACCAGGCGCAGCACATCGCCATGCGTCAACACGCGGCCCTTGCCGGCCGCTCCTTGCGGAAACAGCAGCAGCGCCGGCTGGTCCAGGGTGATGCCGGCGATGCCGGCCTGCCACGCATCGCCGTTCGCTCGATCATGTTCCGCGCCGCGAGCCAGGAAGGCGGTCCAGCTTTCGCTCATGGAGTCGGTGAAATCGCGCAGCCCCTTCATGTCCAGGATGACGATCCGCCGCAGCGCCGGACACGCATCGCGCACCAGCAGCGCCTTGTCCAATTGCTCTTCGTTTTCGACGAACAGTACGCGCGCATTCGATTCACGCAGCACGTGGCCGAGTTGTTCCGCATTCTCGCCCGGCGGCACGCCGACGCTGATACCGCCGCACGTGAGGATGCCGAGATCGATCGCCACCCATTCCGGCCGCGTTTCGGCCAGCACGCAAGCGGCGTCACCGCGGCCAAAACCGTCTGCCTGCAAGCCGGTCGCCACCTGTCGCACGCGCGCGCCAAGCTCCGCCCAGGTGACCGCCTTCCAGATGCCGCGGTCCTTCTTGCGCAGCACGACGTCGCCGCCATGCCTGGCAACGCGCGCCAGCAGCATCGCCGGGATGCTGGGATCGGTATTCAGTGCCACAGCCGCGCCCTCTTGTAGCGCCGCTGCCCGCGGACACCGGCTTCCTTCTGGCCCAGATAGAATTCCTTGATGGCGTCTGTCTGCATCAGCTTCGCGCAGTGGTCGGCGAGCACGATCCGGCCGACCTCCAGCACATAGCCATAATCCGCCGTCTGCAACGCCATGTGCGCATTCTGTTCGACCAGCAGGATCGCCACGCCCTGTTCCTGGTTGATGCGGCGGATGATGCCGAAGATCTGCTGCACCAGCAGCGGCGACAATCCCAGCGACGGTTCGTCGAGCAACAGCAATCTCGGCCGCCCCATCAGGGCGCGGCTGATCGAGAGCATCTGTTGCTCACCGCCCGACAGCAGGCCGGCCCGCTGGTGCTGGCGCTCCTTCAATCGCGGGAAGTAGCCGAAGCAAAGATCGAGGTCCTGCGCGACCTCTGCCTTGTTGTGGCGGGTGTAGGCGCCCATCATCAGGTTTTCATGCACGGTCAGGAATGGAAAGACTTCGCGTCCCTCCGGCACGTGGCAGATGCCAAGGCGCATGACCTGGTCCGGCGACATGTGCGCGATGTCGCGGCCCTGGAACACCACCTTGCCGCGTTCCGGGTCCAGCACACCGGAAATCGTGCGCAGCACTGTGGTTTTTCCCGCACCGTTGGCACCCAGCACGGTGACGATCTGTCCCGCCGAGACATCCAGGCTGACGCCGCGGATCGCCTGGATCGGGCCGTAAAATGTCTCGATGCTTGAAACGGAGAGCAATGGCGCGGCGGTTTCGCTCATGCGGCCACCTCGCCGCCGATATAGGCGCGCACCACTTCGGGATGGGTCTGCACTTCCTCCGGCGTGCCGAGCGCGATCACCTTGCCATAGTTCAGCGCCATCACCCGGTCCGACACCTGGCTCACCAGGTTCATGTCGTGCTCTACCATGATGACGGTGATGCCGAGGTCCTTCTTGATGTCCTCGATCCAGAACCCCATGCCTTCGGTTTCCTCGACATTCAGACCCGAAGACGGTTCATCCAGCAGCAGCAATTTCGGTTCGATGCAGAGCGCGCGGCCAAGTTCGACCACCTTGCGCACGCCATACGGCAGGTTGGCGATCAGCGTGTCGCGGTAGCGTTCCAGGCTGAGGAAGGCAATCACGTCCTCAGCTTTTTCGCGATGCGCGAGTTCGTCGCGCCGCGCCCGGGGCAGGAACAGCAATTGCTCCAGGATCCCGGTATGCGCGTGGCAGTGCCGGCCGATCAGGAGGTTCTGCAACAATGTCGCCTGCGGAAACAGCTCGATGTTCTGAAACGTACGGGCGATGCCGAGCGAGGCAATGCGATGCGCCGGCACCTCGGTGATGTCCTGGTCCTCGAAGATCAATCGGCCGGACGTCGATCGGTAGATCCGGCTGATCAGGTTGAAGATCGTCGTCTTGCCGGCGCCGTTCGGGCCGATGATGGAAAACACTTCGCCCCGTTGCACCTCGAAACTGACGGAATCGACGGCGCGGATGCCGCCGAACCGGATGCTGATGTCGTCAGCAGCGAAAAAGGTCATGGCTGGCAACTCCGACCCGCCGCGTCATGGCGGGCGAACGCCATGCCCACTGCGTCACGACGGGCGAAGGCCATGCCCACCCCGTCATGGCGGGCGAAGGCCATGCCCACCCCGCCATGACGCGATAAGCGTTGCGTCAACACCGCCGTCATCGCAGCCGCTCCGAACGCGCGTAGGATTTCTGCCGCCGGAAGCTGGTGCGGCGCTTGAACGGATAGGCCTGGAACCAGTGTTTCAGCTTCAGCCATAATCCGTAGATGCCGCTTGGGAAAAACAGGATCACCAGGACCAGCACCAGGCCGAACAGCGACGGCTCCAGCCCGGGAAGCCGGCCGATCCCGAACGGCAGGTCGTCACGCACGATGGCGATCGCCTGCGGCAGCAGACGCACGAACAAGGCGCCGAAGATCGCGCCATGCAGCGACCCCAGCCCGCCGACAAACACGATGGTGACGAACTGCACCGACAGCAGGATGTCGAACGAGTCCGGCGCCAGGAAGCGCACATAATGCGCGAACAATGCGCCCGCGAGCCCGGTCATGAACGCGCTGATGGCGAACGCGAAGGTCTTATAGCGCGCGAGGTTGATGCCCATGCTCTGCGCTGACACTTCCGAATCCCGGATCGCCACCATGGCGCGGCCAAGCGGCGTCCGCAGCAGATTCGCTGACAGAAACAGCACAAACAGCAGCACCGCGAACGACACGTAATACACGCTGACCGCGGTATCGATCGGATAACCGAAGATGCTCGGCGTCGGTACGGGGAACCCATCGAACCCGCCGGTCACCGAATCCCATTTCTGCAGCACCGTGCCGACGATGCTGCCGAAGGCCAGTGTTGCAATCGCTAGATACAGACCGCTCATGCGCAACGTCGGCAGGCCGATCGCCGCGCCGAACACAGCGGTGACCAGCCCCGCTGCCGGCAGGGTCAGCACGAACGGCACGCCATGCGACAGCAAAATGGAATTGGTATAAGCACCGATGCCGAGAAACGCCGCGTGGCCCAGGCTGATCAGCCCGGTATAGCCCACCAGCAGCATCAGCCCGACGCCGGCGATGGCGAAAATGAACACCGCGCCGAGCTCGCCGACATAGAACTCGCCCAGCACTTGCGGGATGGCCAGCAGCGCCAGCAGCAACAGGCCATACCAGAACACGTCGCCGCGATGGCGCCACAGCCGGAGGTCCTGCCGATAAGCGGTGCGGAACAAATAGCGCATGGCGATTACACCCGCTTTCCCATGCTTTCGGCGAACAATCCCTGCGGGCGCAGGATAAGCGTCGCCAGCAACACGGTATTCGCGCTCACCTCCTGGAATCCGGCGGGCAGATAATATCCCGCCAATTGCTCGACGATGCCGACGATCACGCCGCCGACCAAAGCGCCCGGTATGCTGCCGAAGCCGCCGATCACCGCCGCCGCGAACGCCTTGATGCCGAGGAAGCCCATGTTGACGTCGATCATCGACACCGGCGACAGCAGGATGCCGGCGAGCGCCGCAACGCCGGCGCTGATCGCCCAGATCAGGCTGAACACGCGGCGCACCGGGATGCCCATATAGTAAGCCGCCAACTGGTTCTGCGACGATGCCTGCATCGCAACACCAAGCCTGGTGCGGCTGAAGAACACGTACAGCACCAGGCACAACAGCACCGTCCCGACGATGATCGAAACGTTGTCCTGGCCGATCACCAACCCGCCAAGATTGACCGTGCGGTTGGTGAACGGCGTGTTGAAGCCGACCGAATCGTAGCCCCAGGTGATGCCCGCCACGGCCCGGAAAATGAACCCCAATCCAAGCGTCAGCATCACCACCGCGAATTGCGGCTGGCCGATTACTCTTCGTAACAACACCGCATCCAGCGCATAACCGAACGCCGCGGTCAGCGCGATGGCAACCAGGGCGCCGAGCCAGTAAGGCAATCCCCAATGGGCGATCAGCGCGAAGGCGAAAAACCCGCCCAGCATCATGATGTCGCCCTGGGCGAAGTTCACCATCTCGGTGGCTTTGTAGATCAGCACAAACCCGAGCGCGATCAGGCCGTAGATGCAGCCGGCGGCCGCACCATTCACCACGAGCTGCAACAGGCGCGCAGCATCTTCCACGCAGGCGTCCCTCCCGAACTGGGGGGCCGTCTGCGGACCCCTACTGATCGGTATCGAGGGTACGCCAGAGATTTGCCCGGCGTCAATCCAGACGCGCGACTATCGCGCCGGCAGTTCCAGCACGTTCTTGGCAAGGATGTTGCGCTGGATTTCGTTCGACCCCGCATAGATCGTGGCCGGCCGCGATTGCAGGAACAGGCCTGCGGGGTTCAACTCCCGGTTGCCCTCCAGCGGACCGAACTGACCGCCATACTCGCCGGAAATCTCCAGCATCGTTTCGGTAATGCGCTGAAACAGCTCGGTCTGGTGGATCTTCAGCATCGACACATCCGGCCCGAGCGATTCGCCGCGCCGCACCTGGTCCACGAATTCCTGATACAGCGACTTGTGATCTTCCAGGTCCAGCCGCAGCCTGGTGTAGCGGTCCTGGAACACCTCGTCGTCCCACACACCCATTCGTTCGGCCAGCAGTTTCAGCCGCCCCAGCGCATAGGAAGACTGCCGAGGCGAACCGGAACCGATGCGCTCAAAGCTCAGCAGGTTCTTCGCCATGGTCCAGCCCTGGTTGATCCGCCCGACCAGGTTGCCTTTCGGCACGCGCACGTTGTCGAAGAAGGTTTCGCAGAACTCCTCGCCCATATCGATGTTCGGAATCGGGCGCACAGTGATGCCCGGACTGTCCATCGGCACGAGCAGGAAGCTGATGCCCTCTTGCTGTTTCGCCGTCTTGTCGGTGCGCACAAGAAGGAAAATCCAGTTCGCATCCATCGCCAGCGAGGTCCAGATCTTCTGCCCGTTCACCACCCATTCGTCGCCATCCAGCACCGCCTCGGTGCGCAGCGACGCGAGGTCGGAGCCCGCATTGGGCTCACTATAACCCTGGCACCAGATATGCTCTCCGGTCAGAATCTTCGGCAGGAAATAGTCCTGCTGTTCCTGCGTGCCATGCTTGATCAGCAGCGGGCCAAGCATGGTCATGCCCATCTCGTTCAGCCGCGCGCAGCCGTGGCGTTCCTTCTCTTCCAGAAAGATGAGCTGCTTGCTGGCGGAAATCCCCATGCCGCCGAACTGCTTCGGCCAGTTGGGACACAGCCAGCCCTTGCGCGCCAGCATGCGATACCAGCCCTTGGTATCCTTGTAGTGCAGCCGGCGCGGCGAATTGCGCAACTCCGGCGGATAGTGCTTTTCGATGAAATTCCGCACGAGCATGCGAAAGTCGGGGTCGGAAAGCTGGTCGAGGTCTTCCATTTCGGCGGCTTCACTCATGGCGATTTCCTCCTCAACGGAATGGCGCGGGCTTGGCCTCACGGAACGTCGTGCCGCTTTCCGCCAGGTGGCGGAGCAATCGCGACGGAGCCCAGCGCTCGCCATATTGCTGGTGCCAGCGCTCGATCTGGTCGTAGACGTTCTTCACGCCGATGCCGTCGGCCCAGTACATCAGGCCGCCGCGATAACGCGGAAAGCCGAAGCCGTGCAGCCACATCACATCCACGTCCGACGCACGATACGCCTTGCCTTCCTCCAGGATGCGGCACGCCTCGTTCACCGACGAGAACAGCAACCGATACAGAATCTCCTGCGCTGTAAACTCGTGCTGCGGCACGCCAAGTTCCGCCGCCACCTGCTTGATGATCGCCGCCACTTCGGGATCCGGATGCGGCGTGCGGTCGCCCTTTTCATAACGATACCATCCGGCACTCGTCTTCTGGCCGTGACGTCCGAGTTCCACCAGGCGATCGGCAATCGGCAGCTTGCGATAGTTGGGGTTGGCGGCCGCGCGGCGCTTGCGGCCCTCGGCACCGATATCCAGGCCGGCGAGGTCGCCTACCGCGAACGGTCCCATCGGGTAGCCGAAATCCAC
>DATHNI010000273.1:0-35996 GCA_035486135.1 Acetobacteraceae bacterium
TCCGCATGAACAGCGTGACCATGCGCGGCGTGCGCGTGGTGCGCAGCCGTCTCGTGATCGCCGGCTTCGTGGTGCCTGGCCGCTTCGTTGTGATGCTTCGCGGCCGCCTCGTGGTGCTCCGCGGCTTTCAAGTGGTGTTCCGCGCCCTGATGTTCCGCCACTGTCATCTCCTGATCATATTCGTTTGCCGATGGGAACGTCGGCGGCGATACCTAGTGTCCTACGGCACGTGCGCCGCAAGCGGGCTACGAATGTCTTTGCGAGAAACTTGGATGACGCAAACGTGGCACTCTCGGCCGCGGCCATCGTAACCCTCCATGGTAGTCCACGATGTCCATGACAGCCGGCTGGCGGCGATGCGTGCAAGGTCTGCGCGGCACGCTCTGCTGTAAGTATTCAACACGGAGAACACGAAGAACCACGAAGAACCACGGAGCCCTGCCGCTCGTAGCCACGTGCCTCGGCACGGAATTCAAAGATAACGAATGATGCCCGGGCATCGGCTGCAGCGTTCCTCGCTGGGAATGCCTCTCCATGCTGCTCCGTGGTTCTTCGTGTCCTCCGTGCTAAATGCTTGCGGCAGAACGATCCGCACGGACCCCGGGCCAGCCCCCAGAGAAGGACTCTCCGCAAGCGCGATTGCTCTGGCAACTTCGGTCACCGTCCGTCCGAGATAATCCCATCCCAGCACTCGGCCAGCCCCAATCCGCGGACCCGGATGCCGTTCGGCAAGGTCGCCGTGTAGGACTGGTGATGATGGCCATGCACGATCCAGCGCGCGCCGCCCCGCGCCGCCAGCTCGTCGATCACCGCAAAACCGTGCCGGTGCGACGACGGCGCCTCGTGCGTCACCAGCACGTCGAAATGCTCCACCCGCAGCCGGTCGAAATCCTCCGGGAAGATGGTGTCGCGATGCCATAGCGGCACGCCGCCACGCCAATGCTCGGCCGCCGGCAGGGCGTGCAGGAACTCCGCTCGGGTGTGGAACTGCGGCTGCGGGCATTCCACCGGATGCCAGACGCGCGGCTTGAACACGCCCGACAGCCCGGCGATGCGCACGCCATCAGCCTCAACCACCCGGCCGCCGATATCGCCCGCCGGATACGCGCCCACCAGATTGTCGAAGCTATGCTCGCTGTCGGTGTCGCGGTTGCCGAGAATCCAACGCACGTCCCACCCCGCCGCCATCGCCGGCGCCAACATCTCCGGCAGCGGCGAATCGCATTCGCAGTCGCCGAGCAATACCAGCATGCCAGGCGGCGACGCAGCACAGGCGCGCAGAATCGGCGCGAAATTGCGGTGCGGATCGCCGGCGAACAGGATGGGCCGCCTCGTGGTCGCGGATTGCGCGGTCATGGCGCATCGAGCATTGCGCACGATAGCAACGTCTGCAACGTTCCCGCGGTCCGCCCCGGGAGACAAGAATGCCGATCCGTGCCCACGGCCTGCGATGGTCGATCATGTGGTTCATGCTCGCCCCAATCACCTTCGTCATGTCGCTCGACCGCACGGCGATCGCCGTCGCCGCGCCGACCATCCAGCACGAATACGGCTTCACGCTGTTCGAGATGTCGGTGATCCTGACCAGCTTCTCCTACACGTATGCGCTGTTGCAGGTCCCCGGTGGCTGGCTCGCGGAACGTTTCGGCCCGCGCCGGACGCTGTTCTGGGCCAACGCATTATGGTCTGCGCTGACTGCCGCGACGCCGCTCGGCTTTAGCCTCGTGTCGTTCGTCGGATTGCGAGCGCTGCTGGGCGTCGGCCAGGCAGCGGACTGGCCAAGCTCCATCGTCGCCATCCGCCGCTGGTTCCCGTTGCGCGAGCGCGGCAAGGGCAACTCCATCCTGCTGGGGGGCCTGTATCTCGGGCCGATCGCCGCGGCGCCAGTCACCACCTGGGTCATTCTGCACTTCGGCTGGCGCTGGGCGTTTTACGGCTTCGGCATGCTCGGCATCGTGCTGGGCATCGCGTGGTGGACGTTCTTCCGCGACCACCCCGAGGAACACCCCAACATCACCCCGGAAGAGCGAGCGATCATCGGCTCGGACGGCGAGAAAATTGCGCCGACGATCCCGCCCGGCGCGTTCTGGCGCTGCCTGCGCGAAACGCAGTTCTGGGCGATCGGCGTGCAGTATTTCTTCCTCGTGATGATCCAGAGTTTCTACGGAACCTGGTTGCCCACCTACCTGGTGACCGAGCGCAAGCTGTCGCTGGCAGCCATGGGCATCTACGCGTCGCTGCCATGGGTGGCGATGTTCTGTTCGGTGTTCGCCACGGGAGCGTTGGCGGACCTGATCCTGCGCCGCACCGGCTCGGTCTGGGCGACACGCGTGCCGACGGCCATTGGCGGGTTCGTGCTCAGCGCCGTGGCGTTGATGTTGGCCGCCCACGCGCCGGGCGTGCCACTGATGATGGTGCTGCTGTGCGTGTCACTCGCCTCGGTCGGCGTGACGCAGGTGTCGATCTGGCCCTCGACACAGGATCTCGGGCGCAGCGCCACCGGCCTGGTGTCCGGCTGGACCAACTTCTGGGGCAATGCGGCGGGCGTGGCCGGGCCGATGCTGATGGCCCTGCTGGTGCAATGGACCGGAAGCTGGTCGGGCGCCATGGTCGGCATCGCCATCGCCGGCGTGGCGGGCGCGGTGCTATGGCTGTTCGTGCATCCGCAGCGACCCCTCGCAGCATTGGCCGACGCGTAAGGGCTCGCACGCCAGGCGTAACGGGACATGACAGCGCAGCAGCGAATTGCGGCCGCATTGCACGCAGTCGAGGCGCGGCTGGCAGCGGAACCGCCAACCACAGCGTTGCGCTTCGAGCGCGCCGGCCTGCTGGCAGCGCTTGGGCAGACCGCGCTGGCGAAGCAGGGCTATCTCGAGATTCTGCAACACGACCCGACGCATTACGGCACGCTCAACAACTTCGGCACGCTGCTTTACGAAACCGGGTTCTGCACCGCGGCGCGCACCGTTTACACCCAGGCGGTGACGTGCCACCCGGCGCAGCCGCTGGCCCATGTGAACCTGGCCAACCTGTTGCTCTACAAGGACGACCTTCCGGCGGCTCGCGAGCATTACGAAGCCGCCCTCCGGCTCGATCCGGACAACACGGCGGCGCATCAGGGCTTGAGTGCGGTGTTCCTGGAAACCGGCGACGAGACGGCAATGCTGCGTCACCGGGAACTCGGGTTTCGCGGGCAGCCGGTGAAGACGTTGCCATACCGAGGCGACGCCGAACCGGTACCGCTGCTGCTGCTGGTGTCCAGCATGCGCGGCGACGTTCCATGGCGGCGCCTGATCGATGACCGGGTGTTCCTCGTCACCACCTTGGCGCCGGCATTCTATGATCCTGCGTTGGAATTGCCGCCGCACCGGCTGGTGTTCAATGTCATCGGCGACAGCGACTCCTGTCAGGCCGATCTGAAGGCGGCGCAGTCATTACTCGCCCGCGCAACGAGCCCGGTCATCAATCCTCCGGCGGCCGTGCTTGCCACCGGGCGGATGGCCAATGCCGGGCACCTGCGTGCGCTGCCCGGCGTTGTGACGCCACGCATCGCAATGCTGCCGCGCGCCACGCTTGCGAGTGCCGGCGCTGTTGCAGAACTTGCCAGCCGTGGCCTGGGTTTTCCTTTGCTCCTGCGCCGCCTCGGCTTTCACACCGGCAAGCATTTCGTGCATGTCGTTGACGCGGATGCGCTGGCAGTGGCGGTGGCTGCGATGCCGGGGAACGAGCTGATGGCGATCGAATACCTGGATGCGTACGGCAGCGATGGATGCGCGCGCAAATACCGTGTGATGATGATCGACGGGGCGTTGTATCCGCTGCACCTCGCGATCTCCGATCATTGGAAGGTGCATTACTTCACCGCCGCAATGGCGGACCACCCCGCGCACCAGGCCGAGGAAGCCGCCTTCCTCAGCGACATGCCGAAGGCGCTGGGCGACAGGGCCATGGCGGCACTGCACGCGGTCCAGGCGGCGCTCGGCCTGGATTTCGGCGGCGTGGATTTTGGCATCGACGCTGCGGGCAACGTGCTGCTGTTCGAGGCGAACCCCACGATGCTCGTCAACCCGCCGGACGCCGACGCGCAGTGGGATTACCGCCGTGCGGCTGCGGAGAACGCGCTGGAGGCGGCGCGCCGAATGTTGGTCGCGCGGGCAACGGGCAGACAAAAGTAAGGGTTTGAAACACAGATTCACAGATTTCACAGATTAAGGCACAGATCAGAATTTATCTGATCTGTGCCTTACCCAGCAGTCGGTATGCAGGGCGACATTTAGTAATGTGTCATGGGCGGCGAAGGCCGGCCATCCACGACTTTTCAGTGCGCGCGAAAGGAAAGACGTGGGTGACCGGGCCAAGCCCGGTCGTGACACCACAGGCAGTGTCGTCCTGCTTACCGACTGCAAAGTAATCCGTGAATCTGTGTTTCAAGCCCTTTTGCTTCCCCGCAGACCGCACCACCGCCCGCGTTGATTAACTCTTCGTCAACACATCCACGCGCACCCCTCGGCCCAACGGAACAACGCCGCGCCAATCCATCCCCCCGATCCTGACCAAACCTGACCACGAACCGAGCTTGACATCGGACCTAACAAGCCTGCATGTTCGTAAGGCAAAATTAACACCTTTGCCCAATAACCTTTCTGCTCCGGCGGACAACATGCGCTGTAAGCGAGGAAAACGTCATGAATGGTGAAACCAGACGCTCCGGCATGAAGCGTTGGTACGTGTTGTTCCTGATCAGCCTGATGTACCTCATCGCGTACCTCGATCGCGTCAACATGTCCACCGCGGCGCCTGTCATCAGCAAGGAATTCGGTTTCGACAAGATCACGATGGGTGCCATCTTCAGCGCCTTCGTATGGAGCTACGCACTGTTCCAGATTCCGGGTGGCTGGCTCGGCGATCGCTTCGGACCACGCCGCGTGTTGACCGCCCTCATGGCCTATTGGTCGGTCATGACGGCCTGTGTCGCCGCGGCCACCGGCGTGTCGTCATTCGCTGTCATCCGGTTCCTGTCCGGCATCGGCGAAGCGGGCGCGTTCCCGACGGCAACCCGCTCCATGCAGCTTTGGTTTCCGCGGCAGGAGCGCGGCCTGGTTCAAGGTGTCTCTCACAGCGCGAGCCGCCTGGGCGCTGCCATCGCCCCTCCCTTCGCGGTCGCGATCATCGCGGCGTTCGGCTGGCGATGGGTATTCTATATTTGCGGCGCGCTCGCACTTCTGTGGTCCATGCTGTGGTACTTCACCTACCGCAACTCGCCGGAAGAGCAGCGGTCGGTGGGGCGGGAGGAACTGGCGTATATTCGGGGAGTTGACGAAAATGGGCACATCAAACCGGCGCCCGTTGCACACGTCTCGACGCTGCCATGGGCGACGCTGTTCCGTTCGCCCAATATGTGGGCGATCATGTGCGCCTATTTCACCTATGTGTACTGTCTTTGGATCTTCCTGAGCTGGCTGCCGTCATACCTCATCGAGTACCGTCATTTCACCTTGCTCAAGGT
Source organism: Acetobacteraceae bacterium (assembly GCA_035486135.1). GTDB lineage: Bacteria > Pseudomonadota > Alphaproteobacteria > Acetobacterales > Acetobacteraceae > JASHVB01. Next base: position 5,507 of record DATHNI010000273.1, read on the forward strand.
CGGCATCTTCGCCTCGCTGCCGCTCTGGGCCGGTGTCGTCGGCGACACGTTCGGCGGACTGGCAACCGACTGGCTGCTGGTGAAGACCGGACGCACCAAACTCGCACGCCGGCTGGTCGCGATCGTGGGCATGCTGGGATGCGCTGTGTTCATCGTGCCGGCGGCGCTGACCGACAATGCCTATACCGCCGTGTTTTGCCTGACGGGCGCATTGTTTTTCCTGGAGTGCACCATCGGGCCTTCCTGGTCCGTGCCGATGCATGTCGGCGGCCAATACTCCGGAACAGTGTCCGGCATGATGAACATGGCCGGCAATATCGGCGGCGCGTTGTCGCCGGTGGTGTTCGGCATCCTGGTGCAATACGGCTCCTGGCAGGCGCCGTTCATCGTCGCCGCGGGATTGCTCGTATTCGGTGCGGCGGTGTGGGGATTCTGGCTCGATCCCGACCAATCGGTGATCGAGAAGCGGTAACGCTGAAGCGTTTTCATCCTGACTGGGAACGCGCAACACCCCCAGTCATGGTGAGGAGCGAAGCGACGAAGCAATCCCCTGGTTGACGAACACGGGCCACGCTCGTCAGGCGGGAGATTGCTTCGTCGCTTCGCCCCTCGCAATGACTGGGGGTGTGGCGCGTTTCACGCGGTGGCCGGTGTTACCCCAGGAACTCCCGCAGTAATGCCTCGATCCGCACCGGTTGCTCCAGTACCGACGCATGCCCGGCCGACGGAATGACCTCCAGCCGCGCACCGGCAATGTTGTCGCGCAGCCAGTGCGCCGCATCCTTGAACGCCTGGCCCTCGTCGGCACCGCATACCACCAGCGCCGGCGCCTTGATGCCCGGCGCGAGGCCAAGCAAATCGGCGGCGCCCAGCGCCTCGCAGGCCAGCGCATAGCCTTCGCCGCTGCATGCGCGGAACGTATCGCGCACAAGCTGCACGGCCGGCGGATCCGATGCGACGAAGCCGGGCGTGAACCAGATCTTCTCGATCGTCGGCAGCAGCGACGCCGCGCCGTCCTTACGCGCGGCCGCTGCCCGTACCACCCACATGGCGCGCGCCTCGTCAGTGTAGCGCGGCGTGGTGTCGCACAGCACCAGCTTGCCGGTCATCGCAGGCTCTGTCGCGGCGAAGCATTGCGCCACCAGCCCACCCAGCGAGATGCCCATCACATGGGCCTTGGCGATGCCCTCGCGCCGCAGCACGCCGGCAAGCTGCGCCGATAGTTCCTCGACGCCATACGGCGCCGTTGGCACGGGCGTCTCGCCGTGGCCAGGCAGATCGTAGGACAACAGCGTGTACTTGTTTGCCAGGCCGCCGAGGCAATCCCACAAATGATGCGTCATGCCGAGGCAGTGCAGCATCACCAGCGCGGGTCCGTCCCCCGTGCGGTGCAGGCGGATTGTCGCGGGGTCGAGCATGCGTGTCATTCTCTCAGCCATCGTTTCCTCGCTTCAGCATGGCGACTCACAGGCTATCGATTCGGGCGATTCCCGGTGATGGACGGCGGTGGTGCCACGGCCGGTACAGCATGCCAGGGAGAGCAGCGGTGCGAAACGCCTGGCGGCCGGTGGCGGCCAGCGTCGTGGGTTGCCGGATCGACGGCGCCGCCCAAAAAGGCGCCGCGGCGACCCACGGCATTTACCGATGCCTAACCTCTCCCCGCGACAATGCCGCCGATGGCGAAGTTCGTGATCTCCGAGCCTGCCGAAGCGATCCTCGCCAGCCTGACCGAGGCGCTCGATCTCGTCAGCTTCGGAATCGTCCTGCTGAGCCAGGACATGCGCGTGCGCTTCGTCAACCGGCGCTACGCCGAGATGTGGCAACGGCCGTTCGACATGCTGGTCGCCGGCACGTCATTTCGTGCGTTGCTGCGGCATGCCGCCGCTGAATCGTTGTACGAGATGCCTGCATCGGAACTGCCGGCTTATCTCGAGCAACGCGGGGTGGCGATACAGGCCGGTGCCATACCGCCGACCGACATCGATCTGCGCGATGGCCGCCGCCTGTTGTTCCGATGCATTCCATGCGCCGATGGCGGCCGCATCCTGACCTACGTGGACATCACGCGCCTGAAGGAGGTGGAGGAGCTGCAGCAGCAGGATCGGTCCGCCGCGGAACGACTGATCGTCGAACAGCGTTTCAGTACCGAGACGCTGGAAAGCCAGGCAGCCTATCTCGCGTCGCTGGCGGAATCCGCGGACGAAAACGCACGCCGGGCGGAAGAGGCAAAGCAGCAGTTGGAGCAAGAAATTGCCGAGCGCCGCCAGTTGGAGGCGCAGCTTCGCCACATGGCGACCACCGACGGCCTGACCGGCGCCCTGAACCATGCGCAGTTCCTGCTGGCGGGTCAGCTCGAGCTGGAGCGGATGCGGCAGCAGGATCAACCGCTTGCCCTCCTGATGCTCGATATCGACCATTTCAAGCTGATCAATGACCAATACGGCCACCTTACCGGCGACGAGGCGCTGAAGCATTTCGTCGTCCAGCTTCGCACCGGCATGCGAGCGATCGACCTGTTGGGCCGGCTGGGTGGCGAGGAGTTCGCCATCGTCCTGCCTGCGATTCCCGGCGAGGCGGCCCGGCAGGTTGCGGAGCGCTTGCGGGCACGGGTCGCCGCGACCCCACTGTTGCTTGATGGGCAAACCATCGGAATTACCGTCAGTATTGGGCTGGCGATGGCGCGGGATGCGGACGGCATGCTGGAGCAAATGCTGGCGCGCGCCGATGCCAGGCTGTATGCGGCGAAGAACAGCGGACGCAATCGGGTTGTGTCGATCGACATGGCGGCTGCAGCGCAGCCGTTGGCGTGCGTCGGGTAACGGCAGAGTAACGGCAGGGATTGCCGCGGCCCGGCCGGGCAACTAGGACCATGCTCCCGTCACCATCAGAGAGCGAAGCCAACCCCATGCCGTCCATGCGCGCCCTACAGCTTCTCGCCGAACGGCAGGTCGCTGTTGCGGAGCTTGATAGCCCTGCGGCGCCCGGCCCGGGCGACGTGCAGATCCGCATCCGCGCCGTCGGGCTGAACCACATCGACGTCTGGGGCTTCCGCGGCATGGCCTTCGCCAAGCGCCAGTACCCGCTCGTGGTGGGGGCCGAGGCGGCGGGCGAGGTGGTCGCGGTCGGCGCGGGCGTGACCGGCCTTGCCCCGGGCGACCGCGTCATCCCCTACGCCGCGCTGGTCTGCGGCACCTGCAAACCGTGCCGCACCGGACGTGAAAACCTGTGCGAAAACCCGGGCGGCGTGCGCGGCTTCCACATCGACGGCTTCGCCCAGGAACTTACCAACCATCCCGCCCGGCTGACGGTCAAGGTCCCGGACCGCGTGGACCTGCGCGACGCCGCCTGCGTCCCGGTCGCCTATGCCACGGTCGAACATATGCTGTTCGACAATGCCCGGCTGGAGCCCGGCGAATGGATCCTGGTGCAGGCCGGCGGCTCCGGCATCGGCAGCATCGCAATCCGCATCGCCAAGTCGATCGGCTGCACCGTCATCACCACGGTCGGCAGCGCGGACAAGGCGGCTAAGGCGGCGGCCCTCGGCGCGGACCACGTGATCAACTACCGCGAGGACCGGTTCGAGGGGGTGGTGCGCAAGCTCACCGCCCGCAAGGGCGTGGATGTGGTGTTCGAGCATACCGGCGCCGACACCTGGGCCGGCTCCTTGTTCTCGCTGAAGCGCGGCGGACGGCTGGTGACCTGCGGCGCCACGTCCGGGCCCTCCGGCAGCATCAACCTGATGCAGTTGTTCCAGCAGCAGTACCGCATCATCGGCTCGTTCGGCTCACCGTTGTCGGCGTTGCCGCGCGCGCTGGACCGCATCGCCGGGGGCGTCCGGCCGGTGATCGACACGGTCTTTCCCCTGGAGGATTTCCGGGCCGGGCTGGAGCGCCTGGAGGCCCGGGACGTGTTCGGCAAGCTGGTGATCGAACTATAGGATGCGCCGCCGCCTGTCGTTGTATGGCGACCGCATCGTCGGGCGGATCGTCAAGTGGCTGCTGCATGCGCTGCGCCACACCAACCCTGACCGCGCCGCCGATCTGTGCGGGGCGATCGCGCGCAGTGTCGGCCCGTTTCTGCCCGCGCATCGCGTCGGCCGCGCCAACCTGAGCGCCGCGTTCCCGGACCGCGACAAGGCCTGGATCGAGGCGACGCTGCGTGGGGCGTGGGACAATCTCGGCCGTGTGGCCGGCGAATACGTGCATCTCGCGCGGCTGTGGGACTACGACCCGGCGCACCCGAACACCGGCCGCATGATCACCGACCATGAGCAAATGTTCATCGACCTGCTGGAGGACGGCAAACCGGCGCTGTGCTTCGCCGCGCATCTCGGCAATTGGGAACTGCCGGCGGTGGCGGCGGCGGCGCATGGCCTGCCCTCCGCTGTGGTCTATCGCATGCCGAACAACAAGGCGGTGGCGAAGGAGATCAGCCGCATCCGCGCGCCGCTGATGGGACACCTGATCCGCACCCGCTCGCACGCCGCGCTGGAAATGGCCGCGGCGCTGGAGCGGGGAGAGCACCTCGGCATGCTGGTGGACCAACGTTTGTCGCGCGGCGTGGACGTGACGTTCTTCGGGCGGCGGTGCAAGGCGAACCCGACGATCGCCCGGCTCGCCCGGCAGTTCGATTGCCCGGTCGTCGGCGTGCGGGTGATCCGCCTGCCCGACCGCCGGTTCCGCATCGTCGGCGAGGGTCCGTTCGCGTTGCCGCGCGATGCGGCGGGCCAGGTGGACGTGCCGGCGACCATGCAGATGATCACCGATGTGGTGGAGCGCTGGGTGCGCGAGCACCCGGAGCAATGGCTGTGGTTCCATCGGCGCTGGCGCTGAGGGCGTTCAACGGATTGTCATCGCGGCGTGGCGCCGCCCGCCATAATTGAGGCCCGTGCTGCCGCTATCCGGTCGCCCATACAATGCCACGCGAGACAATGCCACGAAGGAGGCCGCGTCCATGCGCTCCACGCTTCTATCCGCCGCTTTGATGGCGAGCCTGATCACGCCGGCCCTTGCACAGACCGGCATGCCGCCGGGTGCTGCCCCGCCGCCGCCCGGGGCGCCGGTGCCAAGCTACGTGCCGCCCACCACAACGCCGCCGTCGGGCGCCAGCTATTCGACCGGCGCGCGGCCAGGCAACGACATCGGCACCGGCATGTCCCTGCCGATGGGCAACCACGCCAGCAACATCGACGGACGGGACACGCGGTCGCAGATCGCGCCGAACCTGCCGTCGCCGCAGGTTGGCCCGAATGCGTCGCCGGTGGATTACCTGCGTGCGGCGCAGGGTGCGTTGTCGGCCGGTCAGACCGGCAAGGCACAGCAGGCGCTGGAGGAGGCGCAGACGCGGCTGCTGGATCGTTCGGTGCCGTTTGGCCAGACCAACAACCCGAGCGACAATCCGGCGGTGGCGCAGATCACCCAGGCACTGCATGCCCTGGCGGCCGGTGACCGGGGCCAGTGCATGCAGTTGATCCAGTCGGCAATCCCGGCCGCGCAGGCCATGGCGGAGTAAGGTTCAACGATAGCCCCCTCCCCTTCCGGGACCTTCCCGGGGGGGTATCGTTACCACAGCAGGAACGCGCCGAACGCCAGCATCAGGGCGCCCGCTATCCGGCCGATCCATATCCCGCCGGGCAGCAGCTTCTCCGCAAATACGAAGGCTGCGATCGCCGCGACCCAGACCAGGTTCATGACGCCGACCGCGAACAGCAGCGCCATCAGCACCCAGCAGCAGCCAAGACAATAAAGCCCATGGCTGACACCCATGCGCAGGGCGCCGTGCCATCCGTCATGCCAATGATTGAGCAAGAAAGCGAACGGCGAACGGCATTGTCGCAGGCAGGCATATTTGAACGGGGTGAACTGGTACAGCCCGCTCAGCACGAACAGCGCGCCGCCGATCGTGGCGCTATTGGTCGCCAGCATCGGAGATAGCAGCGCCGCCTGGTCGAGGCCCCATTGCAGCACGGTGGCGGCAACACAGAATCCGCCCCAGACGAGCAAATAGCCGATGGTAAACACCGAGACCGGGACGAACTTCTGGCCGCGCTCGCGTTGCCGCCGCGCCATCGTCGCGAACACCAGGATGGTCGGCGCGGCGGAGGGCAGCATCATGCCCAGCATCATGATCCACCACATGGCGAAGGTCAGCGCGAACGCGGTAGCGCTCCAGGAGGCCGGCATCGCCATGCCGGCCATGCCGCCGATGTCCATGCGGCCCCTGTCCATGTTGGGCATGTCCATGTTGGGCATGTCCATGTTGGCCATGTCCGCCATGCGCTGACGATCGGCGAGCAAGTACAGCCAGGCGAGTATCGTTACGCCCAACAGCGCCAGCAGGATAACGATACGGTCGCGGGAGAGCGCCCTCGCCGTCAGCCGCATTCAGGCGGCCCAGGCGAACGGCGCGAAATGACCGTTGTTGCCCTTGCCCACCATGTCGAGGTCGAGCCCGAACCCATGCACGTGCATTTGCCGCGCGCGCGCCAATGCCAGTCGCCGGTTGGCCGGATGCGCGGTGTTGTCGATGAAGAACGGTGCGCCGCTGCGGTTGCGCGAGGCCACGCCTTCGATTTCGAACGACAGGACGTCTGGGATCGACACCGACCGCTTCAGTCCCTCCATGGTGAACACGATCGGCTTGAATTCGACGCCGCGGAAGTCGCTGACCAGGTTGGCGCGAATCATGCCCGGGGTGCCTCCGGCCTGGCCGCTGACGATGGCGGACAGCGCCTGGCGTTGCGCCGCGTTCGCGCGCTCGTCCACCACGGCCGCGAAGATCCAGTTGCCGTCAGCCATGATCTTGCCGGAGCAAATCACCAGGGCGAAGCAGAGGCCGTCGAGGGTGACGTCGCCGGACCGACCCTGGTCGATGCGGAAGATCAATGCGGCGGTGCAATCGTCGTGCGTCACCTCGCCCTGCGGGTTGGTGAAGATGCACGGGCACAGGTAGTCGCAATTGCAACTTTCCATGTACTCGCCGCTCAGTTGCCAATTGGTGCCGGACATGATTGCTCCCCTTCTACGCGTGCGCCTTCCACCAGCCCATCGGCGGATACGGCAGTCCGAGATTCTCGCGCAGCGTCGCGCCGGTGTAGTCCTTGTGGTAGATGCCGCGGCGCTGCAGTTCCGGCACGACGTATTGCACGAAATCCTCGAATGCGCCGGGGATATGCGTCGCGGCTATCACGAAGCCGTCGCAGGCACGTTCGACGAACCATTTCTCCAGGCGGTCAGCCACGTCCTTGCCGCTGCCGACGATCGCCTCGCGCGGGCGGCCGCGGCGCGTCACCTCGATGAAGTCGCGTGGCGTGGGATTGCGTCCGGTCATCTGCAGCACACGGTCGCGCATCGCCCGCATACCGGACATGCCCTCGATCTCTTCGTCGGTGAACGGTTCGTCCATGGCCTTCTTCTTGAAATCGAAGTTCAGCGCTTCGGATAGCAGCGACAGGCCGTCCACTTCGCGATACAGCGAGTCGACGAGCGCCATCTTGTCCTCGGCCTCGGCGCGGGTTTCCGCGACCACCGGAAAGGCGATGGTGTTGACGGTCACGAGGTCCGGGTCGCGGCCATGCGCGGCGACGGCGGCCTTGAAGTCGGCATACTGACGCTGGGCCGATTCGAAATCCGGATAGCCAACGAACACCGTTTCCGCCCAGCGTGCGGCGAAGCCCTTGCCCCGATCGCTGGCGCCGGCCTGGATGATCACCGGGTGGCCCTGCGGCGAGCGCGGCACGGTGAAGGTGCCGTGCGAGTTCAGGAATTTTCCGTGGTACTCAAGACGGTGCACCTTGTCAGGATGCGCGAACAACCCGCTTTGCTTGTCCACCACGAGCGCATCATCGTCCCAGCCTTCCCAGCAGGACAGCACGATCTCCATGAATTCGTCGGCGCGGTCGTAGCGCAGGTCGTGCGCGAGGTGCATCTCGCGCCCCATGTTATGCGCCTCGCCGTCGTTGACGGACGTGACGACGTTCCACGCCGCGCGGCCACCGATCATGTGGTCCACGGTCTGGAACCGTCGCGCCACGTCGAACGGTTCGTAATAGGTGGTGGAGCCGGTGGCGCCGATCCCCATGTACTTGGTGCCGAAACCCATCGCCAGCAGGGTCGCCACCGGATCCATCTTCACGACACGCACGCCGTTGGCCACCACCTCGGCTGGGTTGCCTCCGTAGATGTCCGGCATCGCCAGACGATCGTCGAAGAATGCGAGCTGGAATTTGCCTGCTTCCAGCACTTGGCCGATCTTCTGGTAATAGGCGGCGGTGGTAAAATCCGAGCGCGACAGAGGGTGACGCCACGAGCTCGCCAGGATCGTGCAATTCTGCGCCTGAAGAAATCCCACCAGCACCATCTGTCGCATCGGTCCGGTCCCCTGCGTTCTGATCCACACCGTAGGGGCCCGACTCTCGCGCTACAAGCCCGGCCTGTCGCTGTCATTGCGAGCCTGCTGTCATTGCGAGCGAAGCGAAGCAATCTCCCACGAGCATTGGTGCGCAACCTCATGGAGATTGGTTCGTTTCGCTCGCAATGGCGGAGGGGACAACGGTGTGAGCCTGATCATGCCCGCGATCGGCATGTCCTCAATTGGCAATCTTCGCGGCCGTGACCTACGCTGGGCGAAGGGTTGGAGCTGCGCAAGGAAGCCGGACGTGTCCGCATTCACGATGGATCTCGATCGCCGGCCGGCGAATTACGTGCCGCTATCGCCGGTATCGTTCCTGCTGCGCGCGGCACGGGTTTATGGACCGCGCGTCGCGGTGATCCATGGAGCGCGGCGCTACACCTACGCACAGTTCCTCGACCGGTCGCGGCGGCTTGCATCGGCACTGTCGCACGCCGGCATCGGCAAGGGCGATGCCGTGGCGATCATGGCACCCAACATTCCGGAGATGCTGGAGGCGCATAACGCCGTGCCGATGCTGGGCGCGGTGCTATGTTCCATCAACACCAGGCTCGACGCCGCGGCGGTGGCGTTCATCCTGGCACATTCCGAGGCCAAGGCGGTGCTGATCGACCGCGAACTGTCCCCCGTCATGGCGCGCGCGCTGGCGCAGACGGACCGCAAGTTGCTTGTGGTGGACATCGACGATACGGAGGCGACCGGCGGCGAGCGCATCGGGTCGATCGACTACGAGGCATTCATCGCCGGCGGCGATCCGGCCTTTCCGGTGGCGCTGCCGGATGACGAGTGGCAGGCCATCGCGCTGAACTACACCTCTGGCACGACCGGCAATCCGAAGGGTGTCGTGCTGCATCATCGCGGCGCGTATTTGAACGCGGTGGGCAACGCACTGACCTTCGGCTTGTCGCCGCGCTGCGTCTATCTCTGGACGCTGCCGATGTTCCACTGCAACGGCTGGACCTACACCTGGGCGGTCACGCTCGCGGGTGGCACGCATGTCTGCCTGCGCCGCGTCGATCCGGCGCCGATCTTCGCCGCGATTGCCGAGCATGGCGTGACGCATATGTGCGGGGCGCCGGTGGTGCTGTCGATGCTGATCCATACGCCGGCGGATGCGCGGCGGCGCTTCGGCCATGTGGTGCAGATCGCCACCGGCGGCGCGGCGCCACCCTCCACCGTGATCTCCGGCATGGAGGCGATGGGCTTCGCGGTGACGCATCTTTATGGCCTGACCGAGAGCTACGGCCCGTCCACTGTGTGCATGTGGCAGCCGGGACTCGACGAACTGCCGATCGAGGACAAGGCGCGCTTCATGGCACGGCAGGGCGTCCATACGCCGACGCTGGAGGATGCCGCGGTGCTGGACCCCGCGACGATGCTACAAGTGCCGGCCGACGGCGAAACGATGGGCGAGTTGATGCTGCGCGGCAATACGGTGATGATGGGGTATCTGAAGAATCCCTCCGCATCGGACGAGGCTTTTGCCGGCGGCTGGTTCCATACCGGCGACCTCGCGGCGATGCATCCCGACGGCTATGTGGAAATCAAGGACCGCGCGAAGGACATCATCATCTCCGGCGGCGAGAACATTTCGTCGCTGGAGGTGGAGGAGGTTTTATACCAGCACCCGGACGTCATGGAGGCGGCGGTGGTGGCGCGGCCGGACGACAAGTGGGGCGAGACGCCGCAGGCCTTCGTCACGCTGAAGCCGGACGCACGCGACGTGACGGCAGCGGACCTTATTGCGTGGTGCCGCACGCATCTCGCGCATTTCAAGTGCCCGCGCGTGGTGACGTTCGGACCGCTGCCGAAGACGTCCACGGGGAAGATCCAGAAATTCGAGCTGCGGGAGAAGGCGCGGGTCGAGAACAACCAATGACCGCCCAACCGTCATGGCCGGGCTTGACCCGGCCATGACGGGGGAAAACTACTCCGCCGCCGCCCGCAACGACGGAATGTCCGTCGAATACCGCAGATGCACCGGCGCATTCGCCTCCCACGGATCCTTCAACCCGAGCTTGGCGCCATGCTCGCGCACCGCCGGCATCACCTCCCGGCACAGCAATTCGATGCAGCGGCGGCGGTCCTCCTTCGGCACCGTGCCGTCATTGCCCCAGATGCCCATGATGCCCGGCCGCGTTTGTTCTATCAGCCACTTCAGCCGCTCGATCACCTGGTCCGGCGTGCCGGCGATGATCATCGTGCTGTTGACCTGATCCTCGAAGGTTGGCTGCCCGCGCGGATTCTTCGCGCGCCCGACGGCGAATTCGACAAACCCGCGCCGTCCCGATGGCGAGAAATAGCCCGCCGGATTGGCCCAGACCGGATGCGCCAGGCCGGTGAACTCGCCCTGCATCCACATGAACTGCCGAGCGTTTTGCAGGGCCTTTTCTTCCGTATCCTGCACGTGCACACGAATCAGGTAACCGAAATTCTCCGGCCCGGCCGTATAGCCCACCTCTCGCGCCGCCTGCGCGTAGGTATCCCAGATCACCTTCGTCGCCTCGGGCGAGGTGTTCAACGCGATGTACGGATAGCGCTGCTGCGCCGTCCAGATCACCGTCTCCTTCGACAGCACGCCGGGTATCCATACCCGAGGATACGGCTTCTGCATCGGGATCGCCCAAGGGTTCACCACGCGATGCTGATAATGCGTGCCCTCCCAGCGGAATGGTCCCGGCTCGGTCCAGATCTTCTGGATCAGGTCATGCGCCTCGATGAAACGCTCGCGGTTGTACGCCGGGTTCACGCCGTTGGCCAATTGCTCCTGCCCGCCGCCGCGCACGAACCCCGACACCAGCCTGCCCTTCGAGATCATGTCGATCATCGCCAGCTCTTCCGAGAGCTGCACCGGATTGTCCGACAGCGGCAGCGGATTGCCGAGGAAGACGATCTTCACCTTCTTGGTCACCGCGGCGAGGATCGCACCGAACATGTTGGTACGCGCCTGCATGCAGAACGGCGCATTGTGATGCTCGTTCAGCATGATGCCGTCGGCACCGCACTCCTCGGCCAGGATATACTCTTCCAAATACTCGTTGTACAGTCTGCTCCCCTCCGCCGAATTATAGTGGCTGTTGGAGAAGGTCAGCGCGGTGGCACCGTATTTCAGTCCCTCCTGCGCGTCATAGGCAGCCATCGGTTGTTCTGTGAAGTACATCAGGTGCATGGCATGCTCCCCTTGGATATACGGTTCATTTTGCGTCAGTTGGCATTGACGAAACTGGTCACCAGCCGCGCCAGTTCGTCCGGCTTCTCCATGTCGACATAGTGACCGCAAGCAGCGACGGTTTCCAGCCTGGCGCCGGGCAACGCATTCACGTAGGCCTCCCCGGCGCTTTTCGGCACGTGGCGATCGTCATCGCCCCATACCACCAGGGACTTCGCCCGCACGCCGCCCAGCAGATGCGGCAGGGTCTGGCTGTACATGTAAGGCTTCCACGCCGTGCGGAACACCATCTCGCGGCAGATGTCCCATTGCTCCAACTGGTCGGTGTCGGCCTCGCCATAGACACGCGCGAACGCCGCCTGGTCATGGAAGCCGGCGCGCGGATAATCCAGATAGGAAACGATCGCCTGGTCGGCGATGTCGCCCTGCGGCGGCTTGATCCCCATCGCCCCCACCAGCACGAGATGCGGATACGCGCCCGGCGCCTGACTCGCCATTTCGGCAGCGATCCAACCGCCGAAACCCAGCCCGACCAGCGAGACATTGCTCAAGCCGAGACCCGCGAGCAACCAGGTGTGGCACGCCGCGATGTCGCGAACGCCGCGCATCCATTGCAGACGCTCCGACTTGCCCCAGCCGGGATGATGCGGCACCAAAACATCGAAGCTGCCCGCCAGCATGTCGTAGAACGCCAGCCGGTCAGGCGTGCCGATGTCGTGGTGCAAAATCAACAGCGGCCGGCCGCTGCCGGCGCGCGAGAGATGCAGTTTGCCGCCCGCGATTTCGTGCGTCGTATCCGTCCAGGCCACGCTCATGGACTTCCCCTTGTCGTTCTTCACGCCAAGGATACTCATCGGTAGCGCCGCTTGTCGAATCGCCCGTGCGCCCGGTCCCGGCGAGGCTACCGGCCCGCGCAGACGAAGTGCGGATTCTCCCAGCCCGGCTTGCCATAGTGCAGGGGCGCGCCATCCAGCGTCCGCACCGAACCGCCGGCGGCTTCCAGCACCGCCTGCGGCGCGCAGGTGTCCCACTCCATGGTGCGGCCGAAGCGCGGATACAGATCGGCAATTCCCTCCGCCAGCCGGCAGAATTTGAGGCTGGAGCCGAAATTCATCGTGCGCGCCACGCGCCGGCCCGCCAGGAACGCGTCGAGCAATGCGGCATCGCCGTGATGCTTGCTCGCCAACACGGTGACGCCTTCGTCCGGCGGGCTCCGCGCAACGATCGGCACCTGTCCCGCCGCCGTGCGCTTCCACGCGCCGGCGCCGACGATGCCACCGAACATTTCGCCAGCGGCAGGAACGCCCACCACCCCCAGCACCACGCGCCCGTCACGCACCAGGCCGATATTCACCGCGAACTCGTCACTGCCCGAGGCGAACTCGCGCGTGCCGTCCAGCGGATCCACCAGCCAGAACTGCGCCGACGGTGCGGTGATGCGGCCGGCGGCGACCTCCTCCTCGGCGATCACCGGAATTTCGGGCGCCGCGGCGCGCAAGCCCGCAACGATGATCGCCTCGGCGGCATGGTCCGCCGCCGTCACCACCGAGCGGTCCGCCTTGTGCATCACGTCAAAGCCGCTGCGCCTGACTTGCAGGATCGCCGCACCGGCACGCGTCGCCAGCGCGTCGGCGAGCGCAACCAGGGCGGCATCGTCCATGTTGCTCACGCCGTCACGCGATGGCGTTTCCCACGCGGCCCGGATTTTGGCCTTGGGGTAGATCGCGCGACTGGCCGCTTCGCCGGTTCGGTTTCCACCACCGCCGGGATCTCCGCCGATTGCTCTGCCGGCACGGCCGCCATCGTCTCGGCGGCATCGCTTGCCGCGTCCGGCGCCTCCGCCGTGACTGTCGCTTCAGCGGTTGATTGCGCCGGGGCTGTGTCCGCCCGGGCTGCCGCGGTCATTGCTTGATCGGGAAATACCGAGGTCACCGCTGCATCGGACACCGCCGCGGTCGCCGTTTCGTCCGGTGCCGCCACAGCCGCCGTTTCGTCCGGTGCCGCCGCGGTCGCCGCTGCATCGGGCACCGCCGCGGTCGCCGCTGCATCGGGAGCCGCCGCGGCCGCCGTCTCGTCCGGCGCCGCCACAGCCGCCGTTTCGTCCGGTGCCGCCGCGATCAATGTTTCATCCGCAACCACCGCTTGCGCCGCCACGGCCGTCGGTTCGGCCGAATCCTCCGCCTGCGCGGCACCGCCCATTGCTTCGCCAGGCGCTTTCACCACTATCGCAGGGATCGTCGCCTCGGCAGGCTCCGCCGCCTCCGTCTCTTCCACCCGCGCGGCCGCGATCGGCAACGCGAGGGGCATCCTCGGCGTCACCGGCCGCGCCAGCAGCATGCTGGCGGTGTGGTGCACCACGGACGGCTCCAGGTGGCGCAGGCACGCAAGCTGGCGTGGGCAATCCTCCGCCTTCGCGAGATAGCAAGGGCTGCACGTCATGTTGCGCCGAAGCGCCACGGCACGCCGGCCGACCGGGCCCCATTCGATCGCATCCACCACGCCGGAATGAATGCCGATCGTCGGTATGCCGAGCGCGGCGGCGACGTGCTTCGGCCCGCTGTCGTTGCCGATATACAGGCAGCAGGCCGACAGCAGCGCCGACAGGTCGTTCATCGAGGTCTGCCCCGCGACCGATCCGGCCGCCTCCGGCCGCAGTAGCGTTGCCAACACCGCGTCCGACGATTCGCGCTCATCGGAGCCGCCGATCAGGATCACGTTGACAGCGTTGCGCTCGGTCAACAGGTCGATCAGTGCGCTGAAATACTCCGCCGGCCAGGTCTTGGTGACGTTGCCGGCGCCGATATGCATCGCCACCACCGGCTTGTGGAACAACGCGCGCACCCCTTCCGGCAGTGTGTCAGGGTCGAGCGGCTCCAGCGGGGCGGGCAACAGGCTGCGGTCGGTGCCACAGGCCGTGGCGATCGCCTCCACCAGTGCCAGCAGATCGTCGACGATGTGGCTGCGCTTGCGCTGCAGCGTCTTGTCGCCTTCCCATTCCAGCGCAATGTCGAGGAACGGGAACTGCCCCATGTAGTCGTAGCCCGCGAGGAACCGCGCGCCGCTGTATTGCAGCACGTCGCGGGTGGACAGGTGCTTGCGCAGATCGACCGCCAGGTCGAACCGGTACGGCGCGAGCCGCGCGCCGAGTTCAAGGAAATCCTCCTTGGACAACTCCTTTTCGCCAAGCTGCGAGCGGGCATGGAAGAAATCGAACTCGATCAGCTCGTCGATCGCCGGCTCCATGCTGGCGAAGCCACGCGCGTGGCGGCCGGCCAGCACGGTGATCGAGGCCTGGGGAAACAGCGCCTTCAACCGGCGGATCGCCGGCAAGCCGGTCACGAAATCGCCGATATGATCGAGCTTCACCACCAGGATGCGATGGATCTCCGCGGCGTCGAACAATGGATGTGCAGAGAACACTGTTTCCACCGCCTCGTCGTCCGGCTGGTAGTCGTCGGCATAGCGCGACAGCAACGGGCTGAAATACGGATCGCCGGCGGCGAACAGGGTCTTCCAGCGCGAGTTGAACACCGTGGTGTCGAACACGTCCGGCAAGTGCTCCCGGCTGGCCAGCTCGTGGTGGACCATGCTGGCATGCGGCGTGAAAACCGTCAGCATGCCGGCCTGGTGCGCGCGCAGGCAGAAGTCCAGGTCGTTGTTGATGACCGAGTGCGCCTCGTCGAACCGGCCGAGCGCCTCGAACACACCGCGGCGCATCAGCATGCAGGCGCCGGTCACCGCGATGACATTGCGCTGGGTGAGCGCAAGACCGAAATAGCCCGGCTCGTCCGCGGCAGCGAAGCGGAAGGCATGGCGGCCGATGCCGGCGCCGAGGAACATGCCGGCGTGCTGCACCTTGCCGGACGGATACAGCAGTTGCGGCCCGGCAACGGCCACTTCGGGTCGCTGCGCGTGCTCTAGCAGCACATCCAGCCAGTCGTCCTGCGTGATCTCGATGTCGTCGTTGAGGAACAGCAGGTAGTCGCTATCGGTCGCCGCGGCCGCGCGATTGTTGAAGCGCGACCAGTTGAACGCCTCCGGAATATCGACGATGCGGTCGGCGCTCTGCTGCAGCCAGACCTTCCACGCCATCTGGCTGTCGGGGATGTTGTCGATGCAGACGATCTCGTAATTCCGATAGGCGGTCCTGGCGCGCAGCGTGGCAATGCATGTCTCGATATGACCGCGCGCGGCACAGGTCGGAATGATGATGCAGACCTTGCCGGTCGCCCGCGTCATGCGGCGGAACCGCCAGGTGCCCGGCAGGCAGCCTTCCATCACATCCACATCGATCCCGCGACGCGCCGCCGCACCCTCCAGCGCTGCCCTGCTGGTGGCATCGTCGCCGGGTTCGGCCGTGCCCCGTTGCGCCAGCAACCTGGGAATGTGGTGGATCGCTTCGGCTTGCTCGGTGCAGCGCAGCACCAGATCGTAGTCGCCATGGCGCAGCAGCGACCGCGGCGTAACTCCGACACGTTGCAGCAGCGCGGCGGACGCGAACCACGGCCGGCCGATATAGTTAGTGGACAGCAGCAGGTCGGGTGAAAAATCCGGCTTGAAGAACGGCTCGCGCTCGCGACTGGAAGGACTGACGCACGCCTCGTCGGCATAGAGAAAATCCACTGCCGGGCGCTGCCCTGCCGCCACCGCGATTTCGGCGAACGCATCCACCGCCAGTTGGTCGCCGGGGCACAACAGCCCGTAAAGCGCCGGACCGGCGTGCTCGCGGCCAGAGCGCCCAGCATCGCGCCCGGCATCGCGCACGCCGCCAGAGCGCCCGGCATCGAGCATGCCGCCAGAGAGCCCAACCTCGAGCCCGGCATGGGGCATGTCGTCGAAGGCGGCAAGGAGCATGTCGTCGAAGGCGGCATCGGACGGGCCGATGACGGTGATCCGTTCCGCGTGCTCGCCGGCGAACCCGGCCAGCATGGCGCGCAACCCATCCACGTCGCCATCCGAGTCGGTCAGCACCGCAAGCGACCAGTTGGCGTAGCGCTGCCGCGTCAGCGAATCGATGGTGAGGCGCAATCGCTCATGCTCGGGCGCGCCGGCCTGCCGCAGGACCAGGCGATACGCCGGGTGATAATCCAGATCGTCGAGCACCGCCGCCAGCACATCGGTTTCCGCCTTGCTGATGCGGCGGCGGATGCTGGCCAGACCGTCGCCGTCATCGGCCTTCTTCACATCGATGGTGAAACTGCGAATCAGTTCCTGGCCGTTCTTCGCCCGCACCACCAGGCGCACCGAATGCGTTCCATCGCGCAGGCTGCGCGGCGGGCAGTGGAAGGCGTAGCCGCTGCGCAGAGAGTTCTCCCAATCTGGGAAGGCCGCGCCGACGTCCTGCCGGGCCAGGCCGTAATGCGCCTCGCCCAGCCGCTGGCCGTCCAGCAGGACCTCGAGCGCACTGACGCCGGAGCGCGCCAGCACCCAACCCTCGATCGTCAGCCGGCCGGTGATTTGCTCCTGGACCGCATCGTTCATCACTTGCGGTGAGTCGAGCTCGAAACGAAACTCCGCGACGCTGGTGGTGTGCTGCTGGGGCGGCGGTGGCTGCGCTGCCACGACCGGCGCCTCCGCCGCGGCGCGTTGGAACCTGACGAACTTGATCTCGTCGCGGATGTCGTCCAACCCGTTGCGTACAACGATGCGTACGCCATGCTCGCCGTCGGCGATGTCGTTGAGCACTTTGCGGAACCGGAACCCGGACAGCCGGGCCATCGGAATGGTGGTGTGTTCTTCGCCGACATCGGGCCGCGGCAAACCCAGCTCCGAGTCGCCCAGTTTCTCCCGGCCGAGATAGACACTGACGCCGGCGATACCGACCGCGCACACCGCCCAGCCATCGATCGCCAGTATTCCGTCCGGCGCCAGTACGGCCTGGTCGCAGTAGTAATGGATATCGCGCCGCTTATCCGGCGCCGGCTGTTGCTCCGCCGCCTCCGGCTCCGGGGCGCCGGCTTGCGGCGGGGCCTGGTTGACCGGCGGAGCGACGAACACGGCCAGCGGTGCCGGCGCACCCGCCAGCGGCAGCGGTATCGGCAGCGGTGATGGATCGGGGGCGATACGGAAATCCGCGGTGATCTGATAGGTCGGCTGCTGGCGAAACGCCGCGAAGGGTTGCGCCGGGGCCTGCAAGTGCTCTGCCGGCGGCGCAACCGGGCGAGCGGCCGGACGCGCCGCGGCGCGCTCCAACGGCACAATGGCTTCGATAGAGAAGCCATGCGCGCTGATCGCCTGTACCCGGACGCTGGTGAGCGACCAGGCCGGGCTGTCGATATGCCCGCTGCACGAAAATCCCGACTGCCTGCCGTTCGGATAGATCGGATAGACCGCCGCGACGTCATCGCGCGGCAGGCCAAGCTGCGCCGCCGGCAGACGCTCCTGATCGCCGGCGAACACCTGCACGGTCACGATCTGGGTCATCGCCAGCGTCCAGCCATGCACGCTGAGATTGCCGTCGCTGTCGAGCACCGCGCGTTCGACATAGAGCAATATCTGGGGCCGGCCGCCGGTCTGGGCCACGCCGACCAGGACTGGCCCGGTTCGCACCATGACCGGACTGGGCGCGGTCGGATCGATCGCGAGGTCGAGCTGTTCGGAGTGGCTGTGACCGTCGCTGGTGCGGGCACGCAGCAAGCAGAGGCACGGCGCGCTTGCCTGGTTCTGGGGCCGCGGCAAGGTAAGCTGGAAGGCGCGCTGCCGGCCTGGCGTGCCATCCGGCATCACCACGACCGGGGCGCGAGTCGGCTGGCCGAACACCGCGCGCGCGACCACGACGCCACCGGTTTCGACTTCGAGCTCCTCGATCGCGGCCGGCGAGGCGACACGACCGCGCAACTGCACGTCGAAGCGGCCGTGGATGAAGCCAGCGCCGATGTCCGGATCGAGCTGGATCAGGATCGGTGGCGCCGGTTCCGCCACCGCAATGGAGTTTTCGTGCCGGACCGCATCCGCGGGCGGCACCGGATGCGCCACCGGCATCATCACGGCGGCACGCCGGGAAGGCGAGGTTGCGACAGGCGGTGTCACAGCCTCGGTGGTCGTCTCGGCAGGGGAACCGCTGCGAGACGTCGCGCGGCCCGGCTTACGGGCGGGCTTTTGTGCCGGCTTCGCGCGCATCATCGGCTTCGGCTTCCCGCCATGCCCCCGCACCCTGGACCGTACACCGGTCCTCTCGACATTACAGGCGCCGCCCGATCCACGGCGCAGGTGCCGCAGTTACCGTAAGCCGAGGCGCGCGCGCGCGCCAAGTCCAGACGACAAAACCCGCCCAGCCGACGAAACCCGCCCAGACGGCAATCCCGGCCCAGGCTGCAACACCAGCCGATGCGGCGAAACATGCCCGAACGACGAACCGTGCCCAATTGGCGAAACGGACGGCAAGACCGGCGAACAGCGCGGTCGAGGGCGGCTACATATTGAACGGCAGGCGGCCTTCGCGATAGCCGTCCTCGTCGAAATGCGCCTGCCCGGACGGCAAGGTGCCGCGGCGCACGCTGTCCGCCACGTCCGGATTCTGCTGCAGATACCATTTTTCGTCCACGCGAATGGGAAACGGCAGGCGGCCTTCGAAATAGCCGTCGTCGACGAAGTGCTGCTGTGCCGACTTCACGAGACCGTCCTTGATCGCCTTGCCGATATCCTCGTAGGCCTTGGTGTACCACTCGTCGTTCACCTCGACTCCGGCGATCATCATTTTGAGGATCCGGATGAATTCCTCATACGATACGTTGACGCGCAATTCGCCCTTGACTGTGGAGATCTCGACCGAGCGGCGGATCAGATCGAACGGCGGTACGTATCTCACGAAGCCTCCTGCATGCCACGGCAACCAATCTGTAAAAGGGTGAACCTATGCCGGGGATGAATACCTGTACGACGCCTGCAATGGAACAGGAAAACGGGCTCTTTCGGCACCTGGCGCCGCGGCAGCCGCCGGTTGCCGATGATACTTGGCGCGCCACCCGGTGTTTGTGCTAATTGTGCCGCGCCAACCGTACCGGCTGACGCCGGCCGCGTGTCATGCGGATGCAAACCGGCGTGGGATGTTCCAAGATGAAGACCGATCTGGCGGCCGGCACCAGCCCCGCCGAGAACGATATCGAACTGTCCGACCGGGTGCGGCAGTTTCCGAATGCGCGCGTCGCCGTGCTGGGCGATGTCATCCTCGACCGTTACGTCACCGGCACCGCGCACCGCCTGTCGCCGGAGGCGCCGATCCCGGTGCTGCGGCCCGCCGGCAATCGCAGCACGCTGGGTGGCGCGGCGAACGTGGCGCTCAACATCGCGACGCTCGGCGGCCAGACGATGCTGATCGGCGTCGTCGGCGACGATCCGGCCGGCAGCGAGATGACCCGCCTGGTGGAAGCGGCCGACGGCATCGCCTGCCAGCTTGTCGTCGCCCCGGGACGGCCAACCACCGCCAAGACCCGCTTCATGGCCGGATCGCATCAGCTTCTGCGTCTCGATGAAGAAACCACCGAGAATTTGCCGGACGCCGTGGCCACGACGTTGCTGGCGCGGTTCGACGCGGCACTCGACTGGGCCGATGTCGTCGTGCTGTCCGACTACGCCAAGGGCGTGCTAGGCGACGCAGTGCTCGCTGCCGTCCTGGCGCGGGCCGAGGCGCGCGAATGCCTGGTGGTCGCCGATCCGAAACGCCCCGACTTCGCGGCCTATCGCGGCGCCGCCATCCTGACACCCAACGAGCATGAGGTACGCCTCGCCACCCGTATCGACGCCGAACACGACACCGAGGCCGATCGTGCCGGCCGCGCCGCGCTGGATGCCACCGGCGGCGAGGCGGTGCTGGTGACCCGCTCAGCCCGCGGCCTGACCCTGGTGCGCCGCGGCTTCCCGGCGATGCACCTGCCGGCACGGGCACGCGAGGTGGCGGATGTCTCCGGCGCCGGCGACACGCTGGTCGCGGCGCTCGCGGTGGCCCTGGCGGCCGGTGCGTCGCTGCCGGATGCCGCCATGCTCGCCAACCTCACTGCGGGGATTTCCGTCGGCAAGCAGGGCACCGCCACCGTCAGCCGCGAGGAATTGCTCGGCGCGCTGCATCTGGAAGACCTGGTGGCGACCGACCGGAAAGTGGCGACGGCGGACCAGGCGGCGGTGCGCGTCGCGTCATGGCGCTCGCACGGGTTGCGGATCGGCTTCGCCAATGGCTGCTTCGACCTGATCCATCCCGGCCATGTCCGCTTGCTGACCGAGGCGCGTGCGGCCTGCGACCGGCTGATCGTTGCGCTGAACACCGACGCATCGGTGAAGCGCCTGAAGGGACCGACCCGGCCGGTGCAGACCGAGACCGCGCGGGCCACCGTGATGGCATCGCTGTCGCCGGTCGATCTGGTGGTGCTGTTCGACCAGGAGACGCCGCTGGAACTGATCCGCGCGCTGCGTCCGGACGTGCTGGTGAAGGGCGCCGACTATACCGTGGACCAGGTGGTCGGCGGCGACCTGGTGCACGGCTGGGGTGGCCGCGTGCTGCTGGTCAACCTCCAGGAGGGCCACAGCACGACCGGAACGATCCGGCGGATGACCGCGCCGGCGCTGGCCGATCCCACTGCATAGCGCGCCCGGCAGAGCCCCCGCCGGCAGATCCCCCGGAAGATCCCATGGACAAGAAGAAGCTGGTCGCCTGCGCCGTTCTTGCGAACGAAGCGCCCTATCTGCCCGAGTGGCTCGCCTACCATCGCCTGGTCGGCGTCGACCACTTCGTGCTGTACGACAACGGCAGCTCGGACGATCCGGCGCGCACGATCGGCGGCTTGCCGCTGGCAGAGCACGTGACGCTGGTTCCATGGCCGCAGCGGCCGGGACATGCGGCGGCGTACCGGCACTTCATCGACATCTTCTCGCCCGGCTTCGAATGGGCCGCGTTCCTCGACGTGGACGAGTTCTTGCTGCCGCTGAACAGCGGCACTGTGGCTGGCACGCTCGAGTGGCTCAGCAGCGCGGCAGCGGTGCTGGTGCATCGGCGGGTTTTTGGACCGCCCGCGTGGCAAGCGCGGCCCTGGGGACTGGTGATCGAGACGTGCGACCGGCGCGCGCCCGACGATTATCCGGCCAACCGCCACGTCAGGACGATTGCCCGATGCAGCGGATTGCTGGACGTGGCGGACGACCCGCACGAGTTCCGTGTCAGCGGGCAGGTGTTCAACACCGCTGGCCACCTGGCGCCGAACAGGTCGGTGCAGGCACAGCCCTGCTACCTGAACCTGGTGATCAATCATTACGCCGCCAGGTCGCGGCAGGATTGGCAGGCGAAGCTTGAGCGCGACGATGCCGCGGCCGGCGCCGTCCGGCACGACCAGGCCGCGCCGTTCGACGAATTGGCCGCGGCGTGCCAGGTGCGCGACACGACGATCCAGGCATTCGCCGCCCCGGTGAGGCAACTGCTTGGTCTCGATCCGCCGGCCCCGCCCGCGTTCGACGGCGACCCTTTGCTCGCGACGGCGCCAGCATCGTTGGCGCCGGCATCGCCAATGGGGCCTGCGTCGCCGGTGGCGCCTGTATCGCCGGTGGCGCCGATGGGCCAGCCGTCGCCGGTGGTGGTGGTGCCGGCCGTGCCGGCGCCGTTTGTCCCAGCACAGGTCGTCCCGGCACGGGCCACGCCGGCACAGGCTGCCCCGGCACAGGCCGTGCCGGCACCGGTGGCTGCGCCGGTGCCACAGTCGGTCGAGGCGGCGGTGCAGGCCGCGTTGACGCCATATGCCGCCGCGTTGCACGGCACGCGAGCCGAGCCGTCACCGCAGCCAGACAAGGCCGCGTCGATGCCCGTGGACGTGGCGCCATCCTGGGTGCGCCGCGGGCAGGACGCGCAGGAGCGTACCGGCGGACTCGGGTTGGTGTTCCGTGACCGCTCACGCGCCGGGGAACACTGGCTCGCCGCCCTGCGTGGTGCGGCAGTGGGCGCGATCGATCCTGCCTTCCTGATGGACGAATACGACCGCATTCGCGATTTCCCGACCGACGCCGCAGCACGGGCGGCATGCGACGCGGCACTGGCACAGGGACCGGTGCACTGAAGTCCATCTCGATTTATTGGGTCTTCCGTGATCCGTGTGGGTCAGAGGAGGCCGCGGCGGCGAAACGATGCACGAGTACGACCGGCACTCGCGGTGACTGCGGGGCCCACCGGCAAAGCCTTGTGAACGCCTTGGTAACATTCCCCTGTCCGCTTGGAACAGTGGAATTGGGAACCGTAGATGCACGAGGATCACACCGCGCTTGACCGGATCTGCATCGGCTGTGGCTTCGGCGTTATGAACACCCTTGGGTGCGACTCTCTCGAGAAAGTCTACGAGAATGCCCTGGCCCAGGAGTTGCGCACGGCAGATCTCAGCGTGGCACAGCCAGCATGCAATCACGGTCAGTCACGACGATACCGTCGTCGGGAAGTACTTCACTGATTTGAGGGCGCTGTGGTCGTTGAACTGAAGGCCATGAAGACGTTGGATAGCGTACACAGCGCGCAATGCATCGATTACCTCAAAGCGAGTCGTCTGCGCCTGTGTCTATTGCTTGATGTTGCCAAACATCGGGCCGAAATCCATCGCGTCGCTAACGGCGTTTGACGGGTCCACCGTACTATCAGCGTGCATCTGCGGTTCCAATTGCTTGCTTCATGCGGGCCGCACCCCGGCTCGTGGTCTGCCCAAACCTGGCGTTCGAGTGCGGTACGCATAGCTGCAAGGAATTGGAACCGCAGATGCACGCTGATGCACGCTGATGAGATCGTGCGAAACTGGGGAGCTGTCCCTGGAGTCAGGGCTTGGCGCGGTCCCTCTGACCCACACGAACCACGGAAGACCCTGATTCATGGTTCCAACAACTGGACAATGCGTGATGGATTGTCCAGCGAAATAGATTTTCTCGCTATTCCCACGATGTCATACCCAGCAGCCTTACGTCTGACTCATCGGCCGCGCACCACCGTCATGCCGACCTTCGTCGGCATGACGCCTTCAGGCATCTGTATTGCTAACCTTAGAAATCCTGCGAATCACAAAGATTCTTGTCAGGCCGCTAACTTCGCAAGTCCCTGCCCGCCGAATTGCCAACGACCGTCCCGTGGCTTGGTCCATCGGTGTCCATCGGTGGACCAAGCCACGGGCCGCGCTAAGCGTGTGTCAACCATTTCGCAGCCTGGAATCAAACGCCCTCACCGACTGGGACTGATGGTTCCCACCCAGAGCATCGGCAACAATTGTGAATTTGGTGTCGTTCCGTCCAAGGAACGTTCCTAGCCGTGGGCCTGCCGCGGTCTCGGGCGCGCGGGTTCGGGACCTGACTCGTGGAGCAGCGCTTTGCTGGTATCGCGGAATCGGAGAATGTCCTCGGTCGGCTCGAGAACGGCTAATCCACGGTCACGCGGCCGGAGAGCGAGTTCACGATACGCCCCGCTGTTGCAGCAACGCGCGGATCATGGCAACGGATACGGTTTCCATCATTTCCTTGTCGCTCAATTCAATGCCGTAATTGGTCTCCAACTCGGTCATCAGCATGACGTGCCGCAGGCTGTCCCATTTTTTCGTGTTGCTCATGTCGGACTCGCCAGTGATTTGCTCCGGTGGCACACCCAGCGTGCCAGCGATCAAGTCAAGCAAAGGGACAGATGCCATCGGTCGTCTCCTGCCGTTCCGGCAACCACGGTGGTTGTCGCTATCACCCGCCACGCCGGCTGGTGACCCGCATCAGTCGAGGTAGGGCGCCCAGCGCGCGTAGTGCAGGATGTACTCGCGGAACGTCCATTCATGGGCGTGCCACCGGTAGCGGGCATTCGGATCATAGAACCGCAATCGCAGGCGCTCGGCCACCAGCGGATGGATCGGCACGCATTCGAAATCCTGCCCGTCATGCAGGCGCAGCAGCGTGTCGATCTCGCCACGCAAACGCGTCAGGTCCCCGCGAGGCACAAGCTCCGTCCGTTCCAGCAGTTGCCGCAGCATGAAGGCGATCGGCGCGGCGGTCAGGTGACCCGCCGTGTGGAACAGCTTCATGTCGCGGAAGTGCTGCTCGACCCACGGGGCCGACTGGATGTCGGACAGCGCGTCCGCCGCCTGCCAGCGCGTGACATCCATGCGCAGCCGGCGCTCGAGATCCGGCATTCGCTGGGTGGTGACCTCCATGTAGCGCTCGAACAGCGCATCATCCGATAAAGTCTCGGTCGATAGCGCCGCGGCAATCGAATCCGGCCACGGATACCGTGTCGGATCGGTGGCGAGCCGCGGATCGTTGCCGGCGAACGGCCACAGGCTGAGCGCGTTATACGGCGGAAAGCGCAACACCTGGCAGCCGGGCGGCAACCTTCGATGCAGTTCCTGCCGATGCGCCGACGGCACGCCGGTTTCGACTTGCTCCCACAGCACCTCCACGTCCGCCATGAAGTCCGGACCGTAGCGCGTGGCCCAATCCTCCGGCGTCACCATGTGCAGCGGGATCCACTTGAACGCGACACGTCCGATCAGGCTCGGCATGAACCGGCCGGTCTTGATCAGCTCCTCGCCCTGGCAGTTGGAGTAGACCAGGATGGACCGGCTCACGGACGCCATGGGGTCCACCTGATGATGTGCAACGCGTATTGCTCGAACGTCCACTGGTTGCTGAACCAGCGGTAGCGCATGCCGGGCTGCCACCACGCCAGGCCGAGCCGCCGCGCGACGTGCGGATGGATCGGCAACTCCAGGCGCCGGCCGAGATAGCCGGTCAGCAGGAAATCCAGTTCCCGCCGCAGTGCCGCCGGATCGCACAGCGCCTCGATCGGCGAGCCGGACACGAGCTGTCCGATCATGTGCCGCAATAGGTCGCCGGTCGGATACGGCGGGGCGAAGAACAGCCGGTAGCGGCGGAAATTCTCCACGATGAAGTCGGCGACCTTCACGTCGTTGGCGGCATCGAGCGCGCGCCAGGCGGCGCGGTCAGCACTCAGCAGCGCGTCGAGGTCGGGCATCTCCGTCTCGGTCATGCTCTGGTAGGACAGTTGCATAATGTCGTCGGGCAATTGCAGCGCGGCCAGGCTGGTACCGATACGGTCTCCGAACGGATAGCGCCCTTCCGGATACAGGCCAGCTTCATGCACCAGGCGCGGATCGTTGCTGAGGAACGGCCACAAGGCGCTCATTCGCGGGGCGGCGAAGCGCCGCATGTCGCAATCGGCCGACAACACGCCGCGCAGCCCGGTCCATTCCGCGACATCGTCGCCGCTGGATTGTTCCCAATAGAGCGCAGCCGATTGCAGCGCCTCCCTGGGCGGCGGGGCAGCGCCGCGGCCTTCCTCGGTGTTGACGTAATGACAGGCGAGGCGGTGGCGCAGGATAGGCAGCGCGGCCATCACCCCGGAGATTTGCCGCGCCACCAGACCGCCCGTGATGATGAGATGGCACAATGGCGCCGCCGCCGCACGTTCGGACGCCCCGCCCGGCTCGCCGCCTGACGCGCGGTCCGACTGGTCGTCCCGCTCGTCGTCCCGCTCGTCGTCCCGCTGGCGCGAGAGAGTCCCCGACATCAGGCACACGCTCAGCAAGCGGCGGTCCTCGGCCTTCCCGAAGTCGCTGGGGCGCAGCGCGTCCGGGTGGCGCAGGATCAGCTCGACGCAATCTTTGTCGCGGGTTTGCTCCAGAGGGAGAGGCAGCTCGATTGTGGTCCGCCGGTCGATGCTGAAGCCGGCCAGCGGACCCGCCGCGGTGTCGATGCTCAGCCGTTGTGCATCGCGCAGGCCGGCATGTACCAGGGGTTGCACGGTCAGCCGCAGCAAGTAGCGCGCGCCGTCGCCCGGCAGAGGCAACCTCAACCGGCTTTCCGCGCCAATCGCCCAGGCATAGTGATCCTCGACGGACCATCCTTCGCCCGTCGCATCGGGAAGATTGCCGAGGCTGCCAAAGACGAAAGTCGCTTCGAGGCGTTCCAGCATCCCAGCGCGACCTTGTCATCACAAATTTGCGAGTAAGCAATTCCTGATCGCACACTCGGCTCAGGGGACGCAACTGCCATCAGTGAGAACGCTCATCCTATTTTTGGGATTTCGTCTTGTTTCCGCGGCACATCCTGTGCAGATCGTAGACCGCCAGGGTTTCAGCCACATGGCAACCATCCGCAAGCATTCAAGTACATACAGTGCAGAATTGGCAGTGCAGAATTGGCAGTGCGGAACTGGCAATGCGGAATTGGCCCCCAACCGCGCGAACCCGGCGTACAATCGCGGCCATGTCGATCGGGGGTCTTCGCTATGACGGCAGCCGGCTGCCGACGAAGCCGCGGATCGCCCGCAACATCGCCTCAGGCGCGTCCACCCGGACCGAGTGGCTGCTCTCCTCGAACACCAGCAATTCCGATCCGGGAAGCAGCCGGTGCAGTTCCTCGGAGAACTCGACGGGACAGATCCAATCGTGGCGGCCGGCGATGATGAGGGTCGGAGCAGCGATGCGGGACAGTTCCGGACGTAGGTCGAAATGCCGCAGGAAGCCATCGGGACCGAATGCCCGGTTGATCGGTTCCGGCGTGTGGATCGCGCGGGTGCGGCCTGCCTCGGCCGCGGCCGGATCATGGCGCCGCGCGTAGAGCGGTCCCATCACGTCGTAGTAGTGCCGCAACTCGTCCTGGGTGCGGAACGCCCCGGCCCAAAGGATTTCGCAGACACGTTGCTGTTCCGGCGTGCCCCGCTCCCGCAGGATAGCCTGGGCACGCGGAATGAAACCGCCATGCGCCGCGGTGACGATCAGAATCAGGTGGGAGACCGCGCCGGGATAGCGCGCCGCATGCGCCATCGCCACCATGCCGCCATAGGACGTGCCGATCGACACCACCGGCCCGAGGCCGAGATGGACGCGCAGCGCCTCCATGTCCGCCACGTTCTCGTCCAGCGTGAACCGGGCCGGGTCGGCATGAGGGTCGGCGAGGCCCGAGCGGCCCTGCCCGCGGTGATCGAAATACACGAGCTGCATTTGCTCGGCGAGCGGCGACATCACGGGCTTGAACCCGGAATGGTCGCCACCGGGACCGCCGTGCGCGATCAGCGCCGCGGGCCGTTCGCGCATGCGGGGGCCGTCCGGCACGAGGCCAGCGCCTTCGATATCGAAGTAGATGCGCGCGTCGCGCAGGGTGGCGAACATGGGGGGCCTCGCAGATTGTCGTCCCTCGGGAGAGGAGAGGGTAGACTATGCCGGCGGGATCGCATGGGAAACCGGCGGCGGGACTGCGCGGATGCTCGGCGAGATACCTGCATCGCAGGCGGTTGCGGGCAGCACCGCCTTTTGACACGGATTAGCGCGGAGAGCAGCTTAAACCACGGATCAGCACGGACAGCAGAAATTCGACGGGTACCGCACGATGCTTGCTGCTCGCTGGATTGATTCTTTCGTGCTAATCCGTGGCTAAAGCTGCTTTCCGTGCTAATCCGTGTTACACCTTCTTGCTTGCCTTCTTGTCGTCCAACGATCCCCTGGACGCACGATAGAAAGCAATCTCACAATCAAAATTCGATAAGCCAGAAACTCACACTACGCCACAGTCTCCCCCTCACCCATTATCCAGGCACGGAAAGCGGCAACCGGCGGCAGGTCCACCGCGGCGCGCGGCGTCACCAGCCAATAGGCGAACTCCTGCGGCCAGCCGCCATCGAGGACCTGCACCAGGCTGCCGGCATCCAAGTCGGCACGCGCCAGAGTATCGGTGACCAGCGCGACCCCGTGCCCCGCGGCGGCAGCGTGGATCAGCAGCGTCTGGTCGTCGAAGCTGATCCCGTCCAGCGCCGAGGGCCCGGCATCCGCCACCCCGTGCGCCTGGAACCACAGCGGCCACTCCTGCCGGTCCGCGTCGTGCAGCAGGCGCAGCCGCGCCAGGTCGGCCGGGACGCTCGGCGGGGACGGCAGGGCCGCCAGGAAGCCGGGACTGCACACCGGGATGGTGGCGATG
Organism: Acetobacteraceae bacterium; assembly: GCA_035486135.1. GTDB lineage: Bacteria > Pseudomonadota > Alphaproteobacteria > Acetobacterales > Acetobacteraceae > JASHVB01. The sequence goes on from DATHNI010000273.1 coordinate 34,002, forward strand.
GCGGCAATCCGGTCGCACACCAGGCCCTTGTAGCGGCCGAGCCCATGACGGATCGCCACGTCCACCCCGTCCTCCGCGAAATTGCTCAGGCCGCGGCTGGTGGTGATGCGCAGCGCGATGGTCGGATGCGCGGCACGAAACCGCCCCAGCCGCGGCACCAGCCAGGAGATCGCGAAAGCCGGCGGGGCACTGACAGTCAGCTTGCTGCCGCCGGCCTGCGGCAGGGCCCGGGTCGCCTCGGCGATCTGGCGGAACGCGTGGCGCAGCGGCGTGGCATAGGCCTGGCCGGCCTCCGTCAGCCGCAACCGCCGGTGCGAGCGCTCGAACAGCCGCACCGCCACGCGTTGCTCCAGCAGGCGCACGAGCTGGCTTACCGCGCCGGGGGTGACGCCGAGCTCCTCCCCGGCCCGCTTCATGCTGAGGTGGCGGGCGGTTGCCTCGAAAGCGCGCAGTGCGTTGAGCGGCGGCAGGGTGGGCATGCCGGGTCAGGATAGATTTTCTGCTGCCTGCTGGCGAGAAGGAATCGTTTGCCGTGGCTCGGCAGCGCGCCAACCCTATGCAGCGAACAGCAGAATTTCTGAAGAGAATCGAGGATGCACACCTGGCACGATATCGCCCTGGCGAATGAACCGCAGGACAAGGCGCGACCCGGGAAGCAATGGGACACGCCCGTCCCCCGGGCCGGCACTGACACCAACCCGCCTCCGGCCCGGCCCGGGGCCCACAGTGACACCAACCCACTTCCGGCCCGGCCCCGAGCCCGCAGTGACGCCAACCCACTTCCGGCCCGGCCCGCGGCCCGCAGTGACGCCAACCCACCTCCGCGCGGCGGCGCCGGCCCGGAGAACAGCCCCACCCCAGCGCCGCTGACCGCCGGCGCCGTGAGCGAGTTCCGCCGCGGCTGGCCTGTCGTGGCGGCGTGCTTCTGCACCGCGGTGTTCGCCTGGGGGTTCGGCTTCTACGGCCAGGCGGTTTACCTGGCCGAGTTGCAACGGCTGCACGGCTGGCCGGCCGGACTGATCTCCAGCGCGACGACCTGCTTCTACCTGGCCGGCGCCTGCGCGATGACGCGGGTGCATCGCGCGATCGAGCACTTCGGGCCTCGGATGGTGCTGGGCGGCGGCGCGGTGATGCTCGGCGTGGGCGCCGTGCTGCTGAGCCAGGTCACCGCGCCGTGGCAGATGTTCGTCTGCGTCCTGCCGATGGCGGCGGGCTGGGCCGGCACGACGACCGTGACCATCGCCACCACGGTCTCCATGTGGTTCGACCGGCGGCGCGGCCTGGCAATCAGCCTGGCACTGAACGGCGCCAGTGCGGCTGGTTTCACCATCGCTCCGCTGCTGGTGGCGCTGAGCCATTCGATCGGCTTTCGCGTCGCGGTCCCGGCGGTCACGCTAGCCGGGCTGGCTGTCGTCCTGCCGGTGGTGGTGCTGGCGGTGCGGCATCCTCCAGCGAGGGGCGGGCACAGCGTGCAGCCCGGGCTGGTCAGGACCTCCGACGACCGGCCCGAGATCGCCAGCCAGGCACAGGCGCTTCGCAGCGCGCGCTTCTGGTCGATTTCCGCGCCGTTCGCGCTGGCGATCGCAGCGCAGGTCGGGTTCATCGTGCACCAGGTGGCGTTCCTGCTGCCGAAGCTCGGACCCGCCGCCACGGGCCTGGCCGTCAGCTGTGCCGCGTTCGCGGCGATGGCGGGGCGGCTGGCGGTGGGCGCGGTGGTGGACCGGCTGGACCAGCGCCTGACCAGTGCGGCGAGCTTCGTCAGCCAGGCGGCCGGGTTGGGCCTGCTGCTGGCGCTGCCGGACCGGACAGCGGCGCTGTATGCCGGCTGCGTGCTGTTCGGGCTGTCGGTGGGTAACGTCATCACCCTCCCCGCCCTGCTGATCCAACGGGAGTTCGCCGCGCAATCGTTCGGGCTGGTGATCGGCCTGAGCACGGCGGTGGGACAATTCACCCTGGCGCTGGCCCCCGGCCTGTTCGGCCTGCTGCACGACGCGA
>DATHNI010000274.1:0-21150 GCA_035486135.1 Acetobacteraceae bacterium
CAACGTCACCGATGCAGAGAGGCAGGCAATCCGCATTGCGCGCTACGGCTTCCATGGCGAGTGGAACGACACCATATCGACCAACCAATGACCACCCTGACGCAATCATCAAGCAGATTGTGTGAAAACGCGATTGCGGCGAGGCCGCTCGAAATGTCCGATTGTACAGAAGCTCACGCGAGCACGAATGATTCAAAACGGGCCGGGACAGGGCAACGACGTTGCTTGTTGCCGTTACGGCACGGAGTTTTCGCGCGGTCTGCTTGGTTTATGCGCCAGCGGCCGACGGTAACTTGTTCCGGTGCCTCTGTGATACTGCCTCGGGGCAAAGGCGCTTCCGCGGCTCCGGCAGGAACGATCAGCCGAGATGCGATGACCGCCAGGCCGCCGATCCGCGCGGTGCCCGCGCCCCGGCCAGGAGTCCTTCCGTGCTCAAATCCTCATCCAACTCCGGCCAGTGGATACCGTAGCCCGCGCCCGCCATCTCCCAGTGCGCCCGCTGCTCCGGCCTGGCCGCGGCCAGCCGAGGGTACCAGGCCAGGGGCACGGTGATCGTGCGCCCATCCATCAGTGCCACCGTCAACTCATCCTCACTGATCGTGACGGCGCGGACCCGGATGTCGGCGCCTTCAGCCTGTGCCGAAGAACTCATGCCATGCCTCTAGCAACGTAGGTTGCTGCTCGCGAACCAGCCGCAGGATAACACCCAGCTCGTGGGCCGGAAAGCCAACGTTGCTGGCCAGCGCAATGGGCTCCAGCCAAACCTTCGCCGAGGCCCCACCCTTGTCCAGATGGACATGCGGCGGCTCGTTCGGTTCGTGGCTCCAGAAGTACACCCGAAAGCCCTGGATACGCAGGATCGTCGGCACAAATGGTCCTCTCCGGCGGATCGCGTGGGACGCGACTTCCTTGGCGGACAACACGCCAACAGGGTGAGCCGGCACGCACGTCCCGGCAAGCAGCAAATGCTTGCCCCAGGCATATGACCGTCCGCGCCCACCGTAACCGCCCGTCCGGCAGCAATCGTATCGCCGTACCTGGAATTCGCTTGACACCTCGCCTCGCCCTGCCTCATGATATGAACGAACGATCGTTCATGAACGGACAAACAACACCCATGCGGGAACCCGGCGGCAAGCGCGACCTGATCAAATCCGAAGCCATGCGACTGTTCGTCGCGCACGGCACGGACGCCGTTTCTGTGCGCGACATTGCCGCCGCCTGCGACATGAAACCCTCCAACCTCTACGCGCATTTCGCCTCCAAGGAAGCGCTCGCCGCCGAACTCTTCCACCAAGGCTACGCCGAATACGGCGCCATCCTGCACGAGGCCGCCTCCGGCACCGCACCGTTCCGCGTGCGGCTCGACCGCCTGGTCCGCACCATCTGCCGCCTGCACGACGAGGACAACACGCGCTTCCGCTTCCTGATCATGACCGAGCACGGCTTCCTCGCCGACGTCCCGCACGACGAGCGCAACCCCGTCGAGGTGATCTGCCGCGCCGTCGCCGCCGCCATGGAGACCGGAGAAATCCCCAGACGGGAACCCGACCTCATGGCGATGGCACTGATCGGCATCATCGTGCAGCCGGCCACCGCGAGGCTCTATGGCCGGCTGCACGGAAGCTTGACGGAACGCGCCGGAGAACTCGTCGCACTATGCTGGCGAGCGCTGTCATGACGGCCCCCACCTCAGCAACGAAAGAACCCGCCATGTCGGTGTCATTGCTCGGCCTGCTGAAGACGCGACGGCTATGGCCGCTGGCGCTCACCCAATCCTGCGGCGCGCTGAACGACAATTTGGTGAAGAACGCCATGATCGTGCTGGCGTTGTTCCGCCTGGGCATCGGCGGCGCCGGCCTGTCCGCGCTCGCCGGAGCGCTGTTCATCGCGCCCTATATTCTGCTGTCGGCGACTGCGGGAAAGCTGGCCGACCGGTTCCCCAAGCCGCGCGTCATCCTGGCGTACAAGGTGCTAGAACTGCTGCTGATGCTGGCCGCCGCCGCCGCCTTCCTGACCGCAAGCGTCCCCGGATTGCTCGGCGTGCTGTTTATGCTCGGCGTGCAGGCGGCGCTGTTCGGGCCGGTGAAATACGGCGTGCTGCCGGAACACCTCGCGGAACACGAACTGGTCGCCGGCAACGGCATCATCGAGGCAACGACCTTCCTGTCCATCGTCTGCGGCACCGTCGCTGGCGGCGCCTTGATGCTGCTGCCGAACGGAGCAGGGTTTGTCAGTGCAACGGGTGTGTGCCTCGCGTTGGTCGGCCTGGGCGCCGCCTGGTGCATGCCCGCCGTCCCCGCCGCGGATCCAACCCTGCGCCTGTCCCCCAACCTGTTCGCCGAGACTTCCCGAGTGCTCCGCCACGCCGCAGCGATCCGCCCGATCTGGCTGTCGGTGCTTGGCCTGTCGTGGTTCTGGACCATCGGCGCCACGTTGCTGACCGAGTTCCCCGTGGTTGCGCGCGACACGCTGCATTCCGGTGGCAGCATGCTGACGCTGTTGCTGACCATGTTCGCGATCGGCGTCGGCATCGGCTCGATCCAATGCGCGCGGTTGCTGCATGGCGAGGTATCCGCGCGGCTGGTGCCGTTCGCCGCGCTCGGCATCTCGCTGTTCTGCTGGGACTTCGCGTCGGCCGCGACGTCGGCGGGCGCCGCGGGAGGCTTCGCGACCGCGGCCGCGGCGCTGGGCTCGTTCGCCGGCTGGCGGATGGTCGTCGATCTGCTTCTGCTGGCGGCGTGCGGGGGAATTTTCTCGGTGCCGCTCTACGCCATCATCCAGGATAGCGCGGCGCCGTCCGAGCGCGCTCGCATGGTCGCCGCCAACAACATCATGAATGCGCTGTTCATGGTGGCCGGCGCCGGCGCGACGGCCGGGCTCGCGGCACTCGGCATGCGCGCGCCCGCCGTGCTGCATCTCGCCGCCGTCGCGAACCTGGTCGTTGCCGTCTGGATCGTTCGCATCCTGCCGCACGACGTATATCGCACCCTGCTGCGCTGGTATTTCACCACGTTCCACGGCCTGCGGATCAGCGGCCTGGAAAACTACCATGCGGCGGGCGACCGGGTGGTGATCGTCGCCAACCACCAATCCTTCCTCGATGCGCCGCTGATCGCCGCCTGCCTGCCCGACAGTCCCAGCTTTGCCATTCACACAGCGCAGGCCGCGAAATGGTATTTCAAGCCGTTCCTCGCCGCGGTCGATACGTTCCCATTGAATGTGCAGTCGCCCTATGCGGTGAAGCGCATGGTGGAGGCAGTGCGCGACCACGGCCGCAAGCTGATGATCTTCCCCGAGGGTCGCATGACCCAGACCGGCGCTCTGATGAAGATCTACGAAGGCGCCGCCATGGTCGCCGACAAGGCCCACGCGAAGATCGTGCCCATCAGTATCGAGGGCCTGCAGTTCAGCCGGCTCAATCGCATGGGCGGCAAGCTGCGGCAGCGCTGGTTTCCACGTGTGCGCGTGACCATCCTGCCGCCGGTGGACCTGGCGCCGCCGGATGCCGAGCAATTGACTCCGCGCCAGCGTCGCGAAGCGGTCGGCCGCGCCCTGGAGGACGTGATGGTGCAAGCGGTGTTTCGTTCCAAGGACACCGACAAGAGCTTGTTCACCGCGATGCTGGACGCCCGCGCCGCGTATGGCGGCAAGACGCCCATTCTCGAGGACATCAACCGCGCCCCAATCACCTACGACCGTTTGCTGCTTGGTGCGACGGCGCTGGGGCGCGCGTTGACCGACGCGATGCCGGGCGAAACGCATGTCGCACTGCTTCTGCCGAATGCGGTCGGTTCGGTGGTGACGCTGTTCGGATTGCAGGCGTTCGGCGTGGTGCCATGCCTGCTGAATGTCACCGCCGGCGCGGCCAACATGCTGTCTGCCTGCCACGCGGCCGGGGCGAAATATGTCGTGTGCAGCAGGATGTTCGTGGAGAAGGGACGGCTGGGCAGCGTGGTGGAACGCCTCGCCGCCGACCTGCGCTTCATCTGGCTGGAGGATCTGCGCGACACGATCGGACTGCGCGCGAAGCTGCGTGCCAAGCGCGATGCGTGGCGCGCGCGCGAACTGCCGGGGGCGCTTGTGTCGCCGGACTCCGCTTGCGTCGTGCTGTTCACCAGTGGCTCCGAGGGCAGCCCCAAGGGCGTCGTGCTCTCGCATCGCAACGTCCTGACGAACTGCACGCAATTGTCGTCGGTGATCGACTTCAACCCCAGCGACATCGTGTTCAACGCGATGCCGATGTTCCATGCGTTCGGCCTGACCGGCGGAACCATCCTGCCGCTGATGTTCGGCGTGCGCACATTCCACTACCCAAGCCCGCTGCATTACCGCGTGGTGCCGGCACTGATCTACGACACCGACGCGACGATCTGCTTCGGTACCGACACCTTCCTGAACGGCTGGGCGCACTACGCGCATCCCTACGACTTCCGTTGCATGCGCTACATCTTTGCCGGCGCGGAAAAGGTGCGCGAGGAAACCCGGCGGCTGTTCTCCGACCGCTTCGGTGTGCGGATCATGGAGGGCTATGGCGTGACCGAAACCTCGCCGGTGCTGGCGCTGAATACTGCGATGCATTGCCGCCCGGGTTCGGTGGGGCGCTTCCTGCCGGGCATCGCATGGCGGCTGCAACCGGTGCCGGGAGTCGATGCCGGCGGCCAACTGATCGTGCGTGGACCGACCGTCATGCTCGGCTATCTGCGCGACACCGCGCCCGGCGTGCTGGAGAGCGTGCCGGATGGCTGGTACGACACCGGAGACATCGTGTCAGTCGACGCCGCAGGGTTCGTATCGATCGTCGGCCGCGCCAAGCGGTTTGCGAAAATCGGTGGCGAAATGGTGTCGATGACCGCGGCTGAGTCGCTGGTGGCGTCGCTATGGCCCGACGCGCGCCACGCCGTGGTCAGCGTGCCGGATGCCCGCAAGGGCGAGGCTCTACTGTTGGTCACGACGCAGAAGGGTGCCGAACCGCGCGATCTGCTGGCGTTCGCCCGCCAGCGCGGTGTGCCGGAATTGATGGTGCCGCGGTCTATGCAGACGGTCGGAACAGTACCGCTGCTGGCAACCGGGAAGGTGGATTATCCGGCGGTGGAGCAAATGGTGCGCGAAGCGCGGGCCGAGGCGGTGCCGGAGGAAGCGACGGTGTAATGGCGTCAGCCGCGCCGGCCACGCTCCGGGTGCTTTCGGCGCATGTTCCAATCATTGAGGAGGACGGCCGCCCAGCCCAGCACGGTCACGATAACCGGCAGGATGAAGAACGCGTACCATTGTATGAAGGTCATGGTATCAGACCTCGCAGAACATGCCGTGCGCCCATATGTAGCATGATCGCACCGGCAAACCAGAGCATGCCGCCAAGGATCGCCGTGCTCAGTGGGACGTGCGTGCTGCCCAAGGAGTAATAGGACGCAGCCAGTGGCGCCAGCACGCCAATCGTGAACGACGACGTGGCGGCGGTGTTCAGCGCCGCCGCCAGCAGCTTGGCTTGCTCGTTCTCCACAAGGCTCATCGCCACCACCGTACCCTTCCCAGCGGCGCATTGTCGCGGCATGTTCTTGCCAGTTCGTAAACGGGACCCCTGATCATGCCGCACGCCGACTGGCGCACCCACGCGGGCGCCACCTTCACTTGCGAGAAACAGCCTGCCACCGGCACGCGCGGCATGGTGGTGACCAACCATCCGCTCGCCTCCGCCGCTGGCGCGGAAATGCTTGCCGCGGGTGGCAATGCCATCGACGCCGCCATCGCCGCGTTCTTCACCCTGTCCGTGGTCGAGCCGATGATGGTGGGCGTGCTCGGCGGCGGCATGGCGCACATCCGCCTCGCCGCCGGAACCCACCACGTGATCGACGGCCAGAGTACTGCTCCGCTCGCCACCGGCCCCACCACCTTCACGCCGGATCCGAACGCCGCCCCCGGAACGATGGACACCATCGGCCGCAAGAACGCAGTCGGCCCGACCGCGGTCGCCGCCCCCGGCAACCTGATGGGTTGGTGCCAGGCACTGCATCGTTTCGGCACGTTCTCGCTCGCCGACGTGACGGAACCCGCGATCCGCCATGCCTCGCGAGGCTTTCGTATCACGCCGTACCTGCATGAATGCGTGTCCGACTGCGCTGCCGACATGGCACGCGACCCGGAGATCGCCAAGCTGTATCTTCCCGGCGGCGCGCCGATCAAGCCCGGCACGCGCCTGGTCAACGGCGACTATGCCGAGACGTTGCGTTCCATCGCGAAACAGGGACCGGAGATCCTCTACGGCGGCACGCTCGGCCGGCACTACGCCGAGCACATGGCGAAATCCGGAGGCTATATCACGCTGGATGACCTGACGGGCTATCGCACCATCGACCGCGACGCGCTACACGGCACCTATCGCGGTTATGAAATCGTCGGCCCGCCGCCGCCCTCGTCCGGCCCGCTGCACATCATCCAGATGCTGAACATCCTCGAGGGTTACGACATCGGCGCCCTCGGCTTCGCGTCGGCGGACACGCTGCACCTGCTTGCCGAGGTGTTGAAGATCGCCTTCGCCGATCGCGCCGCGGCAACCGCCGATCCTGCATTCGTGCAGGTGCCCGTGGCGAAACTGCTGTCCAAGGAATACGCCGCCGAACGCCGCGCGCGCATCTCGTTGCAACGCGCGCAGTCGTGGAGCGCCGGCGTCGCGCCAGGGGAGGGGGCGCACACCACGCATCTGACCGTCGCCGATGGCATGGGGAACATCGTCGCCAGCACGCAGACCATCAACTCGCTGTTCGGCGCGCGCTACATCGTGCCCGGCACCGGCATGATCCCGAACAACTACATGTTCGTGTTCGATCCGCGTCCGGACCGTGCCAGCTCGGTGGCCCCCGGCAAGCGCGTGACGTCGTCGATGTCGCCGGTGATCGTGCTGCGCGACGGCAAGCCGCGTTACGCGCTGGGACTGCCCGGTGGATTGCGCATCTTCCCGTCGGTGATGCAGGCGCTGTCGAACCTGATCGACCATGGCATGAGCGTGCAGGAGGCCGTCGAAGCACCGCGGCTATGGACGCAAGGCTATGCCGTCGAAGTCGAATCGTCAGTGCCCGCCGGCGTGCTTGCTGCGTTGCGAGACCGAGGCCAGGACGTCGTGACGGTGGGCAACGTTGCCGGCGGCATGAGTGCGATTCAGTTCGACCCGGACGGCACGATGACCGGCGCTGCGTGCTGGCGCGCCGACGGCACACCGATCGGGTTGGGCGGCGGCCTGGCGCGACCGGGTGTGCGATTCAGGCCGGAGGCAAACCGCACCTGATAGCGCAAAGACTGTCACTCTGGCCAGCTTCCGCCTGCGCTGGCCGCGATCCTCGGCTGCGGCCGGGGCCAGTTCGCCGCGCGCCGCCGGCGCGATCGTCACGCGCGTCGCCGCAGCACCGCGTCGCGGATCAGCGGCATGCGGTCATTGCCGAAATACATGTCGTCGCCGCCGACGAACATGGTCGGCGAGCCGAAGCCGCCTCGATCCATCAACTCCTGCGTCGTCGCCCGCAGCTTGTCCTTGATCGCCTGCTGCTCGATGCCCGCGAAGAACGCGTCCGGATCGACGCCGGCCTTGCGGCAGATCTCGGTCAGCACCGGAACCTGCGAGATGTCCTGGTCGTCGCCCCAATACGCCTCGAACGTCGCGCGTGCGAACGGCACGAGCTTTCCCTGCTGCTCCAGCAGGATGCAGCCGCGCATCGCCTTCACGCTGTTCACCGGAAACACCGTCGGCCGGTAGTGCATGCGCAGGCCGAGATAGCGGGCCCAGTCCATCTGGTCCTTCTTGCCGTAGGCCTGCTTCAGCGGCACCGGCTTTTCGCGCGAATTGTGCACGCTGGGATTGACTGCGTTGAACACGCCACCGACCAGGATCGGCCGCCAGGTCACCGTGAGGCCCAGTTCCTGTTCCATTCGCAGCAGGTTCTCGAACGCGAAATAGGTCCATGGGCTGGAGCAATCGAAGAAGCATTCGATATCGGGCATGGGGTTCCTCCCTGGCGGTGCGGATCGACAAGCGTAGCGCGCCCAGGGCAGAAGCTCCATCGTTGACGTGGCGCATCCAGGGCTGGCATCTACCGATGCGACAAACCTGGGACGTTACGCGTGACCGAGCAAAAGCCTGATATCGTGCTGGTGCACAGCTCCGATTTGCATGTGGACGACGAACCCGCCGAACCGAGCTATGGCACCGATGGCACCTCGGGGCTGCGCTGGGTGCTGGACACCGCCCGCGAGGTGGATGCGGATTTCGTGCTGCTGGTGGGCGACACGTTCGACAACAACCGCCAGAGCGTGGCGATCCTGCAGCGTGTGACACAGCTTTTGGCCGGCGCCGGCCGGCCGGTGGTGATTCTGCCGGGCAACCACGATCCGCTGACGCCGGATTCAGTGTATCGCCGGAGCGCGATTGCGGAGTTGCCGCACGTCCATGTGCTGGGGCTGACGCATGAACAGGCGGTGGTGTTTCCGGACTACGAGTTGGAAATCTGGGGCCATGCGCATCATCACTACGACAACATGGTGCCGCTGCGTTCGCCGCGGCCACGTGTTGCGCGTTGGCACATCACATTGGCGCATGGTCATTACGAGGCCGACGGCGTGCCGCCGCTGCGTCCGTCCTGGCTGATCAGCGATGCGGAGATTGCCGCGACGGGTGCGGACTACCTCGCGCTTGGCCATTGGAATCGCGCGGCACGGGTCGGGAACGGGGTCGTGCCGGCTTATTACTCTGGTTCGCCTGATCTTGCCGGGACGGTCAATCTCGTGCGGCTGAGCGAGAGCGACGGCGTCGTCGTGACGCGCGAACCGGTGCGGCGGGAGTAGGGCAAGAAGAAGGCCAGGGCTCTGCCCTGGACCCGTCAGGGGGCTTTGCCCCCTGAACCCCCAGCAAGGGCTCCGCCCTTGGCGGGGATCCAAGGGGCAGAGCCCCTTGGTGGGTCCAGGGCAAAGCCCTGGCCTTCCCTCACGCTACTGCAGCGGCACCGACCCCGTGTATTTGATGATATCCAAACCGCCGGTGAGCCGGTCGTTCGCATAGATCAGGCCGTTATCATCCACATAGACATCGTTCATCTGGATCGTGTGCGTCGCGTTCCCCGGCGGCGCCGCATCGACGATGTAGCCGATCTCCACCGGGGCATTCGGGTTCTCGATCGAATAGGCACGGACGCCGCCATTGAAGAAGATCCCCACCACCGTGTTCTTCAGGATGCGCACCGGCTGTCCCGCCTGGTTCTGCGCGATGTTGTGTGCGCCGAAGCGGCCGCCGGCCTTGCACAGCGCATCCTTGTCCGCCGGCGGCGGCAGCACCGACAGCACCACCGGCGCCGCCTCGTTGCTGATGTCCCACACCCAATCGCGCTTCGGCCAGTCCTTGCAATTATTCCCCGTCGCCTCTTCCGTCTGGATCATCAGGTTGCGCGACGGAATCGGCAGCAGCGTGTGTGCGAAGCCATTCCCCAGCGACTGCCAGGAGCGATGCATCACCAGCTTCGGATGCGCCCGGTCGGAAATATCGAGGATCACCAGCCCCCCGTCGATCCAGCCGACATAGAGCCGGTCCGGGTGTTCCGGCGTCCAGACCGGCGTGTGCATGCGAATGCCAGCATCGAAAGGCGACACGCGCGGCGGCTGCGGTTCCTTGTCGCCGACGCGCGTGCCGGGCAACCACCAGCGCCCGGTCTCCTTGGGGTGCGCCGGGTCGTGCATATCCACGATCATCAGGAACTGGTCGTCGAGCTTGTTGTGCGGCACAAAATCCTTGGCGCCCGTTGACAGATACGCCCAGTGCCCATCGGTGAACCACAAATAATGCACGCCGCGCGAGTGCGGCCCCGACGTATCGAAATGCGACAATTTTTTCGGATGTTCGGGGTCGGCGACGTCGTAAACATCCATGCCGGCATGGTCCTGCCCGACCTTGTCCACCTGGTGCGCCACCGCCAGCGTCGTGCCCGACAGACCCAACGAATTGCAGCGCACGTAAGGGACATCCACCGGGATTTGCGCGATGACCTTGGGGTCCTCCGGCTTGGTAACGTCGATGGCGGTGAAGCACATCGGCGCCGACTCATGCGCCAGGAATAATACGCGGCGGCCATCGGGATACTGGTGCATCGCCAGCCCCTCGCCGCCCTTTCCGGCGCCGTTCAGGTTGCTGTGGCCAATAAGCTGCATGTTGCTGGATTCCAGCACCGCGGGAAGCGGATCGGCCAGGGCGGCGGCGGTCTGTAACAGCAGCCCGCCAAGACACAGCATGCAGCCTGCAAGGACTCGCATCGGCGACGTCTCCCCCTGATTTGCGTTTATCGAATCGATTGCGTCAGGATGACGGGTCCGGCCGGTTTCATCAACCGGTCGCCGCCACCTCCAGCACGTGATCGGCAATCGCCAGCGACGCCGTCAGCCCGGGCGATTCGATACCGAACAGATTGATCAGTCCGGGGACTCCGTGGGTTTGCGGGCCTTGCACGACGAAATCCTGTGCCGGAGCGCCACGTGGGACAATCTTCGGACGGATGCCGGCATAGCCCGGCTGCAACGCGCCGTCCTTCAGGTCCGGCCAGTATTTGCGCACCGCGGCATAGAAACTGTCGGCGCGCGCCGGATCGACCGTGTAGTCGATTTCGTCGATCCATTGCACATCCGGTCCAAAGCGCGCCTGGCCGCCAAGGTCGATCGTCAGATGCACCCCGAGCCCGCCCGGCACCGGCACCGGATAGATCAGGCGAGAGAACGGCGAGCGGCCGGATAATGTAAAATAATTTCCTTTTGCGTAGTAAGCCGCCGGCACGCGATCGGCCGGCATGCCTGCGATCTTGCCGGCGAGCCACGGCGCGTGCAGCCCAACCGAATTCACCAGCAGTTGGCAGCGCAGGCGCGTTGGTTCGCTGCCGCCGACGGCAACCTCGATAGCACCGCCGCGCACCACCTGTGCTCCGGTGACAGGGCTGAGAAAAGCGCAGACTGCGCCGGCATTTTCCGCATCACCTTGCAGCGCCAGCATATAGGCGTGGCTGTCGATGACGCCGGTCGCGGGGGAATGCAGCGCGCTGGTGCAGTGCAGGTTCGGCTCCATGGCGATCGCCTCGGCGGCGGTCAGCACGCGCATGCCCTCGACGCCGTTCGCCTCGGCGCGCCGCTTGATGCCGGCCAGCAACGAGTCTTCCTCGGCGTTGGTGGCGGCGATCAGTTTGCCGCAGTTGCGGTGCGGCACGCCCTTCTTCTGGCAATAGGCATACAGCGCGCGGCGGCCGGCGACGCAGAACCGCGCCATCAGGCTGTTGGCTGGATAGTAGATGCCGGCATGGATCACCTCGCTGTTGCGCGAGGACGTTTCGGTGCCGATGCCCGCCGCGGCTTCCAGCACGATCACCTCGCGTCCCGCGAGGGCCAGCGCGCGCGCCACCGCAAGGCCGACCACGCCTGCGCCGGCCACGATGCATTCAACCTCGTCCACGTATTGTCCTCCGACGGCCCCGGCCGATTTACGCCGCGCGCCTGGGACGCGCTAGGCTTCTCCGCCAGGGTGGAGAGGGGCCGATGCTGCACTTGCAGGATGACGAGGCGTCAGTCGTGGTGACGCCAGAGCATGGCGGCGCGGTACTCGGCTGGATGCATAATCGTACACCAGTGCTGCGGCGGCCGGTGCCGGACGCGATGCTGCGCGGCGACGTGCGAGGATTTGGGTGTTTCCCGCTGGTGCCGTTCTGTAACCGCATCGCCCTCGGCCGCTTCACCTGGCAGGGCCGGGCGTATCAACTGGCGCGTAATTTCGGTGACCATCCGCATGCCATTCACGGCGTCGGTTGGCAACGGCCATGGCGCATCGGTGCCGTCTCGAACCTGGCGGCAAGCCTGACGCTGCGCCACGGCGCGGCCGGGGACCAGGCTCGCGCGTGGCCATTTCCGTTCGATGCCGCCCTGTCCTACACGCTGTCGAACACGCAGCTTCGCATCGTCATAAGCGTGACGAATCGCCACAGCGATCCTGCACCGGCCGGTATCGGGCTGCATCCTTATTTCGGTCGCCGCTCCGGCATCACACTGCAATTCAACGCAGGCGGCGTCTGGATCAATGGCGGCAGCGCGTTGCCGGCACAGCATGCCGGGGTGCCGCGCGAGTGGGACCATGCGAATGGATTGCCGATCGGCGGAGCGCGGCTGGACAATTGCTTCACGGGCTGGAGCAGTACGGCGCGGATCGGCGGGATCCTTGGTGGCGTGACGCTGACAGCGGATGCCGCGTTTCGTCACCTTCAGGTTTATACCCCACCCCACCATGACTTTTTCTGCGCCGAGCCGGTGAGCCATGTGCCTGACGCGATCAACCGCACCGATCTGCCGTCCGGTCAGGGCATGCACGTGCTGCCGCCCAGCGAAACGTTATCCGGCAGCGTCACGATCGATCTGGCGCTGCATGGAATGGGCGCAATTTGACATACCCGCGCGCCAAACGTGTGACACCAACCGCCGTGGACGGTGACCTTCGGCGACACGGCACGAGCTTCCCGTGTCATGGTAGGCGAAGGCCGGCCACTCACGGCTTTCCTTTGTTGGACACAGCAAAGTCGTGGGTAGCCGGCCTTCGCCGGCCCTGACACGGGAAGCTCGTGCCAAGCTGTCGACCGCCTTCTCCAACTGCAATGGCAGGCCCGAACGGGGGGGCCAGTGGTCAGCCCCCAGGCGCGCCCTGCGTGTTGACGTACAGCGCGTAGAGACTGTGGCTCGCCGCCATGAACAGCCGGTTGCGCCAGCGTCCGCCGAAACACAAATTGGCGCAGCGCTCCGGCAGGGCGATGTGGCCGATCGGCGCGCCGGCGTTATTGAAGATGCGCACGCCGTCGAGTTCCGGATCGCCCATGCCCCAGCCGCACCACAGATTGCCATGGATGTCCACGCGGAAGCCGTCCGGCGTGCCCGGCCCGGCGTCGATGAACACGCGCGGGTTGGCGAGCTTCGTGCCGCCCACCACGTCGTAGGCGATGATCTTGCGCGTCGGCTGAGCCCGCGAGGCAACGACATAGAGGACCGACTCATCGGGCGAGAACGCCAGGCCGTTCGGGCCGTCCACGTCGTCGGCGACGACGCTGGCCTCGCCGGTCTGGCCGTCGATGCGGTACACCACGGGCGGCAGTTCGGGCTCGGCTTTTTCGCCCTCATAATAGCCGAGAATGCCGAATACCGGATCGGTGAACCAGATCGAGCCGTCGGATTTCACTACGACATCGTTCGGCGAATTCAACCGCCGGCCCTGGTGGTGATCCATCAGCACGGTGATGGAGCCGTCATATTCCGTGCGGGTGACCCGGCGCCCCCGGTGTTCGCAGGTCACCAGCCGGCCCTGGCGATCGCGCGTGTTGCCATTGGAATTGTGCGAGGTCTTGCGGAAAACGCTGACCGCGCCGGTCTCTTCCTCCCATTTCAGGATGCGGTCGTTGGGAATGTCGCTCCACAGCACATAGCGTCCGTCGCCGACATAGACCGGGCCTTCCGACCAGCGGCAGCCGGTGGCCAATTGCTCGACCGAGGCGAGCGGCCAGCGATACTGGTTGAAGCTCGCATCCAGCACCTGCACTGCCGGATCAGGATAACGTTGGCTTGGTTCCCACATGGCGTTTCCCCTTGAATTATCTCGGCGTTACCACCGGCCGCCGTCTACCACCCATAATTGTCCGCTGCACATCCGGCTATCATCCGATGCGAGCCACAACACCAGACGCGCGACATCCGCCGGCACCACTTTCTGCTTCAGGCATTGCATGTGCATCAGGTTCGTTTCCGCCTCGGGAGTGAGCCAAAGCGTGACCTGACGCTCGGTCATGATCCAGCCGGGGATCACCGTGTTGACGCGGATTGCGTCGCCCCCCAGGTCGCGCGCCATGCCGCGAGTGAGGCCCTCCACGCCGGCTTTCGCGGTGGTGTAGGCGGGCATGCCGCCTTGCATGTTGTGCCAGCTTGCCGAACCGAAATTGATGATCGAGCCACCGCCCGCCGCGCGCATGATCGGCGCGATCGCCTGGATTGCGAAGAACTGGTGGCGCAGATTGGTCGCCATTCGTTCGTCCCAATACTCCGGCGTCACATCCTCCCATTTATGCCGCTGGTCATTCGCCGCGTTGTTCACCAGCACGGTGATCGGCCCAAGCTGCCGCGTGGCTTCCGCGATCGCAGCCTGCAGCGCGGCGACATCGCGCAGATCGCAATATTGGTAGAGTGGTGCGGGATAACCGGCATCGCGCAGCTTCGCGACCAGGGCGCGCGACGGTTTATCGGCGATATCGACGAACGCCACCTTGGCGCCTTGCGCCGCGAACTGCGTGACTTCCTCGGCGCCGATGCCGCCGCCGCCGCCGGTAACGAACACCACGCGATCGCGCAGGCTCGGGTAGATCGCGAATTGCTCGCTCATGCGGAGCGCTCCTTGCGCTCGTTCACCTTGGCATGGATGGCCGGGTCAAGCCCGGCCATGACAGGGGGAGCAATGCTCATGCGGAGCGCTCCTGCAACTGACGCAGCACCTCATCGACGATCGCCTCGGCCGGAGGTGCAACGGAAACCACGATCGGATGTTCATCCGGACCGGGTTCTTCAAGCGTGGCGAACTGGCTGTCCAGCAATGCTGGCGGCATGAAGTGCCCCTTGCGCGCCGCCATCCGCGCCGCGATCAGCGGCTGGTCGCCGCGCAGATAGACCAGCACGACGTCCTTTCGATCGCCGATCAGGATGTCGCGATAGGCACGCTTCAACGCGGAACACGCCACGACCGCGGATTCCCCCCGCGCGCGCATCGCATCGATCTCCGCGGCGATAGAGCGCAGCCACGGCCAGCGATCCTCGTCGGTGAGCGGGATGCCGTGGCTCATCTTCTCCACATTGGCCGGAGGGTGGAACTTGTCGCCCTCCACCAGCCTCCAGCCCATCCGTTGCGCGACACCGTCGGCGATGGTCGTCTTGCCACTGCCGGAGACGCCCATTGCCACTGCGACGGTCATGTGTAGTTGCGGGCGCATGCCCGTCCTTCTATCGTCATGGCCGGACTTGATCCGGCCATCATTTCTTCTCTGTCGCCTCCAGCGCCCCCTCGACATGGCCACCAAAGCCGAAGCGCATGGCGGAGAGGATTTTTTCCGCAAACGTATGATCCTGGCGCGACCGGAAGCGCACGAACAGCGACGCCGCGAGCACTTCGGCCGGCACCGCTTCCTCGATCGCGGCCTCGATGGTCCAGCGGCCCTCGCCGGAATCGTCGACGTAGCCGGAGAATTTTTCCAGATGTTCGTCGGTGGCGAGCGCGCTTGCCGCCAGGTCGAGCAACCATGACGACACGACCGAGCCGCGGCGCCAGACTTCGGCAACGTCGCCGAGGTTCAGTTCGAACCGTTCATCCGCCGGCAGGGCTTCGGAACGGCGGTTGCGCAGGATGTCGAAGCCTTCAGCGAAGGCCTGCATCATGCCGTATTCGATGCCATTATGCACCATCTTCACGAAGTGTCCGGAGCCGACCGGGCCGGCATGGATGTAGCCGTGCTCTGCGCGCTGGTCGTGGCCCTCGCGGCCTTGGGTGCGGTCGATCGTGCCGACGCCCGGGGCGAGCGCGGAAAAGATCGGGTCGAGGTGCTGCACGGCTTCCTTCTCGCCACCGATCATCAGGCAGTAGCCGCGTTCCAGGCCCCACACGCCGCCGGACGTGCCGCAATCGACGTAGCGGAGGCCTTTCTGTTTCAGAGTCCGGCCGCGCCGTACGTCGTCTTTCCAGTTGGTGTTGCCGCCATCGATGATGATGTCGCCGGCGGACAGCATCGTGGAGAGTTGCTCGATCGTTTGTTCGGTGATCTTGCCCGCGGGCAGCATGACCCAGACGGCGCGCGGTGTTTCGGTCAGAGCCTTGACGACTCCGGCCAGGCCGCCGGCGCCCTGCGCGCCCTCCTTGCCGAGACCCTGCACGGCGGCGGGGTTCGCGTCCCACACCACGCAGGAGTGTCCCGCGCGCATCAACCGGCGCGAGATGTTGGCGCCCATCCGGCCGAGTCCGACCACACCGATCTGCATTACTGTTTCTCCGTTCTGTCGCGGTCACCGTGGCGTGAGCGTTCCGCTTTGCCGCTTGTGTCGTGTGCCGGAGTGCAAACTGCCACAGCGCGCGACGATGGCAAGCGCGCATCCGAGGCGATCGGGTGAAAGAAGGAAGGCCAGGGCTCTGCCCTGGACCCGCCAAGGGGCTCTGCCCCTTGGATCCCCGCCAAGGGCGAAGCCCTTGGAACCCTTGACTGGAGAGGCTGGACGGGAGGGGGCTCTTCGCCGCGTCATGGTCGTTGCCTGACCGACGATCCTCGGTCAGGCAACGACCATGACGCGGCGAAGAGCCCCCTCCCGTCCAGCCTCTCCAACGAATGGATTGCTAAGGCTGCGCCTTAGCTGGGGGTCCAGGGGCAGAGCCCCTGGCCTTGCTTCCCACGCCCGATGCAGGCAGCCATGCCGCGGCACCCCACAAGGCGAAGGACGGGGAGCCATGAGGAGCAAACGGGCCCAAAGCCCTGCAAGGACTGTCAAGCATGACGTGGCGCATGGGCGTTGATTCGGGTGGCACCTTCACGGACGTCTGTCTGTTCGATGAAGACAGCGGGACGGTCGAGGTCTGGAAGGTCTCCTCCACTCCCGACGATCCCTCCCGCGGCATCGCCAACGGAGTGGCGGAAAGCGTTGACCGGGTGCGCATCGAGCCCGCCGACATCGGCTATTTCGGGCACGGCACCACCGTCGGCACCAACGCCCTGATCCAGCATCGCGGCGTGAAGACCGGGCTGATCACCACGGACGGGTTTCGCGACCTGCTGGAAATCGGCCGCCAGCGCCGTCCGGACCTGTACGATTTCCAGGCCGACAAAGCCCCCGTCCTGGTCGCGCGCGATCTGCGTTTCGAAGTGCCGGAGCGGGTCCACCATGACGGCACCGTGGAAACACAACTCGACGAAAGCGCCCTGCGCGACGCAGTGCGGGCGCTGCGCAAAGCCGGCGTCGAGGCCGTGGCGGTTTGCTTCCTCTACAGCTTCGTGCGGCCGCACCATGAGGAGACCGCCCGCCGCATCATCGCCGAGGAATTCCCCGAGGCCTTCGCCTGCGTCAGCCACGACGTCGCGCCCGAGTTCCGCGAATACGAACGGATGAGCACCGCCGTGGTGAACGCCTATCTCGGCCCGGTGATGCAGCGCTACATCAGCCGGCTCGCCGATCGCCTGGTCGAGCTTGGCCTCACCGCGGCGCCGCATCTTACGCAGTCGAATGGCGGCGTAATCGGATTCGAACAAGCGGCGAGGCTACCGGTCCGCACCGTGCTGTCCGGACCGTCCACCGGCGTGGTGGGCGCGCAGGCCATCGGCAAGCTGGCCGGCATCGGCAATCTCATCACCTTCGACATGGGCGGCACCAGCACCGACATCGCCTTGCTGCAAGACGGGGTCTGCCGCCTGGCCAACGAGGCCGAGGTGCACGGTTATCCGATCAAGGCGCCGATGCTGGACATCCACACCGTTGGCGCCGGCGGCGGGTCCATCGCCTATGTGGACAGCGGCGGGCTGTTGAAGGTGGGACCGCGCAGCGCCGGCGCCTTCCCCGGCCCGGTCTGCTACGGCAAGGGCAACACGGAGCCCACCGTCACCGATGCCAACGTGCTGCTGCAAACGCTGAACCCGAAGCATTTGCTCGGCGGCCGCATGATGGTGCGGCAGGATCTCGCCCGGCAGGCGATCGGCGCGCTGGCAGAGCAACTCGGCCTCGAGCCGATGGCGACCGCGCAGGGGATCATCGCTGTCGTCACCGCGAACATGACGCGCGCCATCCGCGTGGTGTCGGTGCAGCGCGGCCACGATCCGCGCGATTACACGCTGGTGGCGTTCGGCGGCGCCGGCCCGCTGCATGCGGCGCGGCTGGCGCGCGAACTGGAGATCGGCCGCATCCTGGTGCCGCGCAATCCTGGCATCCTCTGCGCCATGGGGCTGTTGCTCACCGACCTCCGCGCCGATTTCGCAACGACACGGCTGCAATTGCTTGGCAAGGCGGCGCTGCCGGAGATCGAGACTGCGTTCGCCACGCTGCGTGCGCAGGCGGAGGCGTGGTTCGAACACGAAACGATCCCCTGGGCGTCACGCCAGCTTACCCGCACGATCGACATGCGCTACGCGGGGCAGAATTACGAACTCCCCGTCGCGCTGCCGGCGGGACCGGTCAGCGCGGCGACGCTCGACCTGCTGGCGGAGCAATTCGCCGCGGCGCACCAAAGGATGTACGGCTTCGTCGCCGAGGGCGAACCGGTCCAGCTCGTCACCTTCCGCGTCGAGGCGGTCGGGCTGGTACGCAAGGCGGCCTTCCTGCCATATCCGGAACGCGGCCCGGACGCCTCGGCCGCGATCTCCGGAAGGCGCGAGGTGTGGCTGCCGGAGGCGGGCGGTTTCATCACCTGTCCGGTCTATGACCGCGACCGGCTCGATGCCGGCAACCGCATCGCCGGGCCGGCCATCATCGAGCAAATGGATGCCACCACCGTGGTGCTGCCCGGCATGGTGGCGCGCGTCGAACCGTACTTGAACCTGATCCTGGAGGCGGCATGAGCCACGCTCTCGCCAACATGCCCGCATCGGCGATCGACCCATCGGCCATCCCAACATCGTCATGCCGATCACCGGGACAAGCGCCCGGTGGCAGGCTCCGGTCGGCATCCACAACTTTCCTTGCTGCACTCAACAAAGTCGTGGATGGCGGGCCTTCGCCCGCCATGACGATAAAGGCGGCGGCATGAGCCACGTTCTCGCCAACAAGCCCGCACCGGCGATCGATCCGATCACCGTGGAGGTGATCGGCAGCGCGTTGTCCTCGATCACCGAGGAAATGGGCGAGGCGCTGGTCCGCGCCAGCTATTCCACCAACATCAAGGAGCGGCGCGATTGCTCTACCGCGCTGTTCGACGTGAACGGCGACACGCTGTGCCAGGCAGAGCATATCCCGATGCATCTCGGCTCGTTCATCGGCATGCTGCCGCATATCCTGAAGCGGCATCCGGTTTCTGAATTGCGCCCGGGCGACGTGTTCATCGGCAACGACGCGTATGAAGGCGGCGGCACGCATCTGCCCGACTTCGTATTGCTCGAACCGATCTTCGTCGAGCGAGAACTGGTCGCCTGGGCGGTGAACACCGCGCATCATGCCGACTTCGCCGATCGCGGCCACGCGCATATCTACCAGGAGGGGCTGCGCATCCCCCCGGTGCGGCTGTATCGCGCCGGCGTGCTGCAAACCGACGTGCAGGAGCTGATCCTGCTGAACTGCCAGGTGCCGCGCGAGCGCCTGTCCGACCTGCGCGCGCAGATGGCAGCAAACCGCCTCGGCGTGGAGCGCATGACGGCGCTGTGTACCAAGTACGGCCGCGACGTGGTGCTGGGGGCGGGTGCCGCCTTGCTCGACTACGCCGAGCGCAAGATGCGCGCGGGCATCGCCGCCATTCCCGATGGCACCTATCGCTTCGCCGATGTGTACGAGAACCTGGAGGTCCCGCAGGACCTCGCGATGTCCTGCGAGATCACCGTCGCCAGCGACGAGATGCGGCTGCATTTCGATGCGGTGCCGCAGGTGCGCGCCGGGCTCAACATGACCTACACCGCGCTGCTGGCGACGGTGTACTATGCGGTGAAATCGCTGGTCGATCCGGGCGTGCTGCCGAATGCCGGGCTGGCCCGGCCGCTGACCGTCACCGCGACGCCGGGCTCGGTGGTGAGCTGCGTCTATCCGGCCGCGGTGAATGGCCGATGCAGCACGTGCCAGCGGGTGGAGGACCTGATCCTCGGCGCGCTGGCTCCGGCCCTGCCGGACCGCGTCATCGCCGCGACCAACGGGGCCAACACCGCGGCGCTTTTCGACGGACGGAACGCCGACGGCAGCCCGTGGATCTATCTGGAAACCATTGGCGGAGGGTCCGGCGCACGCGTCGGCAAGGACGGGCTGGACGGCGTGCAGGTGCATATGACCAACACGTCGAACCTGCCGCTCGAAGCGCTGGAGACAGAGTATCCGCTGACCCTGGTGCGTTACGAACTGGTCGATGGCTCCGGCGGGCCGGGCCAGTTCCGTGGCGGCATGGGGCTGCGCCGGGTGTATCGCGCCGAGGTCGAGTGCCGGCTGCGCGTGGACGGCTCCCGCCTGCGCTCCTCGCCCTGGGGCCTGAGCGGCGGATTGCCCGGCGCGCGGGCGGTCTTCGACTTCGGCGGATCGATCGAGGAACGCGGCGTGGTGACGCTGCGGCCTGGCCAGTTGGTCGAGCTGGTGACCGCGGGTGGTGGTGGCTACGGCGCCCCGGCGCGGCGCGATCCCGAGGCGGTCCGCCGCGACATCGCGGAGCATCGGATTTTTGCGGGGGAGGCCCGGGTGATTTACGGTCTTGCCTGAGTTCGGCTTTCCGCGATTTGGCAGGACAGTGGGACACGGAAGGGGTGCCAGGTCATCGCGGTGGCGCGGGCCACCCGGCAATCCGCCTGATTTCATCGCGGAGAAGATGCGGAGAACCTCAGCGCGGCCATTGGCCACAGCCAAACCATGACGGCGCTTCGCATGATCCTGGGAGGTTTGCCGCGTCTGTGCGGAGTGCCTGGTTCACTGCCCCGGCGCGGATTCCAACTATCCTCTTACCGTCGCGTCCCGTGGCTTGGTCCATCGGTGTCCATCGGTGTACATCGGTGGTTCTAATGCCTTGCTTACTATAGCCGACGGCACGTCAAGCAAGGCATTGGAACCACCGATGCACACCGATACACACCGATGGACCAAGCCACGGGACGGTCGTTGGCAATTCGCCGGACAGGAACTTACGAAGTTAGCGGCCTGACAAAAATCTTCGCGATCCGCGGGGATTTTTAAGGTTAGCAATGCAGAGAGCCGCGGAGGCCGCGTGCCGTCTCCGCAGCCTGGGAGGCACACGGCCTCCGCGGCTCTCAGCGGTCCTCCGCATCTTCTCTGCGATGATCTTTGGCGCGTTCGCATCGCACGGTCAGCGCGGCGTGGGTCACGAGCTGGCGCCAACAGCGGTCCGCGGGCGCACGAACCTCAGCGCGACCGACGGTCAATGCGCTGCCGTTATCGCGAGCGGCCAAGCCGCGC
>DATHNI010000275.1:0-9734 GCA_035486135.1 Acetobacteraceae bacterium
TGCTGGATGCCACGCTGCCTCGCCTCACGTTCCCCCAGGCGCTGGCCGCAGACCCGTTCGCCGCCTTCCCGCAGCGTCCGGGCGCGCTGTGGCTGGAGGTCGGCTTCGGTGGCGGCGAGCACGCCCTGGCGCAGATCGCCGACCACCCGGACATCGGCCTGATCGCCTGCGAGCCGTTCGAGAACGGCATCTGTTCGCTGCTGTCCCGCCTGGTCCCGGAAGGCGGCGAGGCGGACGCTCCGCTGCCGCCCAACCTGTTGCTGTGGCCCGACGACGCTCGGGTGTTGTTGAAGGCACTGCCGGATGGGTGCCTGGACCGGCTGTTCCTGCTGTTCCCCGATCCGTGGCCAAAGGCGCGCCACGCCAAGCGCCGCTTCGTGCATCCCGCGCTGCTGCCTCTGCTGGCGCGCGTGCTGCGGCCCGGCGCGGAATGGCGCGTGGCGACCGACGATCCGACCTACCAGGCGTGGGTGACCGAGGTCATGGCGGCGCAGGACCTGTTCGACGCACCTGCACCGGCGACCGAACGTCCCCCCGGCTGGCCGCCGACTCGCTACGAGGCCAAGGCGCTGCGCGAGGGGCGGGTGCCGCGGTACTGGACCTTGAGTAAGTAACCTCTCCCGCTTCGCGGGATACGTCGATGGTGCGAAGCACCGAGGGTGAGGGTGATCGGGTCGACACGCTCTACCTGCTACGTGCCGACCTGATCACCCTTACCCCCGGCGCTTCGCGTCTCGACCTCTCCCGCGAAGCGGGAGAGGTTTCATATGTCCCGTGCCGATCCCACGTCGTATCCCTCGCGCCGGGCCAGCGCGTACAGCCGGCTGAGCTTGCGTTCCGGCGACACCGCCGGGTCCGCCAGCACCGGCCGAGCCCACGCGGTGACCTCACTGCTCTCGAAGTCCGGCCGCACCAGCAAAGCCAGGATCGCGTATCGCAACGCCTGGTTCTCGGTGCGCATCCCGGCAGCCGCGGCGCGGCCGATCGCGCCACGCACCAGCGCCGATAGTGCCGAGCGGCTCATCGCCATGGTCTCCAGCGGAAAGCGGTCGCTCAAGGCCGTGACAACACGCCGCGTCAGAGCAGGACCGGAGAGCGCGATCATTTGCTCGGCGCGCAGGCGGAGCATGGAACCGGTTCCTCTCGCTGGTCCTGGACGGTCGCCGGTTCAGGCGGGCCGGGCGAAGCGGGCGAACGACCGGGCCAGAACCTCGTAGATCGGCCGCTTGAAGTCCACTGCCAGCACAGGCA
The DNA here is from genome assembly GCA_035486135.1 of Acetobacteraceae bacterium. Taxonomy (GTDB): domain Bacteria; phylum Pseudomonadota; class Alphaproteobacteria; order Acetobacterales; family Acetobacteraceae; genus JASHVB01. The sequence goes on from DATHNI010000275.1 coordinate 1,252, forward strand.
ACTCGGCCAATGCCACCCACCGCCAGGCATCGAACTCCGGGTGCGGATCGAGATCGAGCCTGATGTCGCGATCCTCGCCGGTAAACCGCAAGGCGAACCAACGCTGGCGCTGGCCGCGGTAATGCCCCCTCAGCGCCACGCCGATCAGGTGCGGCGGCAGGTCGTAGGTCAGCCACTCCGGGTGTTCGCCGATGATATCCGCCCGGTCGGTGCCGATCTCCTCGGCGAGTTCGCGCAGCACCGCCCCACGCGGGTCTTCCCCCTCGTCGATGCCGCCCTGTGGCAACTGCCAGCCACCGGGGGCGCCTTCCGCGTTCGGCAGGTCGGCGCGGCGCGCGACGAACACGCGGCCGTCACGGTGGAACAATACGGCGCCGACATTGGGGCGATAGGGAAGCTGGCTCATTGCGTCGAGACTGCCACGTCCGAAGGCGGCCGCGCCAGCGCGCTGACCGGCGCCAGCACCAGGCCGCGGTCGAGCAAGCCGCTGGCCCAGGCTGCGATATGCTGCACCACCACCGGACTGGGAGCGCCAGCCAGGCCCAGCGCATCGCCCTTGTCGTGCGCGATTTGCTCCAGTTGGGCGAGCTTCACGTCGATGTCGTCGATCGGTTCGTCCACCACCACATCGACATCATGGCTCCAGACATGGCGCTGTATCGCGAGGCCCCCCGATCCCGCCGGCCGCGCATCGACGTAGAGCAAACCGCGGCGGCCGACCTCGGTCAGGACCGGGTCGATCTGGTCCGCCACGCCGGCAAACCGTTCGCCGCGCATGGCGCCGAGCGCGTTGGTCACGCCGGCATACCCGTCGGCATGAGCCAGCAGCCAGCGCAGCCGGTCGAGGTTTTCGGCGGACGACAGGCTGGTCATCAGTGCCCGCGGGCCCGGATCGTTGGCCGGAAATCCCTGCGGTTCCATCGGGATCGACAACAGGTACTCGTCCCCGGCCAGGCGCGCCTCCGCCAGTAGCCTGGGCAGCTTGGTGGCATAAGGGGAGACTGCGAGGGTGACGCCACGTGGCAGGTCGTGGATCGCCGCGCTGCTGTCATCCTCGTTCAGGCCGACGCCCGCCAGCAGGAGGCCGATCCGCGCCCGGCGGGTGCTGCGGTCGAACCCGGCGGCATAGACCTGCATCGGCTCGCGGCCGTCCTCGGCGATGCGCGGCAGCATGTCGGAGGGCGCGCCGGGCATCGGTTCCAGCAGGGCGGGATCGGGGTCCGCGATCGCCCCGGGCGTGTCGCGGCCCGGGCGATCGGCCACCGGCACGTCCTGGTGCTCGGTCACCAGGGGGGGTGGCGACTTGCTCGGTATCGCTGGCGGGGAGCGGGCGGCGAGTTGCGGCCTCGCCGCCGTTGCCTGGCTCTGCCGTGGCGGCAGGGGACCGAGCACTTGCAGGACTTCCGCACCGCCACCGAGCAGCAGCAGCACCGCCAGCCAGAACACGCCAAGGCCGCGCCAGCCGCTCAGCATGCGTGCCGTCACTCCCGGGGGATGCCGCTGCTACTCCCCCTCCCCTTGAGCGAGGGAGTTGGGGGGAGGGGTGCGTGCGCCTGGAACCAACGGGCGCACGCACCCCTCCCCCCAACCCCCTCCCTCAAGGGGAGGGGGAGGTTCTCCGCATCACGGTGGCTCAGCCGGATGCGGATGGGGCGCCCCTCAGTTCGACGAGACGGCTTTCTGCGCCGCCATGGCCTTGGCGAGCACGACCGCCTCCTGCAACTGGAAGTCGGTCGTGTCCGGCTTGGCCGGATCGAACTTCGGGAAATCCGCCGGCGGCTTGGCCGGGATCTCCTTGGCGATCGGCGGCAGGTCGGTGCGTGGCGGCGCCTGGGTCTGCCCGGTACCGCCCTCGTTCTTGATCGTGCCGTTCAGGTCCGCCTCGCGCTCCGGACCGAAATGCGGTTGCTCCTCACGCGTTTCCGCCACGGTCACGTCGGGCGTGATGCCAAGCCCCTGGATCGAGCCGCCGGACGGCGTGTAGTAGCGCGCGGTGGTCAGCCGCATCGCGCCGTTGCCCGGCAGCGGAATGACCGTCTGCACCGAGCCCTTGCCGAAGCTGCGGGTGCCCAGCAGCACTGCACGGTGATGATCCTGCAGCGCGCCCGACACGATCTCCGACGACGACGCCGAGCCGTTGTTGATCAGCACGACCAGCGGCGTGTTGGGGATGATGTCGTCGCCCTTGGCATCCCAGCGCTGGCTGTCTTCCGGATGGCGTGCCCGGGTGGACACGATCTCGCCCTGGTCGACGAAGTCGGACGACACCGCCACCGCCTGGTCGAGCAAGCCGCCCGGGTTGTTGCGCAGGTCCAGGATCAGCGCGGTGAGCTTGCCGCCGGCCTGCTGCTTCAACTGCTTCACCGCCGCCTTCAGCGCGGGGTCCGCCTGTTCGGTGAACTGGGTCAGCCGAACGTAGCCGATATTGTCCGGCTCCATCCGCGACTTGACCACCTGGATGTGGATGATCTCGCGCAGCAGGGCTTGCTCGATCGGCTTGTCCACCCCCTCGCGCTTGATGGTCAGGGTGATCTTGGAATTGGGCGGTCCGCGCATCCTGTCCACCGCGTCGTTCAGGCTGATGCCCTGCACGGTCTTGCCGTCGATCGCGGTGATGATGTCGCCGGCCTTGATGCCGGCCTTGGACGCGGGCGTGTCGTCGATCGGCGAGATCACCTTGATGAAGCCGCTTTCCTGGGTGACCTCGATGCCCAGGCCGCCGAACTCGCCCTTGGTCTGCACCTGCATGTCGCGGAACGCCTTGGCGTTCATGTACGAGCTGTGCGGGTCCAGGCCCGTGAGCATGCCGTTGATGGCGTTCTCCACCAGGTCCTTGTCGGTGACCGGATCGACGTATTCCGCACGCACCCGCTCGAACACGTCGCCGAACAGGGTCAGCAGGCGATAGGTATCGCTGCGGGATTCTTCCTGCGCCGAGGCGGTCGGGATGCCGACGTGCAGGCCCAGCAAGCCTGCCACCGGCAGGGCGGCGGCGCCGGCGACGAATGCGGTGCCGACTAGCAGGGCGGTCCGCAGACGACGGGGGAAACGGCGGAGTCGCACTTCCATTCGCTATTCCTTTGCCGCCCAGGTGTCGGACGGATCGCTTGTCCAGGGTTGGGAAGCTCACCTTTTCGCGCGTCGGAGGCGCAAAAGTCCAGTGGACAAATGTCAATGTCGGTCCCGCAACCTCTCCCCCGGAAGCGAGAGAGGCACGCCCCTGGCACGTGCCCCGGGTGTCAAGGCGCTGAGCGGCGAGGCTGAGGATGATCGGACGTCCCACATTTCTGCGCGCTGGCCCCATGAAGCTGACCGGCGCCTGCCAGGCGTCGCCGTCCGGACCGGGATCGCCGTGGTGCTGTGGTCACGCGATTGTGGAGCCGCACCGTCTCACGAGCATGTGCCTGAGGCGCGACGCCAGCCCATCCGGCGCGGCCCCCGATCATCGACGCACGACGAGACCGGTCGCTACGCCCCTCGCAATGACAGGTGGATTACGATTCCGGTCAGAGTGAAAACGCCCTGACACCTCCTGGACTTGCCTGGGCAAACCACAGCGACGGCAGTTGCCGCACGCTTTCCGGAGGATCCCTCTCGCTCAGGGCCAGGTGTCGTCCGGAACGTTCACGACGATGGGAGCGGCCGTGCTGCGCACCACGACCCAGTGGAAGGGTTCGGACCCGGACGGATTGATCTCCATGTGCAGCAAGTACGCGGGAACATGGATGAAGTCGCCGGCCTTCGCCGTCGCCGCATATTCGCCCTTGGCGCCCCAGCGAATCTCGCACACGCCCTGCAACACATAGGCGACCGTCTGCTGCGCCCCATGATGATGGATGCCGGTGCGCGCGCCGGGCTCCACCACGAACAAACCGCCCCACAGGGCGGAGTCGACACGGCCCTCGGCGATTGCCGCCAGCCGCTGGGAGCCGGGAGTTTGCGCCGTATCCGACACGAAATCGGCAGGTCCGACGACACGAACGGCCGCATCACGATCCACTACTCATCCCTCCACTTTGCGCGTGGTCAGTTGGGTGGCGGATTATCGGCGTCCAATAACAAATACTGATAAAACCTGTGGCTGCTGCCGGGAAATGCCTGTGGGGCTCTGCATGACCGGAATGGGCATAGGCAGCGTTCCAGCTTGTCCCCGTCCCGGCGCACGGGCCGCCCGGCCGCCGCCTCACATTTCGCCGCGCGCCGCGCTATGGTGGTGCCGACCGGGCCAACGGGAAACGAGGGGGAAACGCCATGGATTTCGGCGCGGCACTTTTCTTCACCGACTATGCGATCGGCGCGACGGCGCTCGCGGTGGCGCTGGAGGAACGCGGCTTCGAGTCGCTGTGGGCGCCAGAGCATTCGCATATCCCGCTGTCGCGGCGCTCGCCCTTCCCGGCCGGCGGCGACCTGCCGCGCAAATATGCCGAGGCAATGGACCCGTTTGTCTCGCTGACCGCCGCGGCGGTGGTGACGCAGCGGCTGCGGCTCGGCACCGGGGTCTGCCTGGTGACGCAGCGCGACGTGATCCAGACCGCGAAGTTGGTGGCGTCGGTCGACCAGGTTTCCGGCGGGCGGTTCCTGTTCGGCATCGGCGCCGGTTGGAACGCCGAGGAAATGGCCGATCACGGCACCACCGACTTCAAGTCGCGTTTCAAGCTGATGCGCGAGCGGATCGAGGCGATGCACGCGATCTGGACGCGGACCGAGGCCGAGTACCACGGCGAGCTGGTGGATTTCCCGCCGATGCTCGCGTGGCCGAAGCCGCGGCAGCAACCGCATCCTCCGGTGATCGTCGGCGGCGCGTTTCCCTATGGCGCGCGCCGCGCGATCGCCTATGGCGATGGCTGGATTCCGCATCGTGCACGGCCGCAATACGGCGACGTCAGCGACTTCATGCCGCAGTTCCGCGAGATGGCGATGGCGGCGGGACGCGATCCGGCCGACATACCGGTGACGCTGTGGGGCCCGAAGCCGGAGCTCGACACGCTGCGGCGCTATCGCGATCTGGGCATCGCGCGCGTCGTGGTCAGTCTGGAGTCGGCGCCTCCCGACGCGGTGCTGCCGCAGTTGGATCAGTGGGCCGAGGTGATGCGGGCGGTGTGAAAGAAACACACTCCCCTCCCCTTGAGGGAGGGGGAGTGTGTTTCTTACGGCTACATCAGCCGTTGCAGCGGCATGCTCGCATCCGCCAGCTTCGCCTCGTCCACGACCTTGCGCGACTTGATCAGCGCCTGGCCGGCACGGATCTCGCGCGGGTTGTTGGCGGCAGTCACGCCGATCACGCGGCCATCGTCCGCCAGGTGCACGGCGACGAACGCCCCCGGAGCGCCGCCCTGCCGCACCACCGTCCGCGCCGCATCGGCCGGCAGCCCGGCGACCTGCAGATTCACGCCGTGCTGGTCGGTCCAGAACCACGGCACGTCGTCGTACGGCGTGCTGTCGCCGCACATCGCCTTGCCCACGGCGATGCCGTGGTTCTGCGCATGCCGCCACGATTCCAGCCGCAGCCGCTTGCCGAACAGCGGGTGGGGGAACGCCGTCACGTCGCCCGCCGCATAGATGTCGGGAGCGCTGGTGCGGCCGCACTCGTCCACGACGATGGCGCCTTCCAGAGCCAGCCCTGCCGCCTCGGCCAGCGCCAGGTTGCGTTGCATGCCGACGCCGGCCACCACTACATCCGCCTCGAACAGGCGCCCGTCGCGACAGGTCACCGCCACGCCGCCATCCGCCCGGTCCAGGCGATCGACGATGACCTCGAAATGCAGCGCTACCCCGGCGTCGCGATGCAGCGCCTCGATGAACGCCGCGCCCTCCGGCGACACCGCGCGGCCCATGGCACGGGGCAACGCCTCCAGCACCGTCACCGCGCACCCGCGCGCCCGCGCCGACGAGGCGATCTCCAGCCCGATCACCCCGGCGCCGATGCACAGCACCCTGGGAACTCCGGCCAGCCGGGCGCGGATCGCCCGGGCGTCCTCCAGCGTGCGGAGATACAGCGCAAGGTCACCGCCATGGATCGGCAGCCGACGCGCCGCACCGCCGACCGTCAGCAGCAGCTTGTCGTACTCCAGCGCCCGCCCGTCCGCGAGCACGACCCGGTGCGCGTCCGGCTCTACCGCCGCGACCGCGCTGCCCAGCAGCAGCTCGATCTGGTGCTCCGCGTAACGTTGCTCCGGGTGGAAATAGAGGATGGGCGGCTCGGGATCCTCGGTCAGCACTGCCTTGGAGAGAGGCGGACGCTCATACGGCCGCCAAGGCTCCTCGCCGATCAACAGAATGCGGCCGGCGAACCCGGCCTGGCGCATCGATACGGCGGCCCAGGCGCCGGCCTGGCCAGCGCCAACCACGATGTGAGTTGCAGCCACCGGCCGCTTCTACGGGGCGCTGGCTCGGGTGGCACCCACTGGCGACCCCGCGTTGATCGGCGAGGACCCGGGAGGCGGCGTCGGCGGCAGCCAGGCGTCGGTCCAGCCAGTCTCGTCGCGGGCGGTGAGCTTCACTTCGGTGCGGCCCGGACCGGCACGTTGCACGATCTGGATCGCGGTTCCCTGGGTGATCGGGCGGCAATCGGCCGGCTCGGCCGTCTCACCCCGCATGATCGCAGCCCGGCGCGACAGGTCGTCCTCGGTGCGGCAGAGCACCGAGCCGGGGTCGAGTCGCGGCCAGGCGCTGGGAGGAGCGGCGACGTCCGGGGCGGTCGGCGCCGTGGGATGCTTGCCGATCATGCCGGCGTAGCTGACGTTGCTGTCGCTCGGCGGGCGCAACTGCGCCATGGCAGGCACAGCCGCAAAGAGCAGTGGCGCGACGAGCAGCGAGAACGAGGCAATCGACGGAATCCGCATCTCCCCCCTCCTTATCGGAGTGTGATGCGCTTCTATGCAGCGCCCCGGGGTGCCGTGCAACCGTTTCAGGGAGACGGAAGCAAAGCCATGGCCTTGCTGCCTTCTCCCGATTGCCTTCGGGCTTAGCCCGCCTTCCCCGCCGCCGCCCGCCGTGCCAGTTCCACCCGACATGCAGCGGCGTCAGCAACACACCCGCCATCCAGCCACCACGCCCGCACCGCGCGCAGCAGCACGCCGACCTCCGGCCCGGGCGGCAACCCCAGCGCCAGCACGTCGCGCCCTTCCAGCGGAAACACCGGCCGTTTCATCGCCCCCAGCCGAGCCCGCAACGCCGCCCAGTCCGGCCCCACTCCGCCATCCAGCCAGGTCCGGTCCAGGATCACGCCCGGGTCCACCTCCGCGAGCAGCCGTCGCAAGGCCGCGTCATCCGCATCGGGCCGCGCCAGTGGAGCGGCACGCAGTGCCACCAGCCGCTCGCGCTCGGCCGAGGACAGCCGCAGCCGGGCGGCGAATGCCTCGGCATCACCCGCCAGCAGCGCCGCCAGCCGCAGCACCGGATCGGCCGGCGCGCCCGCCGCCACCACGCAGGCCAGCCGGGCCGGATCGGCGCCCTCCGGCACCACCATCGCCAGCACGCCAAGCTCGGCCATCAGCGCCACCGCACCACGCGGGTCCGGGGCCGCCAGGATGCGGGCGAGTTCGCTCCACACCCGCTCGGCGGACAACCGGGCAAGACCTGGCACCCCCATGCGGATCGCCGCCACCGCCGCCCCATCCGGCGGGCCGGAGGCATAGCGCGCGTGGAACCGGAAGAAGCGGAGGATGCGCAGGTAGTCCTCGGCAATGCGCCTCGCCGGGTCGCCGACGAAGCGAACGACGCCGGCGTGCAGGTCGCCGATTCCGCCGAAATAGTCGAACACTGCGCCGCCGCGGGTCATCGACAGCGCGTTGATGGTGAAGTCCCGCCGAGCCGCGTCGGCCCGCCAGTCGTCGGTGAAGTCCACCACCGCGTGGCGGCCGTCCGTCTGCACGTCGCGGCGCAGCGTGGTGATCTCGAAGCCGCGGCCATCGGACACCGCGGTGACAGTGCCGTGGTCGATGCCGGTCGGCACGGCGCGTATCCCCGCCTCCGTCAGCGCCGCGACCACCTGGTCCGGCCGCCGCGGCGTGGCGAGGTCGATGTCGGCGACCGGGCGATTCGCCAGGGTGTCCCGCACCGCGCCGCCGGCGATGCGTGCCTCGGGCAGCGCGGCTAGCACCGACGCCAGCGCGGGATCGGACAGGAAGCCGGGCGGCTCGATCGTCAGCGCCGGTGCCTCGGTCATCGCGCGGCGCCGTGGGCGGGGACGATACGGCCGTCTTGCAGCGTGGCGGGGACATAGGCCGTGTCGGGCGGCAGTGCGCCCTCCCGGTGGAACCACAGCAGCGCGGCGAACAGCAGCGCAACCAGTGCCGCCGAGGCCGCGATGACCCGTGGCGATGGGCCGCCGCCCACCGCCGCCGTCATGCGCCACGCGGCGAAGACGACGAACGGCACGATGAACAGGATGATTTCAACGTAGCGCATGGGTAAGCCATCCTTACCTCTCCCGCGCTCCACGTGGGAGAGGCATGTGGCCGGGCGCTTGACCCAGTGGTCGA
>DATHNI010000276.1:0-5223 GCA_035486135.1 Acetobacteraceae bacterium
CCACATCCACGTCGTGCTCACCGAGGTGAATATCCGATTGCTCTCGGACCAGCCGCTCACCCTGGTGTCGGCGAAAGCGTCGGCCTCGATGCGCGCCATGCTGATGCGCGGCTTCACCACGCTGCGCGACACCGGCGGCGCCGACTGGGGCATCAAGGCGGCGGTGGAACAAGGCTTGTTCCTTGGGCCTCGGTTGTTCATTGCCGGGGCGGCGTTGAGCCAGACCGGCGGCCACGGGGAGACCCGCCTGCGCACCGAAGCCCAGAACTTCTGCGCCTGCTGTTCTGGTTTGAACTGGTTCGGCCGCATTGCCGACGGCGTTCCCGAGGTTATCAAGGCCACGCGCGACGAGCTGCGTAAAGGCGCCGACCATATCAAGATCATGGTGTCCGGCGGGGTGGCCTCGCAGGCCGACCCGCTGGAAAGCCTGCAATACCGCACCGACGAGATCGAGGCCGCGGTGGACGAGGCCACGCGCTGGGGCACCTATGTCTGCGCGCACGCCTATAGCGCGAAGGCGATCGAGCGGGCCGTGCGGGCCGGCGTGCGCACCATCGAACATGGCAACCTGATCGATGCGCCCACTGCGGCTCTGATGGCGGAACGCGGCGCCTACATGGTGCCGACGCTTGTGACCTACGATTCGATGAAACGGCGAGGTTCCGAATACGGGCTGTCCCCTTACTCGCTGGCGAAGAATGAGCTGGTGCTGGATGCCGGCCTGCGCTCGCTGGCTATCGCGCACTCGGCCGGCGTGAAGATTGGTTTCGGCAGCGATCTGCTGGGGCAATTGCAGAACGACCACAGCTTCGAGTTCACCATCCGCGGCGAGGTGATGAGCGCTCCGGACGTCATCCGATCCGCCACGCTCATCAATGCCGAGATCGTGCGACAGGAAGGCAAGATCGGCGAATTGATCCCCGGCGCGTTCGCCGACCTGCTGGTGGTGGACGGCGATCCCTATCGCGACCTGACCGTGCTGCAAGGCGAAGGGCGGCACATCGCGGCGATCATGCTCAACGGGCGCTTTGTGAAGAACGGGCTGTAGCGCTGTTGCCTCTCTGGTGTCGCGGCCCTGACGCCTGGTGCCCGGCGTCCCGGTGTCATTGCGAGCGAAGCGGAGCAATCACCCGCGTGAGTTCGTGCGATTCCACGGGGAGATTGCTTCGCTGCGCTCGCAATGACCGAATCAGCCTCTCCCGCGCAGCGGGAGAGGCTTTGTATGCCTTATCCGGGCATCTTCGCGAAACGCCCCATCTCGCCGCCAAGCTGCACCCAGGGCTGCGCGCTGTCGCAGAAGATCTGCATCGCCGGCTTCACCCAGCTTGCATCGTCCAGCGTGCCCGCCTGGATCATGACCACGCCTGGCATCGCCGCGGCCTCGTCCATCAGTGTCGAACCGCATTCGGGGCAGAAGCGGCGGAACATGGCCTGGCCGCTGTCGCCCTTGTCGGTGTAGGTCTTCACTTCGCCTTCCACCGAGAGCGCCGGCTGCGGCACGGCAACCACGATCGCGAAGGCGCTGCCGCTTACCTTCTGGCAGTTGTGGCAGTGGCAGATGCCGGTGAATACCGGGTCCACCTCGGCGCTGTAGCGCACCTTGCCGCACAGGCATCCGCCGGTGATGCTGGCCATGTTCCGTATCTCCCTGTTTGCCGTCGGTGCCACGCTCCCACGGTGCGGCCGCGCATTCAAGCGTTCGGATGTGGCGTCACAGGATTGTCGCTTCGAATGGGGGGCGCAGATCGGGCGCCTCGAATTCCAGTACCCAAATGTCGGGATCGTAGCGAAGCTGCCGTGCGACGTAGTCATCCGCGGCGGCTTGTTCAACCGGAACCTCGCCCGTCGCGCGCATCCACGCCCGGGCGCCATCTTGCGTCCGCACCTGCGACAGCACGCACAGACCGTCTCGTCCGCGCAACACCACCAGCACGCCGCCGGCGTCCGGGTCGCCGCTGCGCAGCACCATACCCGGGCGACCATCCCGATCGCCCATGCGCAGGGCCATTTTCACCCAGATACCGGATTTCAGCCGCGGCTCGGGTCCGGACACGGCCTACGCCTCGTGCGCCGTAGCAGAGGCAATCAGCGGCCGGACGCCGGTTTCGGCACAACGGCAACCCGGGGATGGCAATGGCTGAGTTCGGACATGCGTGCGCAACAGGAAACTCCCGGAGACGATACGCTCTCGGTGTGGGCCGATGCCGTCGGGTTTTCAAGCCGCACGGGCAAGACGCCACTGACATAAGCGGCGGAGCAACCGCTACTGGCCGGCGACCGTGCGCAGGGCGTTGCGGATATGGTCGGCGCTGCGGACAGCGCGGCGGCCTCGTCGGGGCTCATTGGCGGCCGCAGGGTGTGCAACACGCCGCGCCGCCCAAGGACCGCCCGCGCCACTGCGCCCGGCCCGATGATGCCGACCTTCATGCCGGTGCCCTCCCTGCTGCCTCGTGCCGGCAGATGGGTGGGCGGCGTGCGGCGAACTACACGGATCGGTGAGGCGGGCCACTTTCTCAGCCGATTGGGCAGTCCTCCACCGTCGGCGTGCTACCAGTGAACTGCGTTCTATTCGTAAAACGACCCTGTATCCACTGACACCGAGTCAACAACCGCCTTGTCGCCTTGTTCGAAATGGCCATGTACCTGCGCTGGAAAACTGTCGGAGACGGAGACGGCGTCAACCTTGTCTCCGTAGTTCAAGCCGACATACACGGTCGCAACGGCTGTGAAGCCGTTGTCATCGGTCTCAAAAATTCCTTCGGAGACTGCCTCGATATCCTCAATGTTTGTATGTGTGGATCACTCTGGCAGCGATGTGCCTGGCCTCCGGTCGCACCGTGCGCTTGCTTGGAGAACCTGCAGGAGTTTCGGAGCCGTCGATTTCAATCCAGGCCGGTTCGGCAGAGACTGCAAAGAACGCGGCGACGAGCGGATTGGTTGTCCAATCCAGAAGTCGGGTGGGCAGGCCGTGATGTTGCGCCAAGGCGAGCAAATCCCATGGTGTGGCGCGCTGCGTGTCTATGAATTCGTGCGCCCGGCGCTCGAAGATCTCAAGGATCGTACGTTCCCGCGCCACGCTGTACTCGCCGATGCGCCCGGCGCCGGACATCAGCAAGAACGAGACATCGCCGTGTCCACGGTACACCCAACGGGCGTTGCCGTGGGCATCCACCCACGCCATGAATTCCGACCACCTGGCTTGCCGGGCCTCCGAAAGGCTTCCACGCGTGGGTGGAGTAATCGCCATTGCGAGACCTCAGAATCCCTCTGACTTGCAGGTGAATCGAACGACATGTTTCAAGCGTTGCACGTCAAACATCGAGTTCTTCGACGGTCTTCGCGTGCTCTTGGATGAACGCGAAACGCAGCTCCGGGCGGCGGCCCATCAGGCTTTCCACCAGTTCGGCCGTCTGCGCCCGCTCCTCCGGCCGCGCCACCACCTTCAGCAGCGTGCGCTTTGCCGGGTCCATCGTGGTTTCCCGCAACTGCGAGGGGGGCATCTCGCCCAGGCCCTTGAAGCGGCTCACCTCCACCTTGGCGCCGGCCTTGAACTCCTTCTGGGTCTTGCGCTCGCGGTCGGCGTCATCCATCGCGTAGACCGACTTCGCACCCTGGGTCAGCCGGTACAGCGGCGGCTGCGCCAGGTAGATGTGGCCGTGGCGCACCAGTTCCGGCAGCTCGCGATAGAAGAACGTCATCAGCAGCGAGGCGATGTGCGCCCCGTCCACGTCCGCATCCGTCATGATGATCACCCGGCCGTAGCGCAGCTTCGCCCGGTCGAAGCGGTCGCCGACGCCGCAGCCCAGCGCCTCGATCAGGTCCTTCAGCTCCTGGTTCTGCCGCAGTTTCTCCACCGACGCGCTGGCAACGTTCAGGATTTTCCCGCGCAGCGGCAGCACCGCCTGGGTCTCGCGGTTGCGCGCCTGCTTGGCCGAGCCGCCGGCGCTGTCGCCCTCCACCAGGAAGATCTCAGTCTCGGCGGTGTTCTCCCGCGAGCAATCGGTCAGCTTGCCGGGCAGGCGCAGGCGGCGGGTGGGCGACTTCCGGGCGGTGTCCTTGCTCTCCTTGCGGCGCAGGCGTTCCTCGGCGCGCTCGATGACGAAGGCCAGCAGGTTGTCGGCGGAGGTGGGGTCGCCGGCCAGGTAATGGTCGAAGCGGTCGCGCAGGGCGGTTTCCACCAGCCGGGTCGCCTCCGGACTCGTCAGCTTTTCCTTGGTCTGGCCCTGGAATTGCGGGTCGCGCAGGAACACCGAGAGCTTGGCGGCCATCGGGGTCAGCAGGTCCTCCGCGGTGACGGCGGCGGCGCGGCGGTTGCCGCGGTGCTCGCCCCAGGCGCGCAGGCCCTTCAGTAGGGCAGAGCGCAGGCCGGTTTCGTGAGTGCCGCCTTGCGGCGTGGGGACGGTGTTGCAGTAGGTGTGCAGGAAGCCGTCCTCGCCATCCAGCCAGGCGGCGGCCCATTCCACCTTGCCGGTGGAATCGCCGTTGGCGGCGGCGGGCAGCTCCGCCTCGCCGGCCCAGGGCTGCGGCAGGACCCGGGTGGTGTCGCCGATATCGGCTTCCAGGCTGTCGCGCAGGCCGCCGGGGAAGTGCAGCACCGCCTCGGCGGGGGTGTCGTCCTTGCCGCCCTTGAGCAACGCCGGGTCGCAGACCCAGCGGATTTCGACGCCGCGGAACAGGTAGGCCTTGGAGCGGCACAGCCGGTACAGCCGGGCCGGGCTGAATTGCGCCTGGCCGAAGATCTCCGGGTCCGGCTTGAAGCGGATGGTGGTGCCTCGGCGGTTGTGGACCGGGCCGGCGTTCTGCAACTTCGAGGTCGGCTTGCCGCGGGCGTAGCTCTGCTTCCATAGGATCCGGTCGCGCGCCACCTCCACCTGCATCGCCTCGGACAGCGCGTTCACCACGGACGCGCCGACGCCGTGCAGGCCGCCGGACGTCTGATACGCCTTGCCGCCGAATTTGCCGCCCGAGTGCAGCATGGTGAGGATCACCTCCAGCGCGCTGAGCTGCTTGAACTTGGGGTGCGGATCGACCGGCATGCCGCGGCCGTTGTCCCGCACGGTCAGCCAGTTGCCGGCCTCCAGCGCGACCTCGATGAAGCTGGCGTGGCCGGCCACCGCCTCGTCCATGGCGTTGTCGAGGGTCTCGGCCGCCAGGTGGTGCAGGGCGGTTTCGTCGGTGCCGCCGATATACATGCCGGGCCGGCGGCGCACCGGCTCCAGGCCT
>DATHNI010000277.1:0-11706 GCA_035486135.1 Acetobacteraceae bacterium
GCATTGGAGTCCAGCGTTGGTGCCAATATTGGACCGCTGGTGCCGCGCAACACCATACCGTCGCCGTAACGCTCTAGCGGAAACAGGTTCATCGGTGGCGTGCCAATGAAACTCGCGACGAACCGCGTCGCCGGCCGGGCATAGACGTCAACCGGCGGCGCATCCTGCTCGATACGTCCGTCGCGCAGCAGCACGATCTGGTCCGCCATGCCCATGGCCTCGGTCTGATCGTGCGTGACGTACAGCATGGTGATGCCAAGTCGCCGTTGCAGAGCCAGGATTTCGCGGCGCATGTCGGCACGAAGCTGCGCATCCAGGTTCGACAGCGGCTCATCCATCAGGCAGACCGGAGCCTCGGCGACGATGGCGCGGCCGAGCGCCACGCGTTGCTGCTGTCCACCGGATAATTGCGACGGCTTGCGCTGCAGCAACGCACCGATGCCAAGAATTTCCACCGCGCGGTCCAGACGGCGTGCGCGCTCGGGCGGCGGCACGCGCCGCGCCTTCAATCCGAACACGATGTTTTCCGCAACGGTCAAATGCGGAAACAGTGCGTAGGATTGGAACACCATGGCGACACCGCGCTCGGCCGGCGGCAGGCGGGTTACGTCGCGACCGCCGATTTCCACGCGGCCGGCGCTGGCGGTTTCCAATCCGGCGACGATGCGCAGGCAGGTGGTCTTGCCGCAGCCCGACGGCCCGAGCAATACAGTGAAACTGCCGGCGCGCACGTGCAACGAGATGCTATCGAGTGCGGTCGCAGCTCCCCAATGCCGGCTGACCGCGGTCAACCGCACGTCTGCTCCTGCCAGGGCGGGCTCGGACGAATCGTAACGAACCATCTTTCGGTCTGCTGTTCCCCGGAGGCCAGTCTGCACATCGGGTTGGATCGGCGGCAAGCGACGGCGGGCAGGGTGGTTGCGCTGTAGCCGCGCCGGTGCCGCGTTCACCGCCTGGCAGAGACGAGCAGAAACATCGGTCGTTCCTGCTCTTCCTCCAATTCCGGGCGCGATGCGATCTGCGTCTGGGTCGGGCGCCACTCGTCAACGTGGCACAGCACAAAGCCAATCCGCAGCAGCATGTTGATCCATGTCGACAGCGTGCGATGGTGTTTGATAACGCCATGCGTCAACCAGTCGGTGGAACGCGGGCCTTCGCGCAGATAGCCGTTGACGGGCCAACTCTTACGGCCCGCGCGGTCAAGCGACCAGCCCGGATTGGCCGGTGCAGTATAGATCGGGTGTTCCACCGAAAACACCAGTCGGCCACCGCGAAGCAGCGACCGATACACAGCCGACATGAGCCGTTCCAGGTCGGCGATGTAGTGGAACGCGAGCGAACTGTACACCATGTCGAACGTCTCTGCCGGCAGTTCGAGCGCTTCCAGATCGCCACGGGTGTAGGTGATCGCGGGATCGTGGGTGGTTGCCATCGCCCGTTCCAGCATCCGCTCGGAGACGTCGATGCCCAGCACCTGTACTGCTCCTTGCGCGACCGCCCAACGGCAGAACCAGCCGAAACCGCAGCCCAGGTCGAGAACCTTCAGCCCGCCCATGTCCGGCAGCATGGCGCGCAACGCCGGCCATTCCGCCGCGCCATCCAGCCCCTGGACCGAGCGTCCCAACTTGCTGTAACCCGCGAAGAACTCCTCGTTGTCATAGATGTTTTGCGTCATCGCAAAATCCATTCGTTCCGCCACCGGCAGATGTCACCGCCATCCGCTCCGGGGCTTACGTTGCCGCGGCATACGCTGTAGCCTGCCCGACAGCCCAATGGAGGAACCCATAGATGAATGCAAGCAGCGGGGGCCAGGACTGTCTCGCCGGAGTGCGCGTCCTGGACCTGACGCAATTCGAAGCCGGCCCATCCTGTACCGAGGCGCTGGCGTGGCTCGGCGCCGAAGTGGTGAAGGTGGAAAACCCGAAAAGCGGCGATCCAGGGCGCCAACTCGGCGGCCAGCCGGGTCTCGATGACCCGTATTTCCTGCTGTTCAACGCCAACAAGAAGTCGATCACGGTCAACCTGAAGGACCCGAAAGGCCTCGCTCTGGTCAAGGAGCTTGCGAAGAAGGCGGACGTGTTCTGCGAAAACTTCGCCCCCGGTGCGATCGAGCGGCTGGGCTTGGGCGCCGACGTGATCCGTGCATTGAACCCGGCCATCATCTATTGCCAGGTGAAGGGCTTCGGCGAGGGCAGCCCCTACGAAAAGAACCTCGCCTTCGACATGATCGCCCAGGCCTGCGGCGGCACCATGAGCATCACCGGCGAACGCGACGGCCGGCCGTTGAAGCCCGGTCCGTCGCTCGGCGATACCGGCACGGGCATGCTGCTGGCGATTTCGATTCTCGGCGCGCTGTACCGGCGCAAGGACACCGGCAAGGGCGAGCATCTGCAAATAGCAATGCAGGATGCGATGCTGCACTACATTCGCATCGCCTTTGCCGCGCAGAACCGTAATGGCAACGTTCAGGCGGCCGGCCGCGCA
Organism: Acetobacteraceae bacterium; assembly: GCA_035486135.1. GTDB lineage: Bacteria > Pseudomonadota > Alphaproteobacteria > Acetobacterales > Acetobacteraceae > JASHVB01. The sequence goes on from DATHNI010000277.1 coordinate 2,485, forward strand.
GCAGACAGCAGCGTATCCAGCGTCACGCCGAATCCGCCGATGGGCACCTTCCCCTGCAAGGGCGGCGGATTGAACGACTATATCTACGTCTTTACCAGCCGCGCCAATCCGGAACATTGGAAGCGCCTGCTGGGCGTGATCGGCCGCGAGGACCTGGTGGGCGACGCGCGTTACGAAACTCCCGCGGCGCGCGGCGAACGCGCGGCCGAGGTCAACGCGATGATCGCCGAATGGACCAAGCGGCACACGAAATACGAAGCGATGGAAATCATCGGTGCGGCCGGCGTTCCAGCGGGCGCGGTGCTCGACACGATGGAGTTGTACAACGACAAGACGTTCGAGCAACGCGGCATCATGCAGACCATCCAGCATCCCGCGAACGGTGCGTTCAAGATGGCGGCGTGGCCTGTGCGCTTCTCCGGCAATCCGCCGCCGGTGAAACCCGCGCCGCTGCTGGGCGAACACACCGGCGACGTGCTGAACCACTGGCTCAACCTGGACGACGCGGCCGTCGGCAACCTGCGCGGCAGCGGCGTCGTCGGCTGAACGGTTTTCGCTGTTTCTTATTGAGGAGAACTACAAATGGCAGAAATGAACGGCGGCGACATCATCGCTCGGTGTTTGCAAAAGGAAGGCATCAAGGACCTGTTCTACATCATGGGCGGCCCCATGCTGGGAACCGAGGCGGCGTGCATCAAGGAAGGCATCCGCATGATCGACGTCCGCCACGAGCAAGCGGCGGCGTTCATGTGCCAGGCGTATAGCCGTTTGAAGCAGGTGCCCAGCGTGTGCATGGCGGCGTCGGGTCCCGGCGTGACCAACCTGATCACCGGCGTCGCCAACGCGTTGGTCGATTGCTGCCCTGTCGTATCGTTCGGCGGATCGAGCCCGATCAGCCAGTTCGGCCGCCAGGTGTTCCAGGAAATCGACCAGGTCGAGCTGATGCGCGGCTGCAACAAGCACGTCGATCGTTTGTTAAACCTGAAGCGCATTCCGCAGCAGATCAACTTCGCGTTGCAAAAGTCGATCACCGGCAAGCCAGGTCCGGTCTATGTGGATTGCCCCGGCGACGTGCTGTATCAGAAGATCGACGAGAACCAGGTTGATTGGAGCTATGCCGGCCGCCCGATCATGGATTCACGTCCGCTCGGCGATCCGCGTCAGGTCGCCGCGCTGGTGAAGGCGCTGAGCGAGGCGAAGCAGCCGCTCATCGTGTCCGGCACCGGCGTCATCTGGTCGCGCGCATGGAACGAAATGCGGACGTTCGTCGAAGCCGCCGGCATCCCATTCTATACCACCCCGCAAGGCCGTGGTGTGGTGCCCGACGATCATCCTTGTTCCTACCTGGCGATGCGGTCCTCGGCGTTCCGCGATGCGGACCTGATCATCGTGTTGGGCACGCGGATGAATTATATCATCGGGCATGCCTCGCCGCCGCGCTTCGGGCCGAACGCGAAGATCGCGCGCATCGACATCTGCCCCGAGGAAATTTCTTCCGCCGCGCGCTATGTTGATATCCCGATCGTCGGCGATTGCAAGGCGGTGCTGGAACAGTTGCTTGACGGCATCAAGGGGAAGGTCAATGCCGACACGTACAAGGCGTGGCGGCAGAAGCTGGCGGAAGGTGAGGCGGCCAAGCGCAGCAGCGCCGGCGCGAACAAGTATGCCGAGGATGGCGACATCCATCCCGTGCGCATGCTTGAGGAAGTGCGGAACTTCGCCAAGCGAGACTCGATCCTGTGTGTCGATGGGCAGGAGACGTTGAACTATGGCCGCCAGACGATGCCGACATTCGAACCCGGGCATCGTTTGAACTCCGGTCCGTTCGGCACGATGGGAGTCGGACTGCCGTTCGGTATCGGTGCCAAGGTTGCCTGTCCCGACAAGCAGGTGATCGTGGTGCACGGCGACGGCAGCATGGGCATGAACGCGATGGAGATCGACACCGCGGTGCGGCACAAGATTCCCATCCTGATCGTGATCAGCCTGAACGGCGGCTGGACCGGCGATCCAAAGCGCGAAAAGCCGGGCCGTGATCTGGGCTATGTGCGGTTCGACAAGATGTGCGAGGCGTTGGGCGGCTATGGCGAATACATCACTCAGCCCGAGGAAATTCGTCCGGCGCTGGAGCGTGGCCAGGCCGAGGTGGACAAGGGCCGCGTCGCGCTGATCAACGTGCGCACCGACTATCGGGCGCGGTTCGCAGGTGCGGCGTTCTCCGACTATTCGACCTGAGCGCGGTCTGACTGGTTGCTGCGAGGAAGGTCAGGGATCGGGTCCCTGACCTTCTTTCGTTTTATCCCCATGTTCCAATTTGACTCCGCGGCGCGATAATGGCGCGATGCGATGGAGGGACATTGCATGGCCTTGCTGTCAGGATTCCGCGTGGTGCAACTGGGGCAGGGCCTCGCCGCTGCCGTGTGCGGACGATTGCTCGCCGATGCCGGCGCGGATGTCGCGTGCGTCGATCCCGATACCGCGCCCCCGCTTGCCGCCTATCTCAACCACGGCAAGGCGATCGTTGCGGCAACGCGCGATGCGCTTGCGGCGGCGGATCTGATCGTCGCCGAAGGGCGTCCGTCTGAACTGCGCGTCCGCCGATACGATGCCGCCAGCCTTCGCGCGCATAATCCGACAGCCGCGCAGGTCTTCATATCCGCATTCGGTCAGACTGGGCCATTTGCTGAAGCTCCCGCAACCGACCTGACATTGTGCTTCGCCAGCGGCATTGCCCGTATGCTCACCGGACAGGTGGACAACCTGGACGAGGCGCCGCTCCGTCCGGTTGGCCAACAATCCGCGTTCATCGGCGGCGTCGCCGCAGCGTGTGCCGGCATGCATGCGGCATTGGGTGCGACACCAGGGGCGGTGATCGACGTTTCGATCCAGGAAGCACTGGCCACGCTGGCAATGACCGAGTTGGCGCGGGCCGGTCTCACCGGCAAGAGTTGGTCACGCAAGCGGTTGGCGGATGGCAACGGTGCCACGGTCTGCATCCTGCCGGCGCGCGACGGTTACGTGGCGATCTCGCCGCGCGAGAGCCACCAATGGGCGGCGTGGCTGGAAGTGATGGGATCACCCGAATGGGGGCGTGATCCGCGCTTTGTCCACAAGCACGACCGCGTTGCCCATTGGGATGCGCTGCATGCGCTGATGTCGGCGTGGAGCAGGCAGCACGACAAGCAATGGATCGCCGATGCGGCGCAGCGCGCGCACGTGCCGAGTTTCCCCTTGCGCGAGCCGGCGGAATTGCTTGTGTCGCCGCAGCTCGCGCATCGGCGGTTCTATCGCGCGTTAGAGATTGGAGGCCGGAACGTTACGGCACCCGGGCCACCATTCGGCCTGACGCTTGCGCCACGCGCGCACGCATCGGCGGCACTGCAAGCAGGTTCGTTGCCGCTGTCCGGCATGCGCGTGCTCGACTTCAGTTGGGTGATCGCCGGCCCGACGACGACGCGTTATCTCGCCGCGATGGGTGCCGAGGTGATCAAGGTCGAGGCGCCCGGTCGTGGCGATCCCGGTCGCGCTTCGGAACTGCACACCGTGCTCGGCCAGGCGAAACGCGGCATCGTGCTGGACCTGAAGCGTCCGGAGGCGGTCGCTATCGCGCATGCCCTGGCCGCAAAATCCGACGTGCTGATCGAGAACTTTGCGACCGGCGTGATGGACCGGCTGGGCCTCGGCGCCGAGGCGTTGCGCGCAGTCAATCCCGGCCTGGTGTTCGTTTCAGCATCGGGGCTCGGGCGCACCGGGCCGGAGGCGCGTGGAGTCGCGTATGGTACGCTGCTGCAATGTTACGCCGGGTTCGCCGGGCTCAACCGCCATCCGGATGTGCCGCCTCGCGTGGGGTTCGCGTGGCTGGACCCGATGTGCGGGTTGATGCTCGCGTTCGTGACCGCGGCGGCGCTGTGGCAGCGGCGGCACGGCGGTGCAGTCGCGCGCGTCGATTTCTCGATGATCGAGGCGATGCTGTGGACGATGGCGGAACCGCTGCTGGCGACGCAACTGACCGGGCCGCCAAAGCCGCTCGGCAATGGGTCCGATCGCTATGCGCCGCACGGCGTTTATCGCTGCGCCGGCGACGATGCGTGGGTCAGTGTCGCGGTAACGCGTGACGAGGAATGGCGGGCGCTATGCGAGATGGTGCCCGGGTTGTCGCCGATGGCCAGATTCGACGTCGGCGAGCGCACACGGCAAAGCGCGGCGATCGACCATGCGCTCGCCGCGTGGTCAGGCACGCAACGCGCGCCGGACGCCGCGTCGGCATTGGTGGGTGCGGGCATTCCCTCGGCGGCACTGCTGACATCGCGCGACCTTGTCGAAAGCCCGCAGTTGCGCGCGCGAGGTTTCTGGGACCCAAACGGTGCCGGCGTGCTGCCGGGCCTGCCGTGGCAGGCCAGCTTCGGCCGTCAATCCGGTGCCGCACCGGAATTGGGCTCGGATACCGATCGGGTGCTGATGGACGTGCTCGGGCTGTCCGGCGACGACGTGGCGGCGCTGCGGCGGACCGGGGCATTGGGGTAGTCGTGGTGGGACGCCGTATTAAAACTCCCCACTCCGGAAAGCCTCGTCCAGCCGCGCCGCATCTTCCGCAGACGGCTCCTCCCAAGCCTCGCCGCGCCGCCGCAACGCACCGGTAAACTCCGGCGGCCGCTTTTCGTTGAACGCGCGACGGCCTTCCTCGCCGTCGGTCGTCACCTGGATCAGCAGGTTGTTGATCAGGTTCTGCACATGCCACGCCTGGTCGGTCGGCAGATCGCCGAACCGCACCACGAACTCCTTCATCATCCGCACCGCCACCGGCGGCAGCTTCACAATATGGCGGGCCAGCGTCTCCGCCCGCTCCATCAACTGCGCATGCGGCACGACTTCGTTGATCAGCCCGATGCGCAACGCCTCCGCCGCGTCGAACGGCTCGTCGGTCAGCAGCATCTTCATCGCATCGATATAGCGCAACTGCTTCACCAGCAGCGCCGCACCCGGCCCGTGCCCCAGCCACCCCTGCGAGATCAGCGAGAACTTGAATCGCGCGTGTTCCGCACTGGCAATCCGGATGTCGCAGGACGACAGCAGGATGTACAGCCCGGCCCCCGCCGCCCAGCCGTTCACCGCAGCGATCACCGGCTTCCACACCCGGGGGTAATGGTCGCCGAACCGCCCATCCACGCCGGTCTTCTGCCCGTGCACCGTGCCGGCCAGTGGCCAGAAGATGCGCTGCGTGCGCAGATATTCGCGTTCTTCCTCGGTGATGTTCTCGCGCGGCGCCAGGTTGTGCCCGCCGCAGAAATGCCGGTCGCCGGCGCCGGTCAGGATGGCGCAACGAATGTCCCGATCTTCCCACAGATCGACCCACGCCGCGGAAATATCGTCCGACGTCGGCTTGTCCAGGATGTTCGCCTTGCCGGGATTGTTCAGCGTGATGTACGCGACCCCGTCGCGCTTGATGTAGTCGATGGCCAAAACGATGTCCTCCCCGGGAAAGTGGATTGGTGCGCGCGCCTGGAATAGCCTGTCAATCGGCGGTACCGAAAGCTGCCATAGGGAGGACGCCGGACATGCAAGCGGACTACGTCATTATCGGCGCCGGCTCGGCCGGTTGCGTCCTGGCCAACCGTCTCACCGAGGATCCTGCCAACCGCGTTGTCTTGCTTGAAGCCGGCGGCCGGGATTGGAATCCGCTGATCCATATCCCCGCCGGCTATCTCAAACTTCTCGATCACCCGACGCTGACCTGGGGTTTCAAGGCCGAGCCCGATCCCGGCGTCAACGGCCGCTCGATTCTCTATCCGCGCGGCCGTGTGCTCGGCGGATCGAGTTCGATCAACGGCCTTATCTATGTCCGCGGCCAACCGGAGGATTTCGACCACTGGGCGCAACTCGGCAACCGCGGCTGGTCGTGGGACGACGTGCTGCCGTTCTTCCGCAAGGCGGAGAACTGGGAAGGCGGCGAGGCCGACGCGGTGCACGCCAAGGGCGGTCCGCTCTCCACCTCGCGCCACGCCGATCGGCCATTGCTATGCCAGGCGGCGATCGAGGCGGGACAGCAGATCGGCCTGGAATATCGAGACGACGTCAACAACCTTCCGCCTGGCGCGGGCGACGGCATCGGCTGGGTGCAGCAGACCCGCAGCGGCCGGCGACGGGCGAGCGCGGCACGCACCTACCTGCGCGCTGCCAAGCAGCGGCCCAACCTGCGGATCGTCACCAACGCGCTCGTGCATCGCGTATTGCTCGATGGCAAGCGTGCCATCGGCGTTGAATATTCGCGCCACGGCGCCGTCGAACGAGTCGATGCGGCGCGCGAGGTGGTCCTGTCCGCCGGCGCGGTCGGTTCGCCGCACGTGCTGCAACTCTCGGGCGTTGGCGATCCGGAACATCTTGGCCGCGTCGGCATCGCGACGCTGCATGCCCTGCCGGGCGTCGGCAAGAACTTGCAGGATCATTTCCTCGCCCGGATCTCCTGCCGCGTCACCGGCGCGCGCACGTTCAATGAGAAGTCACGCGGTTTGCCGTTGATGGCCGAGGTGATGCGCTACGTCTTCGCCGGCACGGGCATGCTGACCTACGCCGCCTCGCTGGTCGCGGCGTCGGTCAAGGTGCTGGACGAATCCGCAACGCCGGACGTGCAATGTTTGTTTGCGGCGGGCAGTTACGCGCCCGGGCCGGGCCGGCAGCTCGAGGACAAGCCCGGCATGACCTCCGGCATGTGGCAGATGCGACCGTTAAGCCGTGGCTATGTCGAGGCGAAATCGAACCGCCCTGGCGATGCGCCGGCGATCAACCCGCGCTACCTCAGCGACGAGCGCGACCGCCGCGCGGCAATCGGCGGTCTTCGCCTGGTTCGCAAATGGTTCGATGCGCCGGCGCTGGCGAAATACGTCGAGGCGGAAACCCAGCCCGGCAATGACGTGCAGTCGGACGACGAACTGCTGGACTATGCGCGGCAGACCGGCTCGACCGTGTTCCACGCGACGTGCACGTGCAAGATGGGATCGGACGCGATGGCCGTGGTGGACGACCGGCTGCGTGTGCGAGGCCTCGAACGCCTGCGGGTGATTGATGCGTCGGTGATGCCGGCGGTGACGTCCACCAACACCAACGCGCCGACCATCATGGTTGCGGAGAAGGGCGCCGCGATGATCCTGGAAGATGCGCGGGGTGGATAGAAAACTCCCCCTCGCCTTAGACGGAGGGGGTTGGAGGGAGGGGTGCGTACATCCGATGACCACGGATGGTACGCACCCCTCCCCCCAACCCCCTCCCTCAAGGGGAGGGGGAGTATCCTTGTCTTTGTTACCCCAACGTCCGCCCGTGCCGCGCGATAAACTCGGGGAACGCATCCTCCGCCTTCGCCCCCCGCATCACGTGCGTCGTATAATCCTGCTCTTCCGCCCATTGCTCCTCGAGACTCTTGCCCTTCTGCCGCAACAGCAGCGCCTTCACGCCGATCACCGCGCCGCGATGATTGTTTGCGATCATGCGTGCCAGCTCCATCGTCTTCTCGCGCAGCCGCGCGCGTGGCACCAGATGATTGAGCAGCCCAATCCGATACGCCTCTTCCGCTTCGACAATGCGCGCGCTGAACAGCAGCTCCTTTGCCATCGGCCAACCGACCTGGTTGGGCAGCGTCCAGGTGCTGTTGATCCGCCCATACGCCGCCGCAAGGAAACGGAACTTCGTCGCCTCGCAGCCGATGCGCATGTCGAGCGACGATGCCAGCACCGCCGCCCCGCCATACGCCAGCCCGTTCATCATTCCGATGATCGGCTTTGCGCAGGCACTGATCTCGTAGCTGTTGCGCGGCTTGCGCATCGCATCCAGCTCCGCCTGGCTATAGCGCGCGTCGTCCGAGCGTTGCTCGTGGATGTCGCCGCCGGCGGAAAACGCCTTCTCGCCGGAGCCGGTGACGACGATGCAGCCGATCGCTTCGTCGGCCTCGAACGTCTTGACCGCATCGTGTAGCTCGTTCGACAGCTTGCGGCTCATTGCGTTCAACACGTCCGGGCGATTGAGGGTCACAATCCCCACGCCGTCTTCGGTCTCGACCAGGATAGTCTCGTAGGCCATCGTTGCCTCCCCTCGTGCTCTGCCGCGCAGAGTGTATTGTCGCGTCAGGCTCGTCGGCAATGCCACGCCCAGGAGGATCGTCATGCTGCCAACCCCAGGCTTCCACCACCTGCATCTGAACTCGGCCGATCCCGACGCGGCGATCGACTGGTACACGCGGCAGTTTCCCAGTACGAAACGGACCGACTGGAACGGCTACCCCGCGCTGGAATCCCCCAACAATATCCTGATCCTGTTCGACAAGGTCGATGCGCCGCCCACCAGCGAACCGCAAAGCGCGATCTGGCATTTCGGCTGGCACGTCACCGATGCGCGCGCCAGCCTGGCAACCTTCAAGTTACGGCCGGAGGTGACGCTGCTGCCGCTGTACACCACGGACGCCGGTGGCTCGGTGCTGATCAGCAGCGACACCTGGCCGGGAACCGGCGGCGTGCCTGGCCGCACCGCGGCGCAGATCGAGCAAGCGAAGCGCGACGGCATTCAGCCCGCCGGCGGTGGTGGTTTCGCCTACATGACCGGCCCGGACAGCGCGCTGGTCGAGATCGCCGGGAACTACCCCACCGAGCGCTTCAACCACGTCCATCTCTGGCAGGAAGACCCGCTCTGCGCGCTGCTCTGGTATCAAAAGCACCTCAACGCGCCGGTGCGCGCGGGTGTCGCGGCGGCGCCCGTGACCGACGGGAACTGCAAGGTCCCTCGCGGTGCCGAGCGTTCCTGGCCGGCGCTGGATCGCGAAGGCATGTTCCGCTCACCGCGCGCCGGTGTCGAATTCGGCGACGTGGTGCTGACCTGGTATCCCAACCAGGGCGATCAGCCCCTGGCGCCCAGCCGCGGACAGTTGCAGGACCATATCGGACTGAGCGTCGCGGATCTCGATGCGTGGGTGGCGAAGCTGGAGAGTGAGGGCGTGGTGTTTCTTACGCGTATCTATCCGGTCGGCGATACACGCGCTGTCATGATCGAAGGTCCGAGTAAGGAGGTGCTGGAATTGGTTGCGCTACCATAGGTTGCTTTGCTGCCAAACGCATCGGCAAAGAACAAACTAGAAACAAACAAATACGCGCAAAAAGTGTAGAAACAGCGTGATGGACACGTCTTTCGGGTGGACATGTGTCACGATTCCGTGCTTACCCTCCTGCAATGATCGTGTCTCGG
>DATHNI010000278.1:0-22851 GCA_035486135.1 Acetobacteraceae bacterium
GTCGGTGACGCCGCGTGTCACCGAAGCGATGGCGGCGAGATGAAATGCGCCGTCCACGCCCTCGATCGCGGCGCGCATGGCGTGCGGATCGGCGACGTCGGCTTCGATCAGCGCGACGCCTGGCGGCAGGTTGTCGCGCGAGCCCGTGGACAGGTCGTCGAGCACCCGCACCGAGTCGCCGCGATGCACGAGTGCGTCGCAGAGATGCGACCCGATGAACCCAGCGCCGCCGGTGACGAGGTATGTTGACATTCTTTTACCTCTCCCGCTGCGCGGGAGAGGTCAAGACGCGAAGCGTCGAGGGTGAGGGTGATCGGGTCGGCACGCTCTACCTTCTACGTGCCGACCCGATCACCCTCACCCTCGGTGCTTCGCACCATCGACCTCTCCCGCGCAGCGGGAGAGGTTTTTAAGGACGCAGCACCTGGCGCAGCACGGCGCCTTCCGCCAGCCGATCGAACCCCGCATTGATCTCGTCGAAGCCAATGAACCCGCTGCGCAGTTTCTGCACCGGCAGCTTGCCGCGCTGATACAGCCCGATGAAGCGTGGAATGTCGCGCTTCGGCACGCAGCTTCCCATGTAGCTGCCGCGAATCGATTTCTCGTCCGACACCAGCGCCGAGTGCGCATAGGAGAACACCCGGTCCACCGCGGGCAGCCCGGCGCTGACCACCATCCCGCCCCGCGCGGTGATGGCATAGGCGAGGGTCATCGCCTCGATCGCGCCGGCGGTTTCGATGACATAGTCCAGCCCGCCGCCGGTTGCTGCCTTGATCTCCGCCGCGACATCGGCGTTGCCGGCGAGGAACGTGTCGGTGGCACCCAGTTCGCGCGCGATGCGCAGCTTGTCGGCGTTCAGATCGACCGCGACGATGCGTTCCGCGCCGGCCACCACCCCGCCCAGCAGCGCGTTCATGCCGACGCCGCCCAGCCCGACGACCGCCATCTGGCCGCCCGGCGGCACCTGCGCCGTGTTCAGCACCGCGCCGACACCGGTGACCACAGCGCAGCCGAAAATCGCCGCATCCTCCAGCGGCATGTCGTCGGGGATCTTGATCAGGGCGTTCTGTGACACAACGGCGTATTGGGCGAACACCGACAGTCCGCTGTAGTGATACAGCGGCTCGCCATTCAGCGACAGCCGCCGGGCGCCGGAGATCAAGGTGCCCTCGGCGCGCGCGGTGAACGACCCCTGGCAGAGGTTCGGCCGCCCGCCATTGCAGTAGCGGCAGTCGCCGCAACTCGTGACGAACACGCTGACGACGTGGTCGCCGGGCTTCAGTCCGTACACTTCCGGGCCGATTTCGCGCACGATGCCGGCCGCCTCATGCCCCGGGATCGAGGGCAGCTTGCGCGGCCGCAGCCCCTCGATGGTGGAGAGATCGGAATGGCACAGCCCGGCACCGGCGATCTCATACAGCACCTCGCCCGGCCCGGGCGGATCGAGCTGCACCTGTTCGATCGTCATCGGGTGGCTGGTGGCGTACGGGCGAGGCTTGCCCTGCGCGCGCAACACCGCCGCGGTCATCTGCATGTAGGCCTCCTTCGTCGGTTGACGCGGCGTACATCGCCACCGCGCCCCATTGTCATTGCGAGTTAACCACCGGCCGGCGCGCCGACCCGGCCTCCCACGTCATGGCGGGCGAAGGCTTGCCATCCACGACTATGCCGCGTGCGGCCAGGCAAGTCGTGGATGGCGGGCCTTCTCCCGCCATGACGTTGAGAGGCCGGCACCACCGGTTGTTTCTTGTCAGGCGCGCAGCAGTCCTCGGGCTTGACCCGAGGAAGCAATCTCCTGCCTGACGAACCAGGGTCGGCCCGCCAGGCAGGAGATTGCTTCGGCGCTGCGCGCCTCGCAATGACAGTGGGGCGCGAGGTGAGCCAATTCGCCCGCCGGCCCGGTCAGCCCAGAAGCGTGCCACTCTCCACGAACCGCACCCCCTTCGCCGTCAGCCGATCCCGCGCATCGTCCAGCGTGGTGCGGCCGGCGCCGGTGGGGATGCCGATGCCGCGGCAGGCGTCCTCGATGATCGTGACCTCGTAGCCCAGGCGCGCCGCATCCTCGGCTGACCAGGCGACACAGAAATCAGTCGCGAGGCCGGCCATGAACACCCGCCGGAAGCCGCGTTGGCGCAGCCATCCATCCAGGCCGGTGGCGGTCGCGTGGTCGTTCTCGAAAAACGCCGAGTAGCTGTCGAGCATCGGCCGGAAGCCTTTGCGAACGATCACCTCGACCCGGGCCTGGTCGAGATCAGGGTGCAGCGCGGCATTCGCGCTGCCCTGCAACGCATGGTCCGGCCACAGCACCTGCCTGCCATACGGCATGTCGATCGTGTCGTAAGGCAGCCGGCCCGGATGCGCGCTGGCGAAGGAGGAATGGCCGGGCGGATGCCAGTCCTGCGTCGCGAACGCATGGGCAAATCGCGTCAGCAGGCGGTTGATCACCGGCACCACGGCATCGCCGCTGGCAACCGGCAGCTCGCCACTCGGCATGAAGGTCGGCTGCACGTCAACCAGCCCTAAAATGTCGGTCACCGTGTCAATCGGCATCGCGCCCTCCCTGGTCATCCGCACGCGGGAATAGTATGGATCACGGATCATGCACGTCGCGGCATGGTAGTCGGGGAGACCAAACAATGAAAATACTACGCTTGCCCCTGCCAGCCCTGTTGCTGGCCGCTTCCTTCCTCGTGCCGCCGGCCAGTGCCGCCAGCTTCCGCTGGGCGAATGACGGCGACGTTGCCACCATGGACCCTGACATGCTGCAGGAAACGGTCCAGTTGTCGTTCCTGTCCAACGTCTATGAACCGCTGGTGCGGCGCGACAAGGATCTGAAGCTGGAGCCCGCACTGGCAACAAGCTGGGAGCAAACCAGCCCGACGGTATGGCGCTTCCATCTGCGCGCCGGCGTGAAGTTCCATGACGGCTCGCCGTTCACCGCGGATGACGTGCTGTTCTCCCTGACGCGCATCCAGGCGCAGACCTCGGCGATGCGCGCGCCGATGTCGATGGTGAAGCAGGCGCGCAAGATCGACGACCTGACGGTGGATTTCGAAACGGCCAATCCGGATCCGATCCTGCCGCAGGAGGTGACCAACTTCCTGATCATGTCGAAAGCCTGGTGCGACGCACATGGTTCGGACGTGCCGGTGCAGCTCGGCAAGGCGGACAATTATGCGGTGCACAACGCGATGGGCACCGGACCGTACAAATTGGTCTCGCGCGAACCCGATCGCAAGACGGTCGTGGAAAAAAATCCTGCGTGGTGGGACAAGTTGCCGGGGAATGCCGACACGGTCGAATTCGACGTGATCTCCAGCGCCTCGACCCGCGTCGCGGCACTGCTGTCCGGCGAGGAGGACATGATCTACTCCGTGCCGCCGCAGGACATGTCGCGCATCGCGGCGGCGCCCGGATTGCACCTGTTGCAGCACCCCGAGCTGCGCACGATCTATCTCGGCTTCGACCTGACGCGCGACGAATTGCCGAGTTCGGATGTGAAGGGCAAGAACCCGTTCAAGGACCAGCGGGTGCGGGAGGCGTTCTCGCTGGCGATCGACGAGAACCTGATCGCCTCGAAGGTCATGCTGGGTCTGGCGCACCCGACCTGGCTGATGTGGGGCCCGGGGGTGAACGGCTACGACCCGAAGCTGGATGTGCGGCCCAAGCCCGACCTGGCCCAGGCCAAAGCGCTGATGGCGGCAGCGGGTTATCCGAACGGGTTCAAGGTCACCTTCGACTGTCCGAACGACCGCTATGTGATGGACGAGCAAATCTGCACGGCGATCAGTTCGATGCTGGCGCGGATCGGGGTCAAGGTCGATCTGCTGGCGCAGACCAAGGCGAAGTATTTCGCCAAGATCCTGGCGCCGAAGTATGACACCGACTTCTTCTTGCTCGGCTGGACCCCGGCTACCTACGACGCCCACAACGCGCTTTACAGCCTGCTGGGAACGCGCGCCGGCGGTCGGGGCGAGGTCAATGTCAGCGGCTACTCGAATCCGGCCCTGGATGACCTGATCGGGAAGATCGGCGTGGAAACCGACCAGGCGAAACGCAACGGGCTGATCGACGACGCGGCGACCATCCTGCAACACGACCTGCCGACCATTCCGCTGCACCAGCAGGTCATCGTCTGGGCCGCCAAGCGCAGCGTCGAGGTAGCCCAACCCGCCGACGATTTCTTCCCGTATCGCTATATCGTGGTGAAGTAGTAGTCGGATACCTCTCCCGCTTCGCGGGAGAGGTCGAGACGCGCAGCGTCGAGGGTGAGGGGGTCGGCACGCTGCATTCTTCACCCCGCGAGACCGCAGTGTGCCGGCCCGATCACCCTCACCCTCGACGCTTACGCGTCTCGACCCCCGGGTCAAGTGCCCGGGGGCGTGCCTTTCCCGCTCTCTCGGGCGAGGTTTATGGCGTGCAAATCCTCCGCGCTCAGTTCCCAATCGACCGCTTTCACATTCGCCGCCACTTGCTCGGGCTTGGTGGCCCCGGCAATGATGCTGGACACGACCGGTTGCGCGGCAAGCCAGCCGAAGGCGAGTTCCAGCAGGCTGTGCCCGCGTTGCGTGGCGTAATCCTCCAGCGCCTCGACGATCGGCCAGTTCGTGTCATTGATGAACCTGCTCTTGTAGCGCCCGACATGCACCACCAGCCGCGCGTCCGCCGGCAGAGGAGCATTGCGCCGGTATTTTCCGGTCAGCAGCCCGCTGGCCAGCGGGTAATATGGCAACAACCCAACACCGTAAGCCTGCATCATCGGAATCTGCGCTTGCTCCGGCCGCCGCATCAGCAGGCTGTACTCATCCTGGCACGACACGAACGGTGCCAGGCCGCATTGGCGCGAGGTCCACAGCGCCTCCACCACCTGCCACGCGGCAAAATTCGAGCACCCGATATAGCGCACCTTGCCCTGGCGGATCAGATCGTCGAGCGCGCGCAGCGTCTCCTCGATCGGGGTCAGCGGATCGGGCCGATGCACTTGCAGCAGGTCGATCCAGTCGGTGCCGAGCCGCCGCAGGCTGTCCTCGACCGCGGACATGATGTAGCGGCGAGACGCACCGCGTTTGGCGCCTTCCTTGTCCATCGGATTGCCGAACTTGGTGGCCAGCACGATGTCCTTTCGCCGCGCCCCAAGGATTTGCCCGAGATATTCCTCCGACCCCGCGGTCGGGACGCGATACGTGTCAGCGGTGTCGAACAGCGTGATGCCGGCATCGAGCGCCTTGTGCACCACGGCTTGCGAGGCGGCGAAGTCGATCCGCTGACCCAGGTTGTTGCATCCCAGCCCGACTTGCGACACGCGCAAACCGGAGCGGCCGACCGAACGTTGCTTCATGGCCGGCCCCCTACACCACCCCCCGTTCTCTTAGCCTTGTGACCTGCTCCGCCTCAACCCCGCACAACGCCGCCAGCACCTCGGCGGTATGCTCGCCGAGCAACGGCGGGCGTTGCACCTCGGCGGGCGAGTCCGACAGCTTGATCGGGCAACCGACGGTCTGGTAGGTGCCACGCGTCGGGTACTCGACATCGACGATCATGTCGCGCGCACGCAGATGCGGATCGGCCAGCACCTCGCCGGTGTCCTGGCAGGCGCCGCTCGGCACGCCGGCGTCGCCGAGGATCCGCATCACCTCGTGCTTGCCGCGCTGACGGGTCCAGCCGGCGACGATCGCGTTCAGCGCCTCGCGATTTTCCCACCGCCCGTCAGGTGTCTTGAAGCGTGGATCGTCCGCCAGCTCCGGCTGGCCAATCGCGCCGACGAACGCCTTCCACATCTGCGGCTGCGCGAAAATATACACGTAGTCGTTCGGCCCGCCGGGCGCGCAGGGGTAGGTGGTTCCAGGAACAGTACGCCCGAGCTGGTTGCCGTTGCGAGGCATCGACTGTCCGGCGCGCTGATGATCGCGCAGGCTGACGCGGATCAGGTTGACCACCGCGTCCTGCATGGAAACCTCGACATGCTGCCCCTGCCCCGTCGCATGGCGCTGCTGCAACGCCGCCAGGATGCCGATCGCCATGTGCATGCCGGTGCCGGAGTCGCCGATCGCCGGATAGACATAGGTCGGAGGATTCTCCGGAAAGCCGGTGACGCTCATCGCACCGCCCATCGCCTGGGCGATCGGTTCGAAACTCTTGAACCCGCTATACGGGCCGTAGGTGCCGAAGCCCTTGATCGTGGCGTAGATCAGCCGCGGATTGATCGTCCGCAGCGCCTCGTAGCCGAGCCCCAGGCGATCCAGCGCGCCGGGGCCGAAATTCTCCAGCAGCACGTCGGATTGCGCAATCACCTGCCGGAACAACGCCTTGCCCTCGTCGGTCTTCAGGTTCAGCGTCAGGCTGCGCTTGTTGGCGTTCAGGATCAGGAAGAACAGGCTGTCGCTGTCCGGCCGGTCGCGCAGGTTGGTGCGCGCGACGTCGCCGCCCTTCGGTTCCTCCAGCTTGATCACGTCGGCGCCGAGGAATGCCAGGATCTGCGCGCAGGCCGGCCCCGCCTGGTTGTGCGTCATGTCGATCACGCGAATGCCGGACAGTGCCTGGCTCATGGTCGGTCTCCCCACAGTGAGAGCGCACCTCATCGGGCTTCCGCGCTTGCGTCAACCGCGGCGCGCGCTGCGGGGGCAGGCAGTCGCGCATCGACGGCGGCTTGGACGCTGCTTCACGGCATCGAGCGAAAGGACCACCTTGGGTAAACATCGAGACGCGCGGCTCGTGAGCATCTTGCGGTTGGATCACTCGATCCGGCTGAAAATGCGAGCATGATCGGACGACCAGTACACGGTCGAGGCTTTGCCAATCAGGTTCCGCACGGGGATATACCCGATCAGCGCCATTCGGCTGTCCACGCTGTTGTCGCGGTTATCGCCCAGGACGAAAACCGCATCCGCCGGGACCCGATATGCCGCGGTGTTTTTGAATGATCCGATGTCGGTCGCCTGCAAGACAGCGTAACGGCGGCCGTTGGGCAGCACCTCGATATACCGCTTGTACGACGTGTGCATCTCGCCATCGTCGGAGACGAACTCGCCGGCGGCCTGACGCGGGACTGGCTGCCCGTTGACCGAGAGTTGTCCATGCACGAGTTGGATGACGTCGCCCGGCAGTCCCACAAGTCGCTTGATGTACGTCACCGACGGGTCGCGCGGATACTTGAAGAGCACGACGTCGCCGCGGTCTGGAATGACGCCCGGATCGCGGACATCCGCGACGATCACGTCTCCGACGAGAATGTTGGGAAGGTTCGAGCCGGATGGTATTGAGAAGGATCTCCAGCCGAACGGCATCGCGACGGCCAACCCGATGGTCACGGCACTGCTGACGACGGCAGCAGGCCATGTGGAGCAGTACCAAGCCGGCCGCGGGCGGTCGCGGCGCCGGCGCATCCGGCGCGCGGCATCGGACGCCGTGCCGAGCGCGAACACGAGCAAGCACAAGATCAGGCCGAGGCCCGATACGAAATAGGTCGGAAGCGGCGGGACGGCGCGCGTCTGGAGCCGGATGCCGGCCACGAGGCAGATGCCGATCGCGAGCAAAATGACACCGAGACGCCAGGACCGTGCGTAGATGTGGCCGAGGCCGGGCACGACGATCGACAGCACTACGCCCCAAAGGGCACGCGGCCAGTCCATGCGTGCCGGTTCGTCGACGGTATTGCCCATACGAGTCCTTTCACGCCATGACCGGAATAATTAATAAGCCGTGTCGGGTAGCGCCGCAATGATGTCGGAGCCATCGTCGCCCTCGGCACATCGTGGTCCCGCACGATCGTCCTGCGTCGACGCCGCGGACCTGTTGCGCGACTCGCATGAACGGCACATGCTGCGGTAAAATTTGCAACTCGAAGGTTCCCGGGAGGAACACGACCATGTCCGGAGCAACAGCTACGCCCGCCTGGCAGGCTTCCACCCTGACCGATGCGGAACACGGCAAGCAACTCCGTCGCGCGGTGATCGCCAGCACTATCGGCACCACCATCGAATGGTACGACTTCTTCGTTTACGGCACCGTCACCGGCCTGGTGTTCGCCAAACTGTACTTCCCTCGATCCGATCCGCTGGTCGGCACGCTGGAGGCTTTCACGATCTATGCCGTCGGCTTCGCCGCCCGCCCCGTCGGGGCCGCGATCTTCGGCCATTGGGGCGACCGGCTCGGCCGCAAATCGGCACTGATCGCCACGCTGATGCTGATGGGCATCGCGACCTTCCTGGTCGGGGTGGTGCCGACCTATGACAGCATTGGCATCTGGGGCGCGGTCGCGCTGACCGCGCTGCGCTTCATCCAGGGCGTCGGGGTGGGCGGCGAATGGGGCGGCTCCGTGCTGATGTCGATGGAGTGGGCGCGCAGCAGCAAGCACCGAGGCTTCGTCGCATCCTGGCCGCAATTCGGCGTTCCCTCCGGGCTGTTCCTGTCCAACATCGTGGTGCTGCTGTTCAGCACGCTGTCCGGCGATGCGTTCCTCACCTGGGGCTGGCGCATCCCGTTCCTGCTGTCGATCGTGCTGGTCGGCATCGGCCTGTGGATCCGCCTGGGGATTCTGGAGAGCCCGGTGTTCCGGAAGCTGCTGGAGGAAGACCGCATCGAGGCGACACCGGTCACCGAGGTGTTCCGCTTGCAGGCCAAAGAGGTCTTCCTCTCCGCCTTCGCACGCATGGGCGAACAGGCGCCATTCTACATCTTCACGGCGTTCGTATTCTCCTACGGTGTCG
The DNA here is from genome assembly GCA_035486135.1 of Acetobacteraceae bacterium. GTDB lineage: Bacteria > Pseudomonadota > Alphaproteobacteria > Acetobacterales > Acetobacteraceae > JASHVB01. The sequence goes on from DATHNI010000278.1 coordinate 8,706, forward strand.
GCACGCTGCACGTGTCGCGCGACATGCTGCTGCTGTCCGTGCTGGTCGCATCCTGCGTGTCATTCATCACCATCCCGCTGGCCGGCCACCTGTCCGACCGGTTCGGACGCAAGCGCATCTACCTGATTGGCACCGTGATGACCCTGGTGTTCGGCTGGATCTATTTCGGACTGCTGAATACCGCCATGCCGTTCTGGGTCTTCATCGCCGTCGTGGCGTCGCTGATCCCGCACGACACGATGTATGGCCCGCAGGCCGCACTGATCGCCGAAAGCTTCACCGGGCGGCTGCGCTATTCGGGGGCGTCGATCGGCTACCAGCTCGCCTCGGTCATCGCCGGCGGACCGGCGCCGCTGGTCGCCACGGCATTGCTCGCGACGTACCATAGTTGGGTGCCGATCGCGGTCTATATCAGCGTGTGCTGCGTCATCAGCCTCATCGCGGTGGGGATGATGACGGACTACACCAACCAGGACATCTCGGGCGAATACGACGCACCGCTGTCGCCGGAGTGACGCGGTGGGTGCAAGCCCGGGCGGGGCCATCGGGTGAATGAGGAAAGGCAAGGGCCCGACCCCATAGGCGTCGGGATAAGGTCGCGCGGGAGAAGAATACTCCCCCTCCCCTTGTGGGAGGGGGCAGGGGGAGGGGTCACGCCGCGAAGATGTTGCGTGCACGCCCCCTCCGCCCAACCCCCTCCCACAAGGGGAGGGGGAGTTCTTTCGCGCCGCGCCGCCTTATCCTGACGCCCATGAGGGCCCGCCCCGTGGCGGGGCTGGGGGCCACGAAGTGGACCGAACGGGACAGAGCACCTTGGTGGGATGCCAGGATTACCCCACCGGCTTTCACCGTCACCTGGCATCATCGCGATTGCCCGGGCTGGCTCTAGGTCCCGGCATCCCGGACGGTTAGACAGGCCGTGTGACCGGCCGCCCCCTTGCACGCGCCACGCGCGCGGTGCATTGGTGCGCCGCCGCATTCGCCCGAGGCTACGGCGTCACTCGTCCGTTGGCCCGCATAACTGAAGGACCGTGACCCCATGCGCCTTGCCGTGCTGAAGGAGCGGCGCGCCTCCGAAACGCGCGTGGCAGCCGTGCCGGAAACGGTAAAGCGGCTGATCGCCCTGGGTCTGACGGTTGCCGTCGAGGCGGGCGCCGGCGCCGGCGCCTCGATCCCCGACGCCGAATTCGCCGCCGCCGGAGCCGAGCTCGCCCCCGACGACGCCGCGGCGCTCGCCGGCGCCGGCATCGTCTTCGCGGTGCAGATGCCGCTGCCGGAACAGCGGGCGCTGATCCCGCGCGGGGCCCTGCTGATCTGCATCGCCAATGCCTTTGCCGAACCGGACCTCGTGTCCGGCCTGGCGCAGGCCGGCATCGACGCCGCGGCGATGGAGTTGCTCCCCCGCATCACCCGCGCCCAGGCGATGGACGTGCTGTCGAGCCAGGCCAACCTCGCCGGCTACCGGGCGGTGATCGAGGCCGCCGGCGCCTTCCAGCGCGGCTTCCCGATGATGATGACCGCAGCCGGCACGGTGCCGCCCGCCCGCGTCTTCATCATCGGCGCCGGCGTCGCCGGATTGCAGGCGATTGCCACTGCCCGCCGGCTCGGCGCCATCGTCTCCGCCACCGACGTGCGTCCGGCGGCGAAGGAGGAGATCAAGTCGCTCGGCGCCAGCTTCGTCGGCGTGGAAGACGAGGAGACCGCCAGCCAGACCGGCGCCTATGCTCGTGAAATGAGCGACGCGTTCCGCCGCAAGCAGGCCGACCTGATGGCCACGACGATCGCCAAGAACGACCTGATCATCACCACCGCCCTGGTGATGGGCCGCAGGGCGCCCACCATCGTGACGCAGGCGATGGTGGACTCGATGCGCCCCGGCAGCGTCATCGTCGACCTGGCGTCGGACGCCGGCGGCAATTGCGAGGCGACCAAGCCCGGCGAAAGCATCGTGACGCCGAACGGCGTGCGCATCCTGGGCTGGAACAACTGGCCGGGCCGCATCCCGGTCGCGTCATCCGCGCTGTATGCGCGCAACCTGCTGACCTTCCTCACCACCTTCTGGGACAAGGACGCCAAGGCGCCGAAGCTTCCGGAAGGCGACGACATCGTCAAAGGCGTCATGCTGACGCGTGGCGGCGCCGTCGTGCACCCGAACTTCCTGCCCGCCCAGGCTGCCTGATCTGCCTCCCGCCTGATCCGCCCCCCTTGCGTGATCTGCCCACCGCCTGACTTGCCCACCACCTGACGTACTCACTGCCTGACCTGCCCAACGCCTGATCTTCCCACTGCCTGACGTGCCCATGCCCGACCTGCCCACCGCCTGATCCAGCGGAGACCGACCGAATGAACCCGAACCAGTTGGCCGACGAAGCCGCCCGGCTCGCCGAGCGCGCCAACGAGCTGGCGCAGCACGCCCAGACGCTGACCGCCGGGGTCGCCGCCGTCGCGCCCGAAGTCGAGCCCTTCATCTACTTGCTCGCCGTCTTCCTGATGGCCTGCTTCGTCGGCTATTACGTGGTGTGGAACGTCACCCCGGCGCTGCACTCGCCGCTGATGTCGGTGACCAACGCGATCTCCTCCGTCATCGTCGTCGGCGCCATGCTGGCCACCGGGCTCGGCACCAACGGCTGGGCGATGGCGTTCGGCTTCATCGGGGTCACCCTGGCAAGCGTGAACATCTTCGGCGGGTTCCTGGTGACCCACCGGATGCTGTCCATGTTCAAGCGCCGGCAGTAGGACACGCACAGATGTCCGCCAGCCTGACCGCCCTCGCCTACCTCGTCGCCGCCGTACTGTTCATTCTGGCACTGCGCGGCCTGTCGCATCCGGAAACGTCCCGCTCCGGCAACCGCTTCGGCATGATCGGCATGGCCGTGGCGGTGGTCGCCACGCTGGCGCATCACGGCATGAGCGGCGCGGGCTACGGCCTGATCCTGCTCGGCATCGTCATCGGCGGCTCGATCGGCGCGGTGGTCGCGCACCGCATCCAGATGACCGCGCTGCCGCAGCTTGTCGCCGCGTTCCACTCACTCGTGGGCCTTGCCGCGGTGTTCGTCGCCGCGTCCGCGCTGAACGCACCGGAGGCGTTCGGCATCGGCGTGCGCGGCGCGATCTACACCGAGAGCCTGATCGAGATGTCGATTGGCCTGGCGATCGGTGCCATCACATTCACCGGTTCGCTGATCGCGTTCGCCAAGCTGCAGGCGCTGATGAGCGGCGCGCCGATCACGTTCCCAGGGCAGCACAAGCTGAACCTGGGGCTCGGCATCCTGCTGCTGTTGCTGATCATCGCGTTTGTTGCCTCGGGCGGGCACCAGGTGATCTTCTGGCTGATCGCTCTGCTGGCGTTCGGGCTGGGCTTCCTCATCATCATTCCGATCGGCGGCGCCGACATGCCGGTGGTGGTGTCGATGCTGAACAGCTACTCCGGCTGGGCGGCGGCGGGCATCGGCTTCACCATCCAGAACCTGGCGCTGATCATCACGGGTTCCCTGGTCGGCGCGTCGGGCGCGATCCTGTCCTACGTCATGTGCAAGGGCATGAACCGCAGCATCTTCAATGTGCTGCTGGGCGGGTTCGGCAATGACGGTGGCGCCGCCGCGGCCGGCGGTCCGGTGGGCGACCGCCACGTCAAGAGCGGCAACGCCGACGACGCGGCGTTCATCATGAAGAACGCCTCGAAGGTGATCATCGTCCCCGGCTACGGCATGGCGGTGGCGCAGGCACAGCACGCGTTGCGCGAGATGGCCGACGTGCTGAAAAAGGAAGGCGTGTCGGTGAAATACGCCATCCATCCGGTGGCCGGTCGCATGCCAGGCCACATGAACGTGCTGCTGGCCGAGGCCAATGTGCCGTACGACGAGGTGTTCGAGTTGGAGGAGATCAACAACGAGTTCTCCACCGCCGACGTGGCCTACGTGATCGGCGCCAATGACGTGACCAACCCGGCGGCGAAGACGGACCCGAAATCGGCGATCTACGGCATGCCGATCCTGGACGTGGAGAAGGCGGGGACGGTGTTGTTCGTCAAGCGCTCGATGGCGTCGGGCTATGCCGGCGTGGACAACGAGCTGTTCTTCCGGCCGAACACGATGATGCTGTTCGGCGACGCGAAGAAGATGACCGAGGAGATCGTGCAGGCGCTGGGGCGCTAGAGCAGCCCTTGCACGCTGTCTGCCACCGGTGTCAGATGATGCCGATTAGCACGGAGTGACAGATCGCCACGGTGATGGTCGAAATCCCGGTCGATGAGGAAACGGCTGCGGCGTTGACCGATCCGCATCAGTTGCAGGCTGTCGGCGAGCTGGTGAAGCTCATGGTCCGGCCAGCGCCCGGCCATGACCCGCTGGCGGTGCTGCTGGATGCCACCCGCCGCGAGGCCGCGGCTGCCGGCCTGACCGACGCGGACATCGACGCGGAGTTGGCGGCCTGGAAAGCGGAACGGGCCGCGTTGCGCAACTGATCGTCATTGATGCCAGCACCATAGTCGGTGCTGCACTTCGGAAGTGAAGCGTACCGTGGGAAGCGCCCTTACGCGCCCGCGAGCGTGACCGCATTGCTATGTCCGAGGCCGCCGCCGCCGAAATCCGCGAGGTTCTGGCGCGACCGAAGTTCGCAGATGTGCTGACCGCGCGACGGCAGGCCGAGATCACCGGACTGTTGTTTGCCGACGCTCGATGGTTCGTTCCCACGTTGCGAATTGACGAGTGCCGCGATGCAAATGACAACAAGTACCTCGAACTGGCGCTTGCGGCACATGCAGCCATTTTGATCTCCTCCGACCGCGACTTGCTGTCACTGCATCCGTGGCGTGGCATTCGTATTCTGCGTCCGGCCGATTATCTGTTGCCGGAATAATGCTGTAATGGTTGTGGCGACCGGATGGTCAATGTGAAAGCGCCTCGCCGACTCTGCGAGGGTCATCGAGCAGGGCGTTGGGTCAGGAAAGCGTGGATCCGTCGCGCCATCTGCTGATCAAGCCGCTGCTAACGCGGCAGCCGACACAGCGACGCGGCGAGGTTGCTGGGATCTCGGGCGAGCCGAGCCCCTTGAATCTGTCTCGTCTCCGTCTCAGGATCCCGTTTTCCGCAATATCGTCCCCTGTTTCAGTTCCGGTCCTGTCAGGCGGCCTCGGCCAGATCTTCCACGCCGATGTCGTCCAGCATGGTCAGCATCTCGCTGGTGCCGTGGGCCAGCGCGTCGATCACCGCCGGATCGGCGGGGAACGCCACCGCGTGAAAATACGCCCTGGTCCGTGGCGGGATGCGGCGGTCGTGCCGGATCTGCGCCGCAGCCACCACCTCCTCCTGCGCAAAGGCCTCGGCCTGCACGATAGCCTCACGCGAGGGCAGCGGGGCCGACGCAGCCTGCACCGCGGCCACCGGGGCCCCGCGACAGCCGGGCGACGCTGCGCCACCGCTGGCAGTGCGGGGGCATGCAGCGCTCCCGCTTCCACGGTCTGTACTCGCGGCGGCGGCGGCGCTGCTACTTGCGGCGGCGGTGCTGCCCGGATTTCGGCGGATGGCAGCGGAGCACCGGCCACCCCTGCCCGCTCCCGCCTGGTATCCGCCACCGCTTCGATCGCCAGCCGCACCTTTTGCTCTTGCCCCAGCATGCGTCTGGCCGCGCGCTCCTCGCGCATCAGGCTGTTCGCCCGGGCGCGGCAGCGGGTCCGCTTCGTGAAGTCGTCGCGGTAGGGACCGGCTTCACGCAGGCTGTCCGCCGCATGGGCGCCGGTCAGCACGACCGACGGCGAGGCGCGCTTCAAAGGCGTCACCGGGACACAGGGCTTCGAACGTCTCGATCGCGGTGGTGAGGCGGTGTTCGGGATTGTCGAAGACGGCCGGCGGCAGGAAATCGCGGAGTTCGACGTAGTGTTCGTATTTGGCGATGGTGGCGAGGGCGGACATTGGGGGTGACTCCCGGGCAGTTAGTTTGACGTACTGACGTACATAACGTAATTAACTAACGACTTCAAGTGGCGGCACGTGGTTGTCCAACGATTTGCCCCACAACTGTCAGCGGCCGCGCAGCCGATTTACCGGGTTCGCCAGGCCGGGCGGTCCGATGCGACGGCCAGTCTCACGCACTGCAACAAAAGCAAACCGCCACCCGCCTGTTGTGGTAGACGTCCGCCCGCATGATCATCCGTCGAAACCATCTCCAGTCCGCCCCCCGCCCGAGCACGCTCGTGCTGTTGCTCGCGCTCCTGCCGGTGTGCTGCGCGGCGCCCCAACCGCCCCCGAAGCCACCCGAACCTGCGCCCGAGGCACAAGCGCCGCCCCCGCGCCAGGCTCGCCCGATCCTGCGCGCCGCATGGTCCTTCCAGAGCACGCCGGACGCCTGCGTCGCCGTCGCCAAGGCCGGCGCCGCCAGCCTGCAGATCTCGGTTCGGCGCGAGGGCCCGATCCGGTTGACCATGTCCCTGCCGGGCGACACGCCCGCCAGCCCGGCTGCGCGGTTCAGCGGACCCGCCGGCCGCTGGCTGATCACTGGCATTCATGCCGGCCCGCACGCGGCGGTGTTCACGCTTGACCGCAACGAGACCTCGCTCAGCCGGATCCTGGTCTTGCTCAGCGGCGGCACGTTGACGCTGGAGCCGGCGGGCGGGGATTTGCCGATCCTGTCGCTTCCTGAATCCGGCGCCGACGGCCAGCAGTGGTTCGGCTGCGTTCGCGGTATCGTGACCTGGACGTGACATTGGAGCAGTGGCGACACTGCGTCCAATCGTGAACAGCTACCAGAACGCAACCAGTGGTGCGGCATGAGGACTGTCATCGTGAAACATCCGGGTTCCGTCCGCACGCTCGTGCGATCCGTCGTGCTGTGGCCCGCGGCCCTGGCCGCCGCCGCCGGCCTGTTTTTTGGCGTTTGGGTCATTCTGACGGGCGCAGAGCTGGCCCAAACCGGGCACCAGGCGAGCCAGCAGGCCACGCTGGCGGCGCAGGGCGTCGCCGCCGGGGTCGATGCGACGCTGTCGCGCTTTACCGAGCAAGTCCAGGCGGTGCGCCCCGCGGATTTCACGATCACCGACCGGGTGGAGCAAACGACGCGGCTGCTGCGGCTGCAGACCCTGCTGCCGGCGGCCGCGACATTCATGCTGACCGCCGATGGTCAGTTGGTGGCGGCGTCGGCGCCGTTCGCCCGGACCGACGCGGCGGTCGGCGACACGGCCTGGTTCCGCCGCGCGATTGCCGCGCCCCCCGGCTCGCTGGTGCCGCAGCGCCAGGACACGCCGTGGCTCGGCGTCTCGTCCGGGATCGTCCTGACACGTGCGGTGACCGATCCGGCGGGCAAGCCGATAGGCCTCGTCGGCGCGGTGTTGCCACAGGCCTCGCTGGAGCGGCTGATCTCGCCGGACTGGCTGGCACCGAGGGTCTCGCTCACCCTGGTGGGTGGTGCCGCGGGCGATTTGCTGTCGGGCGCCCCGGACGTGGCCGGAGAACCCATACCACCGAACGGACTGGGGCAACGGCTCATGCTTTCGCTGCTGGCCTGGTTCGGCCAGCCGACCAATTGGACGGGAACGGCACCGCTGCACACGATCGCCGCGGCAGTGGCCGCAACCCTGCCGACCAGCATGGCGCTGCCCCGCCAGGTGCTGAGCGCGCCCATCATCGTATCGGGCTGCACTCTGCTGGCGGTATGGCTGAGCTGCGTGCTCCTGGTGATGGCCGCACGACGCAGGCCTCGGGTCCAGGCCGTCCCGAGCGGGTTCGGCGCCGACTGGCAGTGCGACATGGATGCGGCCGGGATCGTGGTGGCGCAATTCGGCACTGCACCCGACGCGGTGCGTGACAGTGTGGGGCAGCCGCTGCTGACAGCGCTCGGGCCGCAGCGCGAAACCGGCGGTGCCGGCGAGATCGCCGCCGCCTTGCAGCAGCGCATGGCCCGTGACGACATCCAGGTGCGGATGAGTGACCGCACCTACCGGATCTCGCTGGCGCCACAGGCCAATGGCGGGTTCGTTTGCTCCGGCCGCGACGTCACCACCGAAGCCACCGCGCTGGCTGCGCGCGATGCCGCCGAAACCGCGCTGACGGAGGCCCGGCGCAATCAGGATCGGTTGCTGACCTCGCTCGGCCACGACATCCGCACGCCGATGACCAGCATCATGGGCACCTGCGAGCTGCTGCTCGATGGCGACCTGGAGCAAGAGCAACGGGTCTGGCTGGAACGGGTGCAGGGGAGCTGCGGGGCGCTCCTGGGGATGCTGAACGGCTTGCTCGCGGTGTCCGAGGACGAGGCCGCGCGCGGTGCGCTGGTGTGCGAGCAAGTGGACGTCAGCGTTCTGGTGCAGGAGGTCGTGGACATTCTGCGGCCGCAGGCGCGCGACAAGGCGCTGGAGCTGCACACCCGCTGTGACGACCTGCTGCGTGGCCAGTGGATGGTCGATCCGTCGCGGCTGCGCCAGGTGGTGTTCAACCTCGCCAGCAACGCAGTGAAATACACCGCCACCGGCCGGGTGGAGATCCGCGCCTCAGCGGTCGAGGCCGACGGCCAGAGCAAGTTGCGCATCGCGGTGTCGGACACCGGCCCGGGCATTGACCCGGAGGAACGCGAGGACATCTTCGAGCGGTTCCGGCGCGGGCGCGCGCATGACGGGTCTCCCGGCGGCGGGCTGGGTCTCGGCCTGGCGCTGTGCCGGGAGAATGCGCGGGTGATGGGCGGCAGCATCTCGCTGGAGAGCGCCCTCGGCGTGGGCAGCGAGTTCACCTTCGAATGCCCGGCCGATCGGGTGCCGGCGCAGGACCGGCTGCTGCCGTTCGCCGGGCGGACGGCGCTAATCGTCGCCGACGACGGCCCGTCGATCCGCGCGCTGGCGACGCAGCTTGGCGAGCTGGGGCTGATGGTGGAGAGCGCCCCCGACGGCTATCTCGGCCTGGCCCTGGCGGAGCGGCTGGAGGCCCAGCGCGGCGCGGTGGACCTGGTCGTGTTGCAGGGCAACCTGCCGGGGATGCCGGGCGAGGTATTCGTGATCCGCCTGCGCCGCACGGCGTTCGGCAGCCGCGCGGCCGTGGTGTGGGTCGGCGACGGGGCGGAGACGGTGGAAGTGGACGCGATCGTGCCGGCGCCGCCCGATGCCTACCAGGTAGCGACGGTGGCGAGGCAATTGCTGGCGCAGCGGCCCTCGCTGGACGCGCTGGTGCCGCATAACTCGCTGGCCCGTGGGGGGCGGATCCTGCTGGTGGAGGACGACAAGGCGAACCAGACGCTGCTGGCCGCCGCGCTGTCCCGGCGCGGCTTCGCGATGTTCACCGCCGCCAACGGGGAGGCGGCGCTACGGCTGGCCAGCCATGACAGTTTCGACGCGGTCCTGATGGATCTGCAGATGCCTGGCCTGGACGGCTTCGAAACCGTGCGGCGCATGCGCGCCCTGCAGGGCCATGCGGCGACGGTGCCGATCATCGCGCTGACCGCCTTGCAGGGCGCCCGGCTGCGCCAGCGCTGCGAGGAGGCGGGGTTCAGTTCCCTGATGGAGAAGCCGGTCAACCTCGACCGGCTGACCGCCGCGCTGGACCGGATGATCGGCGGCCCGGTGCCCGTGCAAGCTGGCCTGGTCGACTTCGCCGACGACGTGTCGCTGGCGTATCTGGAGGAGATGGTGGCGGTGGTCGGGATCGCCCGGGCTCGTGCCGGCGTCGCCGAGTTCCTCGCGGACGCCACCGCCCGGTGCTCGAGGCTGGGTGAATTGCTGCCGGGTTGGGAACTGGACGCGATCCTGCGCGCCTGCGAGGCGATCAGCGGGCGGGCCGAGACCTGCGGGGCCTTCGCGCTGGGCGAGTTGCTGGAGGAGATCGCGGACGCCGCGACGCGCAACGACCGGGAGACGGTTGGGACGCTGGTGGCACGGCTGGATGCGGTGGTCGCGCGGTTGCCGGCGGCGATGACCGCATGCCTGGACGATATCGACCGGCGCTGGCCGCGCGGCAGCAAGGCGGCGTAGGAAGGAAAAAAAGCACTCCCTCTCCCCTTGAGGGAGGGGGTCGGGGGGAGGGGTTCGTACCGCACGCAACCCCTCCCCCCAGCCCCCTCCCTCAAGGGGAGGGGGAGTATTCCTGCCTTACTGCGCTGCCACCTGCAGACGGTGCACCGCCCTCGCCCGGCCAATCAGCGGCAACAGCGCCGCAAGGTCCGGCCCGCCATCCTCCCCGGTCAACGCCAGCCGCAGCGGCAACGCCAGCGCCTCATTGCTCCGCCCCGTCGCCCCAACGAGCGCGGCGGTCCAATCCTGCCAGACCGTGCCGTTCCACGGCTCCGGCGGCAGCAACTCCAATGCAGTCGCCAGCAGCGCATGCTCTGGGATTTCCGGCGGCACGATCGATCCCGCCACCACGTCCCACCAGCCGCGGGCCTCGTTCAGCAGATCGAGCTCGCCGCGCACCGCCAGCCAGAACGAGTCGGTCGCGCCGCCCGGCAAGCGATCCGCGACCGCCGAGAAATCCAGCGTCCGCAGGACCTTGCGGTTCAGCGCCAGCAGCGTCTCCGCCTTGAACGGCGTCGGCCGTGCGGTGAACCGCGCCAGGTCGAACGTCGCCGCCAGCACCTCCAGCGGCGCAGCCTCGGGCGGCACCGGCGAGCCGACCCGCGCGAGATAAGCCGCGAGCGCCGCGCCCGCCACCCCGTCATGCCGCAGGCTGCGCAGCGTCCGCGCATCGACGCGGCGGGCCAGCCGCTTCTCTCCCGCATCCTCCAGCGGCGGCAGATGGGCGAAGCGCAGGCCGGACGCGTCGCCCCCCAGCGCCTCGTACAGATCGATCGCCACCGCGCTGGCGGTCAACTGCGTCTCGCTGCGGATCAGGTCGGTGATGCCGGTCGCCCGGTCATCCACGATGCCGGCGAAGGCGCGTGTGGGCGTGCCGTCGGCCTGCACCACGATGGGATCGGACAACGCCGGCAGCGCCACCTCGCGATGGCCGAGCACCAGGTCGCGCCATTCCACCACGCGATCGGACAGCAGGAACCGCCAGTAGGGCCGCTTGCCGCCCGCCTCGGCCGCCGCAAGCTGAGCCTGGGTCAGGTTCAGCATCGCCCGGTCGTAGATCCCCGGCTGGCCGCGCCGGGCCCGGTGGTCGCGCTTGGCGCGCAGCTCGGTCTCCGATTCGAAGCAGGGGTATAGCCGCCCTGCCCGCTTCAGCGTCTCCGCCGCGTCCGCATACCGTGCGGCGTGCTCTGACTGGCGCAGCGTCGCATCCCACGTGATGCCGAGCCAGCGCAGATCATGCTCGATGGCCGCCTCATGCTCTGGCGTCGCCTGCGGCGCCAAGTCGGCGAACCGCAGCAACAGGTGGCCGCCATGCCGCCGGGCATGCAGGAAGTTCAGCAGCGCGATACGGGCCGTGCCGACCGTCAGGAGACCGGTCGGGACGGCAGCAAACCGAGTGTGGATCATTCCTCGGTCTCGTCGTCCGGTTCGTCGCGACGAGGGTCGAGCGCGCGCCAGTCGCGTTCCTCGGACCCCGAGGGGCTATCGACGAAGTCGCCAAGTTCGTTGGCGCTGCGCCAGCCGGATTCGCCTGCATCCACCACCTCGGCATCCTCGCCGAAGGCGAACCAGGCTTCAAGGACCTCCTTCGTGGTCAGGCCCGGGGCGCGGCACAGCTCCACCGAGTCGCGGACATAGCGCCGGGCGAAGGCGTTGGCCTGCATCAGCGTGGGGAAGCCGCCGATCTCCTCCACCACATTGTCCTGCGCGCCGCCCGACAGGTCGAGGATGCGCACGCGCCAGCCGCCCTCCGGAGCGAACAGGTCACTCATCGCCGGGGGCGCTGCGATGGGAGGACCGGAATCGTGAGCCAGTGTCGTCGAGTTGTCATCATGCGGGCGAAGCTAGAGGCGCGGAGCGGGCGAATCAACGGCTGCCCCCTGGCGGCGAGCGCCGCGGGGCGAACGTTCCGGGCGGCGGCGGGGCGAGTGCCGAGTCTCACCGGCGTCTCATGTGGCGGTGGGTGGGATTCTGGCGTGGCGCCGAATTGGTGCATGGGCCGCTCAGCCGGTCGGTCAGGCGGCAGTGTGCCCTCGGCTCGTTTTGGTGCTGCTGGAGATGCTGGCGCTGCATGCAGGACGCTCAGGGCATGTCCCGCGCGCGGTCCGCTGGGACGACGCGGCGTAGCCCAAGGAGATGGTCGCGCGGGGACGCAAGATCCGCCGCAGCCTGGTCGGGTTGAAGCAGGCGGTGCGCGGCCGGGACGGGGGCTGGCGCGGGAGGCTCGGGCCGCCGCGCTGGCGACCGCGCATCGCGAATCGCAACGGCGGGGCCGGCCGTCGTCCGGCCCCGTGCATCAGCCTCGGTGCATCCGTGCGAAAGGGTCAGGAAGGCCCCGGGGGAACCGCCTCGGCCTGCGCATATGGCTTTGGCATCGGATCGAATGGAGCGTCCGCCGCCTCGCCGATGAAGAAGCCCAGCATGCAGCGAAATGCCTCGCGGCCCATCTCCTGCCAGTCCCAGTTGCTCCCGATCTTCTTGTCCTGCTCTTCGGAGAATGCTTTCTCCCGGCGCACCTTCTCCAGCATCAGGACGGCGACACTGCCGCCATGCAGGCGGATGCTGTCAAACAGGGCGTTCCAGAACTGGCCCGTGCAAAAATCAGGCACCACGGCGAGGTCGAGACAGATATCGACAATGGTGCGGCCGAGCGGACGGCGGCGCACCTGCGCGTCGAGTTGCTCCGGTGTCGGCATGAAGAGTTCGGGATCATTCCAACCGAACGGGCGGGACGGTCGCGCGAGCTTCGGCGCAATGGGCGCCTCAGCGGATTGCCCGACGGCCGGTGGCTCGGCGGATGGCTCGGCCGGTTGCCCCGCCTGCGGGTCCGCCAATTGCCCGGCGGGTGGCCGATCGGTGGCTGGCGGATCTGCTGGCGCGGGCGATGTCGTGGCCGCCCGCTCGCGCGGGAAGACGAATTGGATATCGCGGCCCCGCGCCGCGCGCGCGAGCAACACGCGCTCCAGCGCGGCGGCACGCGACAGGCCGCGTTGGAGGTGCGCCAGGATGGTAGACAGCCGGCTGGTGCCAAAGCAGGCCGCGATGGCGTTAAAGTCGGTGCTGGTGGAACGGTGCGTCGCGGTCTCCGCAAGGTGGCGCCCGAAGCCGAGCAGGATGCGAACGGTGCGCAGCATGGAGGCGATGCGCGCAGGCATGGTCCGGGCGGGTGGATCCGGTTGGGGATCGGCCGGGGAGGGTAGGCAGGGTGTGGCGATGCTCTCCATGGTAATACCAATAACATATGTTAGGATGACTGTCAAACGGTATGTCGGCCGTGCCGATCCCGGGCGAGGCTTGCCATTGTCCATGTGCATTTCGGGCAACACGGTCGGCAGCGCCGGACGGGCAATTACCCGCTGGCTCACGATGCAAGGGGTGTTGCTGGCGCGACGCGCGTGACGGCCTTGCGGGTGCCATCTCGCGGCGGCTGCGAAGGCCGGGCTTGCGTGCTATCGTGCGAGCATGGATCGGCAAGAACCGGTAGACGCCCTGGATCTGGAAAACAGTTCATCCCGCCGGCGGAGGGCCGCATGAGCGATCTCTACGACACCGACGTCGTACTGTGGTCCGAGCAGCAGGCCGCTCTGCTGCGCCGGCGGGCCGCGGGCCACCTGGTCAACGACGCCGACCTGGATTGGCCCAACATCGCCGAGGAGATCGAGAGCGTGGGAAGCGAGCAACGCCACGCTGTCGAATCCCTTCTGGTTCAGGCGCTGATCCACATGCTGAAAGCCACCGCGTGGCCGCTGTCGTTGGCCGTGCCGCACTGGGAGGCCGAAGCGCGCGTGTTCCGGGGCGATGTAACGCGCCGGTTCGTGCCCTCCATGCGCCAACGGCTCGACCTTGCCGGGCTTTATCGGCAGGCACTGCGCGGCTTGCCCGTTACGCTGGATGGCCAGCCACCGTCGCCGGTGCCGGAGGTGTGCCCGGTGACTCCGGACGAACTGCTGGCCGAGGACTGACACAAGCGGGCGATGAGCGGGACCAACTGTGTGCCACGGATCGATAAGGATGAGACCGCAGCCTTCGAAGCCGCCGGTGTCACGGGTAACCATGCTTGCGTTGTTCGTTCGCGCCGTGGCCGCGATCATGAAATCGAGCGGCGCGATCGGCCGACCGGTGCGTTTGCGCACGGCGAGGATGTCAGCACAAGCCGCGGCG
>DATHNI010000279.1:0-14752 GCA_035486135.1 Acetobacteraceae bacterium
CATGACACGAGAAGACTTGTCACCGCTGCGCGAGTCAAATCACTCCCGCCGCGCGAAATCCTGCAACGTCAGCGGCGCTGTAGCCCAACTCCCGCAGGACCTCGTCGTTGTGCTGCCCTAGCATCGGTGGTGGCGTGTCGATGCGTGGCCCGTCATGCGCGAACTTGAACGCCGCCAGCGGCACGGTGAAGGTGCCGTCCACGCCCGGCGCGCCGTTATCGAAACGATGCAGCACACCGCGCGAGGGAATCTGTGGATCGGCCACCGCCTCACCCATCGTGCGCACCCGCGCCGCCGGCACGTGACGCTCCTGCAAATACACTTCCCATTCCGCCGCGGTGCGGGTCGGCATGATCTGTTCCAGCAGCGCTTCCTCGCGCCCACGGTCGGCATCGCGCTCGTCGTTGGTGCGCTTGATCATCTCGGGATGTTCCAGCACCGTCCAAAGCCGCTTCTGCTGGCGCAAATTCGACGCGCCGATCATCAGCAGGCCGTCCTTCGTTTGGTACGCGCTGTTCGTCGCATGCGGCTGCTTGTTGCCGTGCGGCTTCGGATGCTTGCCGTTGCGCAGGTAGCCGGTGAGGTGCGAGGCCTGCAGGATCATCGCGACGTCCAGCATCGCCATGTCGATGCGCTGGCCCTCGCCGGTCCGCTCGCGTTGGAACAACGCGGCGGACAGCGCGAACGCTCCCATCGTGCCGGTGGCGTAATCGACCACCGGCGGACCGACCTTGACCGGATTGGTTTCGGGCGTGCCCGTCATCGCCATGATGCCCGATGTGGACTGGATGACGTGATCGTACGCGGTCTGCGAGCGCCGCGGCCCGCCCTGGCCGAACGCCGAGAACGACGCATAGACCAGCTTCGGGTTGATCTTGCGCAGGTCTTCATAGCCCAGACCCAGTGCCTCGAATGCACCGGGCCGGTAGTTCTCCACCAGCGCATCAGCGGTGCGCACCAGCTTGCGCAGGATGTCGCGGCCGGCTGCAGTCTTCAGGTCCAGCGTGATCGACCGCTTGTTCGACGCCTGTGTGAGGAACCCGGTGCCCATATGCGTGTGGTTCAGCGCGTTGTCGCTGCCGGAGCCGCGGCTTTGATCGGGGTCATCCGGATGCTCCACCTTGATGACGTCGGCGCCAAGCAATCCCAATTGGTAAGCGGCAAACGGACCCGCCAGCACATGCGTGATGTCGATGATACGGATGCCTTCGAATGGGCGTGCCATTTCTCGTCCCCTCCCTTTCGTGCGCATCGCGACCCTCGCGCCTTGCCCGTGGCCCGTCAACACGCTTGGATGCCGCGCGACGAAGCGCAGCGGGGGACGAAGCATGTCGGTCGATCTGAGCATCGAGGGAGCGGTCGCGACGGTGACACTGAACCGGCCGGAGAAGTTGAATGCGCTAACGGTGGAGATGCGTCAGCAACTGGGCGCGCATTTCGCCGCGCTGCGGTTCAATGACGAGGTGCGCGCGATCATCGTCACCGGCGAGGGCCGCGCGTTCTGCACCGGCGCCGATGTGGGCCGCATGCAGCGCGGCGGCCTGCGGTCCGAGCGCGAACGGATGCAGGGTGGCAGCCACACATTCCTGCGCACGTTGCACGCCATCGAGAAGCCGGTGATCGCCGCGGTGCGCGGCCCCACCGTGGGCATCGGCTGGAGCATCGCGCTGGCCTGCGATTTGATCGTGGCGTCGGAGACCGCGCGGTTCTCCCAGATCTTCCGCCGCATCGGATTGGCGCCGGATGGCGGGGCGATCTGGTTCCTGACGCGTCGCATCGGCATGGCGCGCGCCAAGGAACTGGTGTTCACCGCACGCTTCGTCGAGGCGGCCGAGGCATTGTCGCTGGGGCTGGTGAACCACGTCGTTCCTGATGGGGAACTGATGGCGAAGACCGAGGGACTGGCGGCCGACCTGGCGTCCGGACCGACGTTTGCGTTCGGCATGGCAAAGAAGCTGTTCCACATGGCCAGTGGCCCGAGCTACGAGGACTTCCTGGACTACGAGGCCTTCGTGCAGCCGCAGCTCGATCAGACCGAGGATCACCACGAGGGGGTCGCGGCATTCCGGGAAAAGCGCAAGCCGAACTTCGTGGGACGGTAGAGAAACCTCTCCCGCGAAGCGGGAGAGGTCGAGACGCGATAGCAGCGAGGGTGAGGGTGATCGGGTCGCCTCGCTCTACCTGCTACGTGCCGACCCGTTCACCCTCACCCTCGGCGCAAGCGCGCCCCGACCTCTCCCGCGAAGCGGGAGAGGTTATCCCGTGCGCGCGGTGCGGGAGGAGTTGCAGTTACCCTTCCAGCAGCTCGCGCAGCGCCTCGCCGCCCAGGCTCGCACGCAGCTTCCCCAGCGCCTTGGCCTCGATCTGCCGGATGCGCTCGCGCGTCACGTTGAACAGCCGGCCGACCTCCTCCAGCGTGTGGTCGCGATCCGTGCCGATGCCGAACCGCATCCGCAGGATCCGCTCCTCGCGCGGCGTCAACCCGGACAGCAACGCAGACGCCCGCTCACGCATCACCGTGCGGGCCGCCGCTTCGAACGGCATCACCGCGTTGCGGTCCTCCACCAGGTCGCCAAGCTGGGCGTCCCCGTCCTCGCCGACCGGCATCTCCAGGCTGACCGGCTCACGCACCAGTTCCCGCGCGGTCTTCACCTTCTCCAGCGGCAGGTTGAGCCGGCTCGCCAGTTCCTCCAGCGTCGGCTCCCGTCCGGTCTGCTGAGCGATGCGGCGGCCGGCGCGCAACACCTGGCCGGCGGTCTCCTTCATGTGCACCGGCACGCGGATGGTCGGCGCCTGGTCGGCGATCGCCCGCGTCATCGCCTGCCTGATCCACCAGCTCGCGTAGGTGGACAGCTTGAACCCGCGCCGCCAGTCGAACTTTTCCACCGCGCGCATCAGGCCCAGGTTGCCCTCCTGGATCAGGTCGCCGAACATCAACCCACGGTTTCGGTAACGCTTGGCGATATGCACCACCAGCCGAAGGTTGGACTGCATCATCGTATCCCGGGCGTGCCGTGCCTCACGCTCGCCCCGGTTGATGTCGTGCAGGACGCGGCGCAGTTCCGCGATCGGCAGACCCGTCTCGTCCTCCAATTGCTCGATGTCGGAGCGGATCGCCGCCAGCCCGGCGCGCAGCGCCTTGCGCTCCGCCGTCGCGGCGGCGCGTTCGACCCGAGCCGCCGACGCGGCACTGCCGTCCCACAGCTTCAGGAACGCCGCCCGCTGAATGCCGGCCGCCTGAGCCAAGGTCAGCGCCGCCCGGTCCAGCGGCACGAGCCGCCCCGACGCCGCCTTCAATTCACCGATCAGCGGCTCGATCCGGCTGCGGCGCAGGCCCAGCCGCTGCATGTCGGCGACCATCGCCCGCAAGCGGACCTGGTAGACGTCGCCAGGCTCCCGCCGCGCCGCGCGCAGCGCTGTGTTGGCCGCAATGATGGCGTCCAGCCGGGCCAAGGTCTCCGGCCGCAGGCCTTCCTCCAGCGCGGGATCGGCCGGTTCATCAGGCACCGGCACGCCCCCGGTCGCACCGGGCGCCGAATCGAGCTCGACAAGGTCGCGCAGCCCGATTCGCCCGTCCTGCAACGCATCGCGCCATGCGGCGATCGCGGCGAAGGTCGCTGGGCACTCGCACAGCGCCGCCAGCGTCGTCGCCTCCCCCGCCTCCAACCGTTGTGCTAGCGCAATCTCCTGCTCTCGCGTGAGCAATTCGGTGTTGCCGATGTCGCGCAGGAACATGCGGACCGGATCGCTGGTCGTCCCGGCGGTCGCGCCCAGATTGCCCTGGCTCGCCTCGGCGGGCGGCCGCGGCTCGAGCTCGTCTTGCTCTGCCGCGTCGCCGGCCGGGTCCTGGCCGGCATCGTCATGCTCTTCCGGCGCGAGGTCATCCGCCTCGTGCGACAGAATCGGATCGGCGTCGCCGGCAACCGGCTGCGCAGCATCCTCTTCCACGAAGGCGATCGCGTCTTCCGGCTCCTCGTCGATCAGCGAGGCATATGCAAACGTCTTGTCCATCACTCTTCCTGTATGCACCCGCCCGCCACGCCGGAAAGCCCGGTCTTCGGGGCGAAGGCCCGTTCCATTCCTGCACCCGCTGCTGCCAGCCGGCCCGACCCCACTGGCGGCGCACCCATACGCCCTTATCCAGGGCCATAACATCCATTTGATTCTGGCGGGGGCCGGCCAGCGCTCAGCGCCGGTCCGCACATGTAAGCGCACAAGGCCGCGAGTCCCAGCCGAATTTTACATCCTTGCGCAGCTTTATCGCAGATCGGCCATGAATTTGGCGGTTACCGTGCGCCCAAGGGACGGTCAGGCCCCCTGGGTCAGGCCCCTGGTCAGGCGCCGCCGCGCCGGGCCAGGGGGGTGACGAATTGCAGCTCGGTGTCCCACGGGAACAGGATCCACGTGTCCTGCGAGACCTCGGTCACGAACGTATCCACCAGGTCGCGCCCTGCGGGCTTGGCATAGATGCAGGCGAAATGCGCCCGGGGCAGCAGTCCACGCACCACCCGCGCGGTGGAGCCGGTGTCCACCAGGTCGTCCACGATGAGGAACCCGCTCCCGTCCCCCGCCGCCACGGGCGGCTTGACCACCACGGGCGCGCCGCGGTGCTGCTCATCGGCCAGCGTGCCGGTGCCGGCGGCATAGGTCAGGACCGAGACGGTCTCGACCAGCCGCACATCCAGCTCACGTGCGATGACCGCGGCCGGGATCAGGCCGCCACGGGCCACCGAGACGATGCCGGTGAAGGGGCCGGCCTGGATCAGCCGCCAGGCGAGCGCCCGCGCGTCGCGGTGCAACTGATCCCACGTTACCGTGTAGTAGTGCGTCGCCATGTGGAACGGCTTCCCCGATTCGGGCTGCGGCGGGCCGCATCATTACCGAAGAGCAGCGCCGGCGTCAGCTTCTGTCGCCCGGGCGATCGGGCGGACTGAGGCAAGGGCAGGGCTCTGCACCGAGGCTTCGCCGGGGCGGGCACTGGATTCCGCCAAGGCTCCGACTTTCCGGTCCGCCCGTTTGCCGCTTGCCAACCCGTAGGCAGCTCACGCCAGTTTTGCTATGCATACGACATGATCAACGCCGCTCCTAGCATCCTCACACTGCGCGTTTGCCGGACTTTACCCGCCCCGCGGGGCATCGTTGTGGAAGCAATCTGAGGCATGCGCGGTTGCCAATGAAGGGCTGGGGTCAATTCATCAAGGAGGCGTATTGGGATCTTCGCGCCGGCCGCGGCGTGGATTTGCGCGCGTTCCGGGCCTACCTCTTGCAATCGGTCATCGATCTGCGTGGGGTTCGCGTCCGTATCAGCCGCCGCCTGTCCTACCCCGTGGTCCAATCCCTCGTCCGCGCCACCTACGAAGCATCCGAGCGCCGTTTGCTCGAAAGCGCATTGCGACCCGACGACGTCGTCATCGAACTCGGGGCCGGTCTCGGCTATGTCTCGTCCGTCTGTGCCAGTATGACCGATTCTAGCCGGGTGTTCGTCTATGAGGCGAACCCGATGATGGAACCGTTGATCCGCGACACATTCCGCCTGAACGGCGTCAATCCGGCGCTGCAAATCTGCATGGTCGGCAAGAGCGCCGGCACCACGACATTCCACGTTTCCCGTGACTTCTGGACCTCGTCGACGGTGCCGGGCAGCCAGCGTGGTGCGACGGTCGCCGTCAAGGTGGTACCGCTCCGCGACGAACTGGAACGCATCAATCCGACCGTGTTCATCGCCGACATCGAGGGCGGCGAATATGAACTGTTCCGCGAGTTTCCGCCGCACGTATGCCGGCTGATCATGCTCGAACTCCATCCCCGCGTCCTGGGCGAAGAACGCGCCGCCGAGGTGCTTCGCTGGATCGAGGCGATGGGCTTCGTGCTCTGCGCGACGGTGGAGGACTCGTATCTCTACCAACGTGTGACCGACCAGGCCGCTGCCGCGGTGTCAACGGAATAGAAGACCTGGGAATAGAAGACCGGCCGGATGGACATCAGCGTCGTCATTCCAACCTACAACCGGGCAGACCTGCTGCCGCTGACCCTGAACGCCGTGCTAGGGCAGAGCCACGCGCCGGCCGAGGTGCTCGTGGTGGACGATGGCTCGACGGACGCCACGGAAGCCGTGGTGAAGCAGTTCGCCGACCGGGTGCGCTATTATCGCATCGACAATTCCGGCGAGTTCGTCGCGCGCAATTTCGGCGTGGCGCAATCGCATTGCGAGTGGATCGCGTTCTGCGACAGTGACGATCTTTGGCATCCTGACAAGCTGCATTGGCACGCGGTGCTGCATCGAGCCTGTCCGGAACTCGTCTATTCGTTCTCCGACTTCGTCATCATCAGCGACGGAGTGTGGGGAAACCAACAGAAATTCGATGTCGCGCCCGCCGGGTACTGGGAGGCAGGCCGCACCGTCGTGGCCGAGGATTGCTGGGTCATGCGGGAAAGCCTGTACGAGCGGCTGATCGCCTACCAGCCGATCTTTCCGTCGTCGGTGTTCATCGGCCGTGGCTTTTTCGATCGCCTCGGCGGCTGGTACACGCAGTTCGATCGCAAGCGGATCGTGGATTTCGAATTCCACCTGCGCTGCGTGGCCGAGCCGCCGATCGGCGCCATTCATCGGCCACTGGTCGGCATCCGCAAGCATACCAGCAACATCTCAAACAACATCATCAACATGCTGCAGGGCGAGATCGATGTCCTGAACTACATCTTGCAGAACCACGAGCATGCGCCGCAGTACCGGGACACCATCCTGCGGTCGATTTCCAGGCGCCAGACGGACGCCCTCGATGCGGCATTCCTGCTGGGAAATTACCAACTGGTCCGCGACCTCTATCGCGAGATGGTGCCGGGCGCGCGATCGCCGAAGATCCGGACGAAATACGCCGTCGCCTGCATGCCAGCGCAACTCCGCGATCCCGTGGCGCGCGTACTCACCGGGCTTCGGCAACCGGCCGCGTGATGGCTCGCAGTGACGGTTGAGACCGGCTGCCGGACGTCTGCTGCCATCCCCCAGCTTACCGTGCGTCCGGAGGCCCTGGGAGGAGAAGAAGGCAAGAAGGGGCAACACGGATTGGCACGGAAAGCAGCTTAAGCCACGGATTAGCACGGAAAGAATAAATCCAGCGAGCCAGCCAGCATCGTATGTACCCGCCGAACTCTTGCCTGTCCGTGCTAATCTGTGGCTGCCTAAACTGCTTTCCGTGCTAATCCGTGTCAAAAGGCGGTGCTGCCCGCAGCTGCCTGCGATGCAGGGGATTCCGCCCAGCACCCGTCGCGTCAGTCGTGCCGGAATCCGTTGGCGCGGAACCATGACCATGCCGTCCGCACCATATCGTCCAACGCCACAAAGCGCGGATTGAAGCCGAGCACTTCACGCGCCCGCGACGCGTCCGCCACGACCGACGCCGGATCGCCCTCCCGCCGCGCCGCGGTCCGCACATCGATCAAACGGCCCGTCACGTGCTCCACTGACCGCAGCACCTCCATCACGGAATACCCACGGCCGATTCCAAGATTGAGCGCCTCCGTACCGCCCCCACCGAGCAAGTGGTGCAGCGCGCTGATATGCGCATCGGCCAGATCGGTGACGTGCGTGTAGTCGCGCACCGCCGTCCCGTCCGGGGTTGGGTAATCCACCCCGTTCACCGCGAAATGCGCTTGCTCGCGAACCGCCGCCATGATCGCGCGTGGAATGATATGCGGCTCGGGGTTGTGCATCTCGCCGACCTCGCCATCCGGATCGGCGCCGCATGCGTTGAAGTACCGCAAGCTGACCGAACGCAGCCCATGTGCCGCATCCATGTCCCGCAGCATTTGCTCGACCATCAGCTTGCTGCGCCCGTACGGGCTGATCGGGCGCTGCGGCGTTTGCTCGGTGATCGGCATGACCTCGGTCTGGCCGTACGTTGCGCAGGAACTGGAGAACACCACGGCGGCAACGCCGGCGGCCAGCAACGCGTCGAACAGGGTCAGGCTGCCGGCGACGTTGTTGCGGTAGTACAGTTCAGGTGACGCGATCGACTCTGCGACATAGGCATAGGCCGCGAAGTGCAGGCAGCCGACCGGCCGCGTCTCGCGCAGCACCTCGTCCAGGTGGCGGCGATCGTGGATGTCGCCTTCGTAGACCGGCCCGAACCGCGCCAGGCTGCGATGCCCGCGGGAAAAGTTGTCGTACACCACAGGTTCGAAGCCGGCGCGAACCAGGGCTTTGGCGGCGTGGCTGCCGATGTAGCCGCCGCCTCCCACTACCAGCACCCGGCCGTTATTCGCTGTGTCGCTCATTGCCTCGACCGTATCATTCCCGCAGCAGGCCGGGGAACATTCCGTGCACCAGTGTCCGGTAATCGGCGGCCAGTGCAGCCGGCGATCGGCTGGCCCGCACCGCGCGCAACGCCTCGACCTGCCGCTGATAGCGCGCGGCATCCTGAGTGCTTACCACCGCCTCCACCGTCGCGCGCATCGCCGTTTCATCGGCGCACAGGGTGCCGATGTCGCCAAACCTTCGGAACAGCGCTTCCACGATGGGCAGCCGCGTTGCGATGATCGGTTTCAGCCAGGTGATCGCATCGATCAACGCTCCGCTGGCCGACAATCTATAATACCGGTCCTGCAACGGAAGCAGCACATAATGCAGCTTGGCCAGCCTGGCGAGGTATTGCTCGCGCGGCAACGCTTCGATCGTCACCGGACCTTCCAGCATGTTGAACGCCGACAGATCGCTGCCCGTGGTGGCCGTCCCGACCAGCACGAATTCCACCCCCCGCCCATATCGCGCCTTGCAATCCCGCGCCACGTCGAGAAACAGGTCGATGCCCTTGGCCCGCGTCGCCTGGCCCACCAGCCCGATCCGCACCGGCGGCCCGAGCGC
Source organism: Acetobacteraceae bacterium (assembly GCA_035486135.1). Taxonomy (GTDB): domain Bacteria; phylum Pseudomonadota; class Alphaproteobacteria; order Acetobacterales; family Acetobacteraceae; genus JASHVB01. The sequence goes on from DATHNI010000279.1 coordinate 8,861, forward strand.
AATGTCGTGCTGCCGCGGCAGTTCGGTCGTGTTGATCGGCAACGGCAGCACCTGAACCCGATCGGCGACCGCCGGGATGGCCTCGGCCAGCGCGAGCTTGATGCCCTCCTCCAGCACCAGAAAGCTGAACATCGGGGGATAGCGCGCCGACAGCGCGGACCGCAGGTCGAACGCGCGAGGCAGCGGGTTGCGCGGCCGCCAGCCGTTGATGTCGTTGAGGTTACCGTGCAGCCCGACCTGCACGCCGATGCGCCCGCGCCCCAGCCTTGCCAGCCAGCGCGCCGCCAGGATCGCGGTTGGGGTCGCCGAGATCAGCATGACCAGGCAGCGCTCGTCGCGGGGCACCGTCGCCACCCCTTGCCGCAAGGTGGTCATTTCCTGACGAAAGCGGCCCCAGGACACGATGTGGGTCTTGCCGAACAGATGCGGATACAGCGCGATCGGCCGGAACGTCACATTGGCGTAGCCGGTCAGCGCGGCATCCTTCTGCAGTTCGGCGATATGCGACGCGTCGGCGAAGACCCGCACCTCCTCGCGCGGATACGCCAGGGCGATCGTCTGGATCGTGGCGCTGTTGCCCGGGGCGTGGACCGGTCCGGGCCACGTCATCTCGAACACGAGGATCATGCCGGCGTCACCAGCGTTCGGCAGCGTGCCGGGCGAGTGCGGGTATCGCGCGGTCCCATCGGTTCCGGGTCGCGGTGTGCGGGTGCCTCGGCATTCAGAACAGCTTGCCCCCGTTCGGCACCTTGAAGTCCGGCTTGACCAGCACGACCGCGCCATCCTCATCCGGCATGCCAAGGGTCAGCACCTCGCTGATGAACGGCCCGATCTGCCGCGGCGGAAAATTCACCACGGCGCAGATCTGGCGCCCGATGAGCTGGTCCGGCTTGTAGTGCGCCGTGAGCTGTGCCGAGGACCGCCGCGTGCCGAATTCCGGCCCGAAGTCGATGACCAGCTTGAACGCCGGCTTGCGCGCCTCTGGAAAGAGCTGCGCGTCCACGATCGTGCCGACGCGGATCTCGACCCGCTCGAAGTCGCTGTAGGTCACGGTTTCCGCCATGGCGGCCTCGCTTCAGTGGTCAGTGGTTGGTGGACAGTGTTGGGCGGCTACTGGACCGTGGTCAGTCGTTAGTGGCCAGTGGATAGTGGTCGTGGACAGTGGGCGTGGTCGGTGGCCGTGGTCGGTGGTCGTGGTCAGTGGGGCCGCGGCACTCACGAGTCCCGCGTTTCCGGTCTCTTTGACGCGCAGCGGCATCATGCCACATGGGTGGCCAGCCGTCAGTGCCGTCGTCATACTGGCCGCCGACCACTGCCAACCAACCGCCGACCACCAATCCGGAGACAAGCGATGCGCGACTACCACCTGCCAGGCCGCAGCCCGGTTTATGCCACGCACGGCATGGCAGCCACGTCGATGCCCGCGGCGACGCTGACCGCGCTCGACGTGCTGCGCGCCGGCGGCAATGCGTTGGACGCCGCGGTCGCCGCCTGCGCCGTGCTGTGCGTGATCGAGCCGCAATCCACCGGCATCGGCGGCGACTGCTTCTGCCTGTATGCCCCGGCCGGCGCCGGCAAGGTGGTCGCCCTGAACGGTTCCGGCCGAGCGCCGGAAGCGGCCACCATCGACTGGTACGAAAAGGCGGGGATCGGCGCGATCGAGAACACCTCGGCCCACGCCGTCACCGTGCCGGGCGCTCTGAGCGCCTGGGAAACGCTGCTGAAGGCGCATGGCCGCAAGGACCTGGAGGAATTGCTCCAGCCGGCGATCCGCTTCGCGGCGGACGGCTGGCCGGTGTCCCCCAAGGTGGCCTGGGACTGGAAGCGGCTGGAAGGCAAGCTGCGCAAGAACGCCGCAACGCACTTCCTGCCCGGCGGCTCGGCGCCGCAACCGGGCGACATGTTCACCCAGCCCGCGCTGGCGGAGACCTTGCGTGCGGTGGCCCGGCACGGCGCGAAGGCGTTCTACGAGGGCCCGATCGCCGCCGACATGGTGAAGACCCTGCGCGAGAAGGGCGGCCTGCATACCGAGGCGGATTTCGCCGCCGGCCTGAACGTCGCCGGCTTTGTCGATCCGATCACCTTGAACTGGCGCGGCTACGACGTTTATGAATGCCCGCCGAATGGCCAGGGCATCGTGGCACTGATGATCCTGGGCATGCTGGGCGGGATCGACACGGCCCCGGACGGCCCGTTGGGCACTGTCCGAATGCATCGCCATGCCGAGGCCGGGCGCCTGGCGTATCGCGACCGCGACGCTTTCGTCGCCGATCCCTCCCAGGTGGACGTGCCGGTGCGCAAGCTGCTGAGCCCCGAATACCTCGGCGGCTTGCGCGCGCTGATCCGCGACGACAAGGCGATGCCCCGTATGCCGCTGGCCGGCGAGACGCTGCTGCCGCCGCACCACGACACGATCTATCTCTGCGTGGTGGATCGCGACGGCAACGCGTGCAGCTTCATCAACTCGCTGTTCCAGGGCTTCGGGTCCGGCATCCTGGCGGCGCAATCCGGCGTCATGCTGCAGAACCGCGGCTTCGGCTTCGTGCTGGAGCGCGGCCATCCCAACTGCATCGCGCCGCACAAGCGGCCGATGCACACGATCATCCCCGGCATGCTGATGAAGGATGGCCAGGCGGTGATGCCGTTCGGCGTGATGGGCGGGCATTACCAACCGATGGGGCACTCCTGGTTCCTGACCAACCTGCTGGAATACGGGCTGGACATCCAGGAAGCGATCGATCTCCCTCGCCTGATGTCGCTTGGCGGCAAGCTGCAGATCGAGCGCGGCATTCCGTCCGACGTGGTGGACCGGCTGACCCGCATGGGCCACGACCCGGAACTGGTCGAGCGCCCGCATGGCGGCGGCCAGGCGATCTGGATCGACCGCGACCGCGGCTGCCTCGTGGGCGGCTCGGAGCCCAGGAAGGACGGCCTCGCACTGGGGTATTGAAAAAAGGATGACCTCTCCCGCTGCGCGGGAGAGAGCCTGCCCCCGGGCGCTTGATCCGGGGGTCGATGGTGCGAAGCACCGAGGGTGAGGGTGCCGCGAACCGCACGCTCCCCGTCTGTCCGTCCCATCACGTCCTGAGCGCCCGCTGCGCGACGCGGCCATTGCCAGCCGCGCCGATGCGATCGTTAGCCGGATTCCCAACTCTGCTCTTTCGATGGCGCAGCGCGGTCATTTGCCAACCTCTCGCCGCCCCCTATTCTCTCCGCGGCCACCCCGAAGCGAAAGCACGCATGACCGAACCCTGCGACCTGACCGCCGTCGAAGCCCGCCGCCTGATCGGGCAGAAGCGCCTCGCCCCCTCCGAACTGCTGGAAAGCTGCATCGACCGCATCGAGGCGATCGACCATGCGGTGAACGCCATCCCCGCGCGAGATTTTTCCGCCGCCCGCGCCACCGCCAAACAGGCTGACGCCGCCGTCGCGCGGGGAGAAGACCTGCCCGCCCTGCACGGCCTGCCGATCGGCATCAAGGACCTGGAGGACACCGCCAACCTCCGCACCACCTACGGCAGCGTCATCTTTCGCGACCACGTGCCCGCCGCCGATGAACGCATCGTCGCGGCGGCGCGCGCCGCAGGCGCCATCGTCATCGGCAAGACCAACGTCCCGGAGTTCGGTGCCGGCGCCAACACCCGCAACGCCGTCTACGGCGCTACCGGCAACCCCTTCGACCCGCAGAAATCCGCCGCCGGGTCGTCGGGCGGCTCGGCGGTGGCGTTAGCCACTGGCATGGTGCCGCTCTGCACCGGTTCCGACACCGGCGGCTCCCTGCGCAATCCCGCCGCGTTCTGCGGCATCGTCGGCTTCCGCCCCACGCCCGGCCTGGTGCCCAGCGACAAGCGCGGCGTCGGCTGGAGCAACCTGCCCGTCCTCGGCCCCATGGCCCGGACCGTCCCCGACACCTGCCTGCTGCTTTCCGCCATCGCCAGTGACGATGCCTGCGATCCGCTTGCCACCACCGTGCACGGCCGCACGGTCCACCATCCGGAGGACTTCGCCCGCCCCGCCCCGATCGACCTGTCGCGCCTGCGCGTCGCGCTGACTCCCGATTTCGGCTTCGCCCCCACGGAGCACCACATCGCCGGCATCTTCGCCGAACGCACCGCGCTGTTCCGCCACGTCTTCGCTCGCGCGGACCACGTCACCCCGGATTGCGCCGGCGCCGACGAGGCGTTCGAAGTCCTGCGTGCCACCGCCATCCTGGCCGCGCATCTCGACAAGGTGCGCACCCGGCCGCAGGACGTCGGCCCCAACGTTACTGCCAATGTCGAGGAAGGCCTGCGCTACGCCGCCGCCGACGTGGCGCGCGCGCAGGCTTTGCAGACCGCACTGTATCGCCGCTGGCAATCGTTCTTCCAGGACTACGATGTGATCCTGACGCCGTCGATCACCATCAGCCCGCGCTCCTGGCGCGAGCTCTTCCCCGCCGAGATCGACGGCAAGCCGACCCGCACCTACTTCCACTGGCTCGCGCTGGCCTATGCGGTGACGCTGCCTGGCCATCCGGCGGTGTCCCTGCCGGTCGGCGTGGATCGCCACGGCATGCCGTTCGGTTTGCAGATCGTCGGGCCCCGAGGCGGCGACGCCTTCGTCCTCTCCGTTGCCGCCGCATTGGAATCGCTGCTTGCCGGCGACGCTCGCACCGCGAGGCCGGTGCCGGACCTCGCGAAGCTGCGCGCGGCCCGGCCGTTGTCCGAGACGCCGGGGTTCATGGGGTTCGAATAAGCGATGGCCAGCGCTTACGATCTCATCGTCATCGGCGGAGGTCTGGTCGGCGGCGCCATCGCCTGGGGCGCGGCATCGCGCGGTGCATCCGTCGTTGTGCTGGATGAAGGCGACGTCGCCTACCGTGCCGCGCGCGGCAATTTCGGCCTGGTCTGGGTGCAGAGCAAAGGCGCCGGCATGCCGCCCTACGCGCATTGGACTCGCCGGTCTTCGGAATTGTGGCCCGAACTCGCGAGCGCTCTGGCCACCACCACCGGCGTGGATACGGCGCTTGCCCAGCCCGGCGGGTTTGCGTTTTGCCTGAGCGACCGGGAATACGAAGACCGCGCCGCCATGTTGACCCGCATGCACAACGAAAGCGGCGACATCGGCACTCGCATGCTGGACCGTGCCGAAGCGCGTGCGATGGTGCCGGGGTTGGGTGATCGGGTGGTCGGCGCCTCGTTCTGTCCGATCGACGGCCACGCCAGCCCGCTGTATTTGCTCCGCGCGCTGCACGCCGCGCTGCCCGCGCATGGCGGTGCGTGGCTGCCCGGGCGCAAGGTGGACGCGATCGCGTCTGCCCCGAACAGCTTCACCGTGCACTGCGGCGCCGAGCGCTTCACCGCGGCGAAACTGGTGATCGCGGCGGGTTTGGGCAGCCGCGACCTGGCGCCGATGGTCGGCCTGTCCATGCCGGTGCATCCGTTGCAGGGGCAGATCATCGTCACCGAGCGGCTGCACCCGTTCCTGCACTACCCGACGCATGTCGCGCGGCAGACCGCGGAGGGCTCGGTGATGCTGGGTGATAGCCAGGAGGATGTCGGCTTCGACACCACCACCAAGGTCGCCATCCTGCACCAGATCGCCGCGCGCAACGTCGAGATCTTTCCGGCGCTGAAGGATGCATCGATCGTCCGTATGTGGGCGGCGCTGCGCGTCATGTCGCCTGACGGTTTCCCGATCTACCAACAGTCCGAACAGTTTCCCGGAGCGTTTGCCGCGACCTGCCACAGCGGCGTCACCCTGGCCGGCGCGCACGCGCTCGCCCTGGCACCGGCAATTCTGTCCGGAGAATTGCCGGAGACGCTGACTGCATTTTCCAGCGGGCGGTTCGACACTGCGGCTTGATCCTTGCAACCGCAACGGCGTCCTGGCGTTGCACGGAAGACATCAATC
>DATHNI010000280.1:0-2299 GCA_035486135.1 Acetobacteraceae bacterium
CACGTTGTCCAGCGCGGACAGTTCAGTGAACAGGCGCAGGTTCTGGAAGGTGCGCGCGATGCCGGCATGCACGATCGCCTGCGGCCGGAGCCCGTCGAGCGACTGGCCGCGAAACGTTACGTGGCCCTCGTCGGGCCGCAGAAAGCCGGTGATCGCGTTGAAGATCGTCGTCTTCCCCGCGCCGTTCGGTCCGACCAGGCAGGTGATGCGACCCTGTTCGATGTCGAAACTGCACGCGCGCAAGGCGTGCAGGCCGCCGAAGTGGTGATCCAGGCCCGCCGCCTGAAGATAAGCGGCGGTCACAAGCGTTCCCCCACCAAACCTTGAGGCCGGAACAGCATGAAGGCGATCAGCAGAAATCCGTAGATCAATTGCCGCGCCGCCGCCGCGATGGTGGTCGGAATGTCCAGCATCGACAGCGCCTGCGGCATGGCGAGCAACAGGAACGGCCCGACGATCGAGCCGGCCAGCGTGCGGGCGCCTCCGACCACCACCATCGTCAGCAGCAGGATCGAGGCGTCGAGGTCGAACGACGACGGATCGACGAAACTGAGGAACGTCGCGTACAGCCCGCCCGCCGCGCCGGCGAACGCGCCCGCCAGCGCCGCCGCCGAGACTTTGGCGCGCAGCACGGCTTTGCCCGCTGCCGCCACCGCAAGCTCGTCCTCGCGGATCGCGCGCAGCAGCCGCCCGAACGGCGCGCGCATGATCAGCCAGAAGCAGCCGCAGGCCAGCAGCAATCCGCACAGGCACAGCGCCATGATCTGGAACGTGCTGTCCAGTTCGTAGCCGAACAAATCGGGCGGGGGGATGCCGGGCAACCCGTTGGCACCGCCGGTGCCGGCGGTCCAGTTGGTGAACACCGCCGTTGCCAGCAACTGGATGCCGAACGAGGTTACCACGAAATAGTCGCCGGACACGCGCAGCGACGGCAGCGTCACCAGGATGTTCAGCGTGATGCAGCAGACCATGGCGATCGCCAGCGCCGGCAGGAACGACAGCGGCTCCGTTGCCATCAGGAAATGCGCGACGATATAGGCGCCGACCCCGAACACCGCTGCCTGCGACACAGAGAAGATGCCGACGATGCCGACCAGCAGGTTGGTGGACAGACCCAGCATCACGTAGATCGCGGCGAGCGCCAGGTAGGAGAACAGGAAGTCCATCGCTCAGCGGGCCGCCGTGAACAGGCCGGTGGGGCGGAACAACATGAAGATGACGAAGATGAAGAAGGTGATGCCGATGCTCCATTCGCCGGGGATCACCAGCAGCGACAGGTTCTGCAACACCGCGATCGCAACAGACAATACGAAGGCGCCGGAGATGCTGCCGACTCCGCCGGCGATCATCGCGATGGTTGCCGTCAGCAACGGCGTGATCCCGCCATAGGGTTGCAAGCCAAGATCCAACGGCACCAGCACGCCGGGCAGCGCAACGATCGCCGAGGCGATCGCTACCACATAGATATAGACGGCGTTCGGTTGCAGCCGCGTGATCTCGGCGAGGAACGGGTTGGATGCCACCGCGCGGATGCGCTTGCCCAGGATGGTGTAGTGCGCGAACCAGATCACGCCGGCATAGGCGGCAAGGCTGACCACGACGGTCAGCAATTGCGGGTAGGTGACCCGGATCGTGTCGAATGATACCACGCGTCCGGCCCAAGGCACGGCGAATTGCAGGATGTTCGGGGTGAACACCCCGGCGATGATGTTCTGGATCACCGCCAGCACGCCGAGCGAGGCGATCAGCACCACCAGATGCGTGGCCCGGCGTTTCGCTAGCTGCGCGTACAGCCCGCCCTGGATCAGCGCCCCAAGCAATGCGCACACGGCGATCGCGACGACCAGGGCGACGATATCCGGCGCTCCCTTGCTTACCAGCCACCAGGCCAGGTAGCCGGCGAGGGTGTAAACGCCGGCATGCGCAACGTGGAAGATCTTCGTCGTGGCGTAGATCAACGAGAAGCTGACGGCGACCACGCCCAGCGCGCAACCGGTCACCATGCCATTGATCAGCAGTTGCAGCGGCAGCATGGGGTTGAAGGTTTCATGGTTGGGATGGTTGGAAGTGGAATTAGGATTGGGAAGGGAATGATACTCCCCCTCCCCTTGAGGGAGGGGGTTGGGGGGAGGGGTTCGTGCGGCACCGACCCCTCCCCCCAACCCCCTCCCTCAAGGGGAGGGGGAGTGTCTTGCGGCTTTAGATGACAGGCTTCATCCTGCGCCGGCTGCTGGCGGCCGTTGGCGTGTTATGGGCGATGACGCTGGTGATCTTCGCCATCGTCCACATCCTGCCGGGC
>DATHNI010000281.1:0-13269 GCA_035486135.1 Acetobacteraceae bacterium
GCGCCGCCGGTGTCGCGCAGCGTGGTGAAGCCGCGCATCAGCATGGCGCGCATCGAGGCCGACGCTTTCGCCGACACCAGGGTGAGCGGCTGGTCCGAGAGCAATCGGATATTCACCTCGGTGAGCACGACGTGGATGTGGGCGTCGATCAGCCCGGGCATCAGCGTGCGTCCGGCGAGGTCGATGCGCTGCGCCGCGGTGCTGGTGATCGGGCGGTCGGCGACTTCGCGAACGATGCCGTCCTCGACGAGCACCTGCATGCCGTCGAGCAATTCATCGCGGCGGGGATCGAGCAATCGGAGATTGTGAAACAGGAAGCTGGTCATGCTTGGGCTCACTGATGCGGACAGGACTGCATGCAGCCTAGGCCGGTGCGTGGGTGGGACCAACAGGGCCATCAGGTGAACGAAGCAAGGCCAGGGGCTTTGCCCTTGGACCCCACCAAGGGGCTCTGCCCCTTGGATCCCCGCCAAGGGCGGAGCCCTTGGAACCCTTTACTGGAGAGGCTGGACGGGAGGGGGGATCGGGACCGATAGGGTTGCGGCTCGACCGACAATCGTCGGCCGAGCCGCAACCCTATCGGTCCCGGTCCCCCCTCCCGTCCAGCCTCTCCAACGAATGGATTGCAAAGGCGCTGCCTTTGCTGGGGGTTCAGGGGGCAAAGCCCCCTGACGGGTCCAGGGCAGAGCCCTGGCCTTGCTTCGCTCACCCGATTGCCCTGTCGGCCTACGTCGCCAAACTCTTCGACACCATCTCGAATGTATTGCGCGTCAGCCCGGGCAATTCAAGAATCCGCCGCAGCTCCTGCTGCATCAACGCCTGCCGCGCGGCATCGACACGCCGCCACTGTCCCAGCGGCGCCACCATCCGCGCCGCCACCTGCCCGTTGCGCGGATCGAGCGCGATGATGGTATCCGCGAGGAACCGGTATCCCTCGCCGGACCCGTCATGGAACCGCACCGGATTGCCCCCGGCGAAGCTGCCGACCAGCGCGCGCACCCGGTTGGGATTGCGCAAATCGAAGTCGGGATGTTCCGACAGCGCGCGCACCGCCTCCACCGTGCCGAGTTTCGACATCGCCTGGATGGCAAACCACTTGTCCAGCACAAGGTCCTCCTCATGCCACGCCTGGTAGAAGTTGTTCAGCGCTGCGGTGCGCTGCGGACAGTCGATCCCGCACAGCACGGACAGCGCCGCCAGCACATCGGTCATGTTCTTCCAGGTGTCGAACTGAGCCTTGGCCAGCGTCGCGCCATGGCGAGCATTCCCAGCCGCGATGTAGGCCAGGCAGACGTTGCGCAGCGAGCGCCGGCCGATCGATGCGCCATCGACCTCGTAGGGTCCGGCGTCGGTCAATTGCTCATACGTCGCCTGGAAGATCGGCAGGAGAAGCAAGCCGATGGCGGCACGCGTGGCCTCGCGCACGGCGTGGATCGCGTCCGGATCCGCCACCGCCATCTGGTCGGCGAGGAACGTTTCGCTCGGCAATATCAACGTTTCGGCGGCAAACGCCGCATCGCCGCCGGCACCCAACGTCGTGGCCGCCGCGAAGATGATGCCTTCCGGCGTCTCGAGCGATTGTTCGCCCCGCTGCCAGCGCTCGATCTGGGCGAGCAAGACCTGCGTGGCGTATTGCTGGCCAGACTCCCAACGCACGAACGCGTCCGTGTCGTGCGCCGCGAGGAAACGTAACGTGTCCTGCGACACGCCCGACAGCTTCACCGGCGCCGAAAATCCGCGCAGCAACGACGCCGTCGGCGCCGCGGTCACATCCTCAAACACGAAGCGATGTTCCGCATCGTTCAGCAGCAGCACGCGCGTGCCGGGCTGCGCGGCGGGCTCGCCCTCCAGCCGCGTTGGCAATTCCGAGCCGTCGTCGGACAGCAATCCCATTGCCACCGGAATCACCACCGGCTGCTTGTCCGGCTGCCCTGGCGTCGGCGCCGTGCGTTGCCGCAGCGTCAGCGTGTAGCGTTGCGCCACCGGGTCATAGGCGTCCTCGACCGCCAGTTCCGGCGTGCCCGCCTGGTGATACCAGAGCTTGAACGCGCCAAGATCGACGCCCGACGCGTCCTGCATCGCCGCGACGAAATCGTCGATCGTCACGGCATGGTTGTCGTGCCGGGCGAAGTACAGATCCATGCCGCGACGGAACGCCTCGCGTCCGATGATGGTGGCCATCATGCGGATCACCTCGGCGCCCTTCTGGTACACGGTCGCGGTGTAGAAATTGTCGATCGCCATGTAGCTTTGCGGCTGCACCGGATGCGCCAGCGGTCCGGCATCCTCGCGGAACTGCCCCGCGCGCAGCGCACGCACGTCGCCGATCCGCTTCACCGCGCGGCTGCCCTGGTCGGCGGAGAATTCCTGGTCGCGATAGACCGTCAGGCCTTCCTTCAACGACAACTGGAACCAGTCGCGGCAGGTGACGCGATTGCCCGTCCAGTTATGGAAATACTCGTGCGCGATGACCGACTCGATCCCAAGGAAATCGCTATCGGTCGCCGTCCCCGGCCGCGCCAGCACGTATTTCGTGTTGAAGACATTCAGTCCCTTGTTCTCCATCGCCCCCATGTTGAAGTCCGACACCGCGGCGATGTTGAACACGTCGAGGTCATATTCCAGCCCGAACACGTCCTCATCCCACTTCATCGCGGTCTTCAGCGAGAGCATGGCGTGGTCGCACCGATCCTCGTCGCCTTCGCGCACCCAGATGCCGAGTTCCACCCGACGGCCGGACCGCGTGGTGAAGCTATCCTTCACCGCGACCAGATCGCCGGCGACCAGGGCGAACAGATAGGATGGCTTGGGATGCGGATCGGTCCAGGTGATGCGATGCCGGCCGTCGCCGAGATCGGTCAACGCGCCCGGATTGCCATTCGACAGCAGCACCGGAACCCGCGCCCTGTCGGCGGTGATGGTGACGGTGTAGCGCGCCATCACGTCGGGCCGGTCCGGGAAATACGTGATCCGGCGGAACCCCTCCGCCTCGCACTGGGTGAAGAAACTGCCGTTGGAGACATACAGCCCGCTGAGTTCGGTGTTGTCCTTCGGCGCGATGCGCGTTTCCACCGCGAGTTCGCATTCATCCGGCATGTTGGGAATGATCAGCGCGCCGTCCTCAAGCTGATATTGGTTGTCGCCCAGCGTTTCGCCGTCGCGCGCCAGGCGCAGCAACGTCAGCGCCTCGCCGTCCAGCCGCAGCGGCGCATCCTTCGGCGCAGCGGGATTGCGGCGCAGTGTGAGCAATGAGGTGACGCGCGTGGCCGCCTCGTCGAGGCCGAAGGTCAGCGCAACGTGATCGATCAGGAAGGGCGGCGGCTGATAGTCCGCGAGACGCACGCTACGCGGCGTCGCCTGGGCCGCGATGTTGCTGGCATCATGAGGCATTGCCACCACCTTTGCGATGTTTTGCCGTTGCGTTGGAACCAAACACGCTGGAACCCAACATTGGCCGATGCTGCCGATCTAGCGCAACCTGTCGCCGGCGCAACCGGCCGGGCTGTCAGCCGCGGATTGGCCGGCGGTCGATACCATGGAAACAGAGTGATCGGAATGACGACGCCCGCCTATCGGACCGCAACCGATCTCGCGAGGGCGCTCGCCGCGCGAGACGTCTCGGCGGTCGAACTGGTGGACCAGGCGATCGCCGCCCGGGCCATGACGGTCGGGGCGACCGGGATCAACTTGCCTTCGGGCTCTTCGCGCGCGCCGCCTTCGCGGTGTTCTCGCCGTACTTCATGCCTTCCAGCTTCAGGCCGTCGGGGTCCAGGAAGAACACGGCATAGTAGTCATCGTAATATTCGCCCGCCGGATCAACAATCTTGGCGTGCAGGTCGTCGCGCAAGAATGCCTGCAACTCGTCCACGTCCTTGCGGCTGCGCAACTGGAACGCGTAGTGGTGGAAGCCGACATCGCCGTTGCGGTACTTGTGCTGCCTGCCTTGCTCATCGGCGCGGCTGATCCAGAACCGGGTCTTGCCGTTGGTCCAGCCGATCATGTCCTCGTACTCGTCGGAAATCTCGAAGCCGAGGAAGCTGAACAGCTTGCCGTAGAACGCCTTGGATTTGTCGTAGTCACTGACCCGGATCACCAAATGGTCAATGCCGACGACGCGTGCCATGGTATTGCTCCTTATTGGCAGGGGTGGGCCGGGAGCGTGCCGGCCCGATCACCCTCACCCTTGACGCTATCGCGTCTCGCCCCCCGGGCCAGGCGCCCGGGGGCATGCCTCTCCCGCAGGCGGGAGAGGTGTTTCGAACCAGCGCTTCATCGGTTGGAAATAGTGATCCTGCCAGCCGCCGTCCTGATAACCCGTGTGCCCGTCTGGCACGTTGGTGTGGTGCAGGGTCACCAGAGTGCCGCCCTCGACCGGCGCCAGCAACACCTCGATCTGCGAATCCGGGTCCGCGGCGATGAAGCGCGTCGTCCGCCACGACTGCACAATGCGCCGGCCCGGTTCAAGTACAAGGTTCCGGCCGCTGATATAGCCGTCCCACGCCGTGAATGCCCCGCCCTCGGCCGGCGACGCCGTCGCCTTGCCGCCGGTCATCCCGGAGTGGCCATCACTGTCCAGCCACGCATCGTAGATCTGCCGCGGCGTCGCCGGAATCGTAGCGTTCAGGGTGAAGCCAAATGGCATGACGCTCTCCCTGCGGGATCAGCCCCTACGGAATCAGCACAGTGCTACCGGTGGTCTTGCGGCTTTCCAGCGCGATATGCGCTGCCGCCGCATCTTTCAGCGGGAAGGTCTGGTTGACCTGGATCTTCACCGCCCCCTTCAGCACCACATCGAACAAGTCGGCCGCGGTCTTCTCCAGGTCGGCACGCTTCGCGGCATAGGTGGCGAGGCTCGGACGCGTCAGGTACAGGCTGCCCTTGGCCGCCAGCACACCGATATCGACCGGCGGCACCGGGCCCGACGCGCTGCCGTAGCTCGCCATCAGACCCAGCGGCGCGAGGCAGTCGAGGCTGATCCCGAACGTATCCTTGCCGATGCTGTCATACACCACCGGCACCATGGCCCCACCCGTGATGCGCTTCACTTCCGCCACCAGGTCGCCGTAGCCAACCACCGTGTGCGCCGCGCCGTGCGCCTTCGCTATTTCCGCCTTCTCCTGGGTGGACACCACGCCGATCACCGTGGCGCCGAGATACTTGGCCCACTGGCACAGGATCAGCCCGACTCCGCCGGCCGCGGCATGCGCAACGATCGTGTCGCCCGGCTTCACCTCATACGTGCGCCGGAGCAGGTATTGCGCTGTCATGCCTTGCAGCATCATCGCGGCGGCGGTCTGGAAGTCGATGCCGTCGGGCAGCTTCACCAGGCGGTCAGCGGCGATCACCCGCGAGCCCGCATAGCCGCCGATCGCCCCGGCATAGGCCACCCGGTCGCCCGGCTGCACCAGCGTGACATTGGGTCCCACCGAGACGACGGTACCGGCACCCTCCTGGCCGATCACCAGCGGCATGCTGGGGGCCTTGTACTGGCCGGTGCGGAAATACACGTCGATGTAGTTAAGGCCGACCGCTTCCTGCTTGATCAGCGCCTCGCCCGGGCCTGGGTCCGGCGTGGGCACGTCCTCCCACTTCATTACCTCGGGGCCGCCGGGACTGTGGATGCGGATGGCCTTGGTCATCATCGTTCTCCGTGGTGGCTTCGGGTCAGGTCCCGGGAAGCAGGGCGGCAGGTTGCCGTCACAACAAGGTATCGCGCGCTTCGAGGGACAGCAGATAGCGCTTGGTTGTCAGGCCGTCGCCGCCGGAATAGCCGCCGAGATGCGTGCTGGCTACGACGCGATGACACGGGATGATGATCGGGATCGGATTGCAGCCGTTCGCCTGGCCGACCGAGCGCGCGCTGCCCCCCGCCGCCGCGGCGATCGCGGCGTACGACCGTGTCTCGCCATAGGGGATCTCGCACAGCGCCTGCCAGACCCGGCGGCGGTACGGCGTGCCGGCGGGCGCCAGCGGCAGGTCGAAGCCGGTCAGCTCACCGTCGAAATAGGCGTGCAATTGTTCGCTGGCCCGTTGCAGCAGTGGCGTTTCGGCCTGCGCTCCGCTGCCCCATCCCCAGTCGAGCGCAACGATCGCGCCGTCCTCTTCCGAGACGGTGAGGTCACCAATCGGGGTATGCAAAGCGAGCTGGGGCAAGCGATACCGGTCCTCAGATCCGGCCCGATGCGAGACCCCGCCGGGGGCGGCTGTCAAGAGAGCAACATGGACAGTGGTTTGGGTTGATAGGCTCCCCCTCCCCTCGAGAGCTTGGGCCGCGAGGCGGACCAAGACCGGGGGGAGGGAGCCCCACGCGGACCTCTCCCTCTAGAAGTGAGGGCAAGAAGTGGGGGCAAGAAGTAAGGGGCAGTCTATGATGTCCGGCCACGCAACGCCCTAGGAGACGCCCATGACCCCGAAGCTCGGCTACCTGCTGCCCACGCGCGAGCAAATCATGCAGGGACGGCCAGAGGCGGGGTCGTTGCTGGCGCTGGCGGAACGTGCCGAGTCGCTCGGCTACGCCTCGGTCTGGGTCGGCGACTCCTTGCTCGCCCGCCCGCGCCACGAACCTTTGACCTTGCTCGCCGGTGTGGCCGGACGGGTGAAGCGGGTGGAGATCGGCACCGCCGTGCTGTTGCCGGCGCTGCGCAACCCAGTGCTGCTGGCGCACCAGGTCGCCACGTTGGACCAGGTCAGCGAGGGGCGGCTGATCCTGGGCGTCGGCTTCGCGTCGGACCGTCCGAACATCCGCGCCGAATTCGCCGCCGCCGGGGTGCCGTTCGAAAAGCGGCTGGGGCGGATGATGGAGGGGTTGCGGCTGTGCAAGGCGCTCTGGACCGGCGCCGCGGTGGACTGGGACGGGCGCTGGCAGGTGACCGGCGGTGTGCTGGCGCCGACGCCGTATCGGCCGGGTGGCCCTCCGCTGTGGATCGGCGGCAACCTGCCGGCCAGCCTCGAGCGTGCAGGCCGGTTCTTCGACGGCTGGTTCCCGAACGCTCCGGACCACGCGGGTTACGCGGCGCACTGGGCGCAGATTCGTGCGATCGCGCAAGCCGAAGGCCGCGATCCCGACGCCCTGACCGGAGCGATCTACCTGACGCTTGCGCTGGACGACGATGCCCCACGCGCGGATGCGCGGCTGAATGCGTTTCTGGAGGGGTACTATGGACAGCCGGCGGAGGTACTGCGGCGGCGCCAGGTCTGCTACGCCGGCCCCGCCGCCGGGGCGACGGCTTGGCTGGCCGGGTACGCGCAAGCTGGCGCCAGCCACCTTGTGCTGCGTTTCGCCGGTGACCACGAGCGCCATCTGGAGGCGCTGGCCGGGGTACGGCAAAATCTTGGCTGGTAGCGTTCAAAAAACCTCTCCCGCGGGAGCGGGAGAGGTCAAGGGCGCGTTAGCGCACGAGGGTGAGGGTGATCGGGTCGCCCCGAACCACTTTCATGCAGTTTGCCGGCCCGATCACCCTCACCCTCGGTGCTTCGCACCATCGACCTCTCCCGCGGGAGAGGTTGTGTGACGACCTACCGCTTTTTCTTCCCACGCGCGGTGAGCCACCAGCGAATCGGCTTCGGTTCGCGCGCCGGAGCGGCCTCCTGCTTGCGCGGCCGCCCAGGACCCTTGCGAGGCACAATCGTGGCGGCAACCGTCTCTGCCGCCGCCAGGATTTTGACTCCGGGCTTGCGCCCACGCCGCGGCCGTGCCGGTAATTCCGCTACGTCCGCATCTTCGGGCTGCGCTGCCCGGCGTTCGCGCAACTCGGCCAGAGCCCCTTCCGCAGCTTCCTGAGCCTGCCGCGCCGCCCTCACCTGCTCTTCTAATTCCTGCAACGATGCACGCAGGCCAGACGAGGCTTCACGCTCGCGGCGCAGTGTCTCGACAGCTTCCTGGCGTGCCAGATCGGCATGTCCCAACTTGGTCTGCAGGTCGTGTACCGATGCCTGCGCTTCCTGCAAGGAGCGCTCGGTCCGCTCGCGCGTGGCGATTTCGGCGGCGAGCGCGGCTTCGGCCACCTCCAGCCGATTCGTCGGTTGCGCACTGCCGCCGCCGCGTGTCCCGTTGCCATCGGTTTGCTCGCGGCGGCCGGACACCAATCCGTGAACCAGTGTCACCGGCACTTCGCCGTCATGCACGAACCGTCGCTTGTGGCCGGGGGTGAATCGTTCGGCCGGCCGCTGGGGCGATTCGCCCCGTTCCTGCATCGGTCGCGCGCGTAATTGTTCCCCGTCGAGACCAAGCGCGCGCCGCATGCGTGCCTCGGCGGCCTGCATTGGGTCGCTGGCCGATGGGGAGTCGGGGGTTAGTGCCAGCGTTGTTCTGGCGGTTTCAAAGTTCGATTTTTCGTTATCAGACACGTTGTTCGCCCGGACCCTGCGCTGTTGGCAGTATTGTTGTAGATGTAACTTCTATGGCAGAACCGCCCGACTGGCTGCGCACAAACGGCGTCATTGGTTTCCCGGCGATCCTGAAGGTACGGTTAGCCCCTCGGCTGTTGCAGAACACGAGGTTTACGCGGTTGCTGTAGCGTGCCCATTGGGTCTGAAAAGAGAACTTCACCCACGCACACGCTGGTCCGAATCGGCAATATGCCGCCTGAACTGCGGTTCACATAAGCCTAAGCTTCGGCAATAGCAAGATGAGTTGACCGGCCCGGCCATAATTCAGTCAGGGCAATTCGGGTAGTCTGCCAACCACGCGACGCAAACCCGCGTCGCCGTCGCCGGGAAATCATCCGCATGGATCGAGATGATGCGAGCATCGTGGCTGTCATCGACGACGATGACGAGGTGCGGGACGTGCTGCGCGTACTGCTCGAATCGGCCGGCCACAGCGTCGAGACATACAAGTCCGGCGGCGATTTCCTGGCCAATGCAAGGCTGGACGAGATCGCCTGCCTGGTGGTCGATCAGCGCATGCCGGAGATGAGCGGCGTTACGGTGATTTCCACACTTGCCAGTCGCGGTATTACAATTCCGTCACTCTTGATCACCGGTGCACACGATGCCGAGATCGCCCGCCAGGCCGAAACGCTCGGCGCGATGACGGTACTGG
Organism: Acetobacteraceae bacterium; assembly: GCA_035486135.1. Taxonomy (GTDB): domain Bacteria; phylum Pseudomonadota; class Alphaproteobacteria; order Acetobacterales; family Acetobacteraceae; genus JASHVB01. The sequence continues at coordinate 9,044 of DATHNI010000281.1, forward strand.
AGAAGCCGCTGTCGTCGCAAGAGCTGCTGCGGTTCGTAGCCTTCTCCGTCGGGTGATCGTAGCCTTCTCGGTGGGATGAACTGGGAATCCCTCCGGTCAAGTCAAGCCCGGCCCCTCGTGTCATTGCGAGGAGCGCAGCGGCGAAGCAATCCCCTGCCTGACGAGCAGCCCATGGTTCGTCAGGCAGTGGATTGCTTCGTCGCTGCGCTCCTCGCAATGACACGAGGGGCGGGGCGGGGACATCGAACGCTGTCGCCCTACTGCGCCGCGAGCGCTTCCTCCGCTTCCAGCCACGCGGCTTCGGCTGCCGCGGTCTCCCGCGCGATCGCGGCCAGCCGGGCGTTGGCAGCGGTGATCTCGCTGGCGCGGCCGGGGGCATACAGCGCCGGATCAGCCAGCCGCGCCTCGATCGCTGCCCGCTCCGCCGTTAGTTTGGCGAGCCTGGTCTCGGCATCCTTCGCCTGGCGCCGCAGCGGAGCCAATGCGGCACGCGCCTCGGCGCGTTCGCGGCGTTCGTCGCGACGCGTGCCTGTGTCGTTGCGCGACGCAGGCCGCGCGCGTTCCGATAACAACGCGCGATAATCGTCCAGGTCGCCCTCGAACGGACGCACGGTGCCGTCGGCGACCAGCCATAACCGGTCGGCCACCAACTCCACCAAATGCGGGTCGTGGGTGATCAGCAGCACCGCACCCTGGAAATCGGCGAGTGCCTTCACCAATGCCTCGCGCGCGTCGATATCGAGGTGGTTGGTCGGTTCGTCCAATATCAAAAGTTGCGGCGCATCGCGCGTGGCAAGCGCCAGGAGCAGCCGCGCCTTTTCGCCACCGGATAGATTTTCTATCGGGGTCTCGGCGCGGTCGGCGTCCAGCCCGAACCGTGCGAGTTGCGAACGCACCTGGCTCGGGTTCGCCCGAGGCAGCGCGCGCGCCATGTGGTCGATCGGATTCTCTTGCACGATCAGTTCGTCGGTCTGGTGCTGGGCGAAATAGCCGACACGCAGCTTGGGGCCGCGGCGCAGCTCGCCCGTTAGTGGCTGCAAGCGGTCGGAGAGCAACTTCGCCAGCGTCGATTTGCCGTTGCCGTTGGCGCCGAGCAAGGCGATGCGGTCGTCCGTGTCGATGGTCGCCGAGATGTTGCGCAGGACCGGCGTGCCGTCGTAGCCGACGCTGACGCGATCCAGCGCCAGGATCGGCGGGGCGATGCGCGCCGGTTCGGGGAAATCGAATTTTGTCGGTGTTGGATCGATGACCGTTTCGATCTGCGGCAGTTTCGCCAGTGCCTTGATGCGGGCTTGCGCCTGGCGCGCCTTGCTCGCCTTGTAGCGGAAGCGGTCGATGAAGGATTGGATGTGCGCGCGTTCGGTGGCGATGCGTTCGGCGGCACGGTTCTGTTGCAACGCACGCTCCGTGCGGATGCGGACGAATTCGTCGAAGCCGCCCGGTGTTAGTGCGAGCTTGCCGCGGTCGAGGAAGGCGATGGATTGCACCGCGCGGTCGAGCAAGCCTCGGTCGTGCGACACCACCAGGGCGGCGCCTGGGAAACGGGCGAGCCACGATTCCAACCAAAGTGTGGCTTCGAGATCGAGGTGGTTGGTGGGTTCGTCGAGCAAGAGCAAATCGGGGTTGGCGAACAATGCGGTGGCCAGGGCGACGCGCATGCGCCAGCCACCGGAAAACTCGCTGACCGGGCGTTGTTGCGCGGGCTCGTCGAAGCCGAGCCCGGCAAGGATGGCGGCGGCGCGCGACGGTGCGGATTCGGCGCCGATGGCGATCAGGCGCTCGTGGATTTCGGCGAGGCGGGTGGGCTCGGCGTGTTCGGCTTCGTGCAGCAGCGCGAGGCGTTCGGGGTCGCCTTGCAGGACGGTGTCGAGCAAGGAGGCGGGGCCGGACGGGGCTTCCTGCGCGACGGTGGCAAGACGGGCGCGGGCGGCCAGGCGGATGTCGCCGCCGTCGAGCGCGAGGTCGCCCGCGATCGCCCGCAGCAACGTGGATTTGCCGGCGCCGTTGCGGCCGACCAGGCCGATGCGGCGGCCCGGATCGACGGTCAGGTCCGCGGCATCGAGCAACGTGCGGCCGCCGAGGCGGATGGTGACGGCGGAGATCAGCAGGAGGGACATGGCGGGGAGGGTGATCGGGCGAGTTGGGGGTGCGGTCAAGCCTTTCCCGCGTCATGGCCGGGCTTGACCCGGCCATCTGTAGCGGCACATTGCTCCATGCGGACCACGAGGTAGCGCAACATCACGCGGGCCAAGACCCATGCTGCTTTGAAGGCGGCCAGCGTGCTCACCGAGGCGGCGCGGGATAGTACCGAGGAGTTGGGTATCATCGAAGAGCAGTACGGCGGACTGCGAAGCGATTTCAGTCAGATTCACGTAGACCTCGCTTATATTCGTAGGCGATCCGATGTGCTGATCTAGGTGGTTTGGATCAATGCCGCTGCGACTTTCGCCATCCTGGGGATGCTGTTGCGGCGCTAGACTACTGAATCCAACGTTCGAGTTTGGCCCTTTCCGGGGCAACGCGAGCGAAGCGAAGCAATCCCCCGCGTGCGGCTGCCCACCCTATTCCGCCGCCGCAGCGTTCCCGCCAAGCCGAAGGTCGAGCAATGACACGTATTGCTGCCCACCATGCATATCGCGCTCGCCCTGCCAGCCTTGTGGTTTCGGACGAGGATAGGACACTTTGACCACGAGCACGCCGCCCGGCTCGAACAACAGGAACGGGTTGCCGTTCTCGTAGAGCATGTGGCTGGAAACACCACGCATGATGGGAACGCAGCCGAGCACCGCGGTGTCGGTGGCCCGCCCGCCCAGGACGATGTCCGCGCCTTGCCGCAGGGCATCGATCGCCAAGTGTGGGCATCAGGTCAGCCATATCGGTGTTCGGCACGTCAATTCCGATCTTGTAGGTCACTCCGCCGGTCACTGGGCGCTGCGGCAGGGAGGCACACGCCCCAACAGACCTGTCGCCACGATGACCGTGATGATCATCAATTTTTGTCGCACTATATCCCCTCAAAACGGGCTAACAATGACGCACCATTCCATCAACAGGCTTGGCCACGCAAGATTCAGAGTCAGTCTCTGTCGATTGACCGCCCGGTCCTCCCCCGCTATCAGATGCTAGCAACGGCGATACCGAGGCCAGTCGTGCCCAGTCTGCTAATCAGGAACGTCGATCAGGCATTGCATGCCCGACTGAAGGAACATGCGGCAGCGCACAGCCGCTCGCTCGAGGAGGAGGCGCGCGAACTGCTGCGCGCAGGGTTGGCTCGGCAGGCGGCGACACCACGGGAAAATGTGGTTGACATCGCCAGACGGTTGTTCGGCCCCAAGCATGGGGCCGAACTGGACATCCCGCCACGCGGCAGCGCCCCAGGGCGCAAGCCGCCCGACTTCTCCAGCCCTGATTTCGACCGGTGATCCTGCTCGATACCAACGTGATTTCCGAACTTATCAAACCGTCGCCGGAACCGGCAGTTTCGGCGTTCCTGCGTCGCGCGGTGCCGGAGACGGTGTTCACCGCGGCCGTCTGCCTGGCGGAGATCCGCTATGGTCTGGCGCGCTTGCCGGTCGGCCGCAGACGAAACGATCTGACCGGCCGCGTCAGCGCGTTCTTCGCGGAGTCGTTCACCAACCGAACCTTGGCCTTCGACAGCACAAGTGCTGCCATTTACGGTGAACTGCGCGCCGCGAGAGAGACGGCCGGAAAACCCATCGCGGTGGAGGACGCGATGATTGCGGCCACCGCCCGGGCCTATGGCGCAGTCGTGGTAACGCGGAATGTCGCCGATTTCATGGGGTGCGGGGTCGAGATCGTTAGCCCTTGGGTCGAGGACTAGAGCCTGACGGCTGCGTTCGCCCCGATAACCGCCCAGCCGCTCGTTGCAGCAGCCCCTACACCAGCCGCGCCTGCCGCACCGCCGCCGCAATAAAATCCGCGAACAGCGGATGCGGTTCGAACGGCTTCGACTTCAGTTCCGGATGATACTGCACACCCACGAACCACGGGTGCTCTGGGATCTCCACGATCTCCGGCAACAACCCATCAGGCGACATGCCGGAGAACCGCAGCCCCGTCGCCTCCAGGCGCTCCCTGTAATACACGTTCACTTCGTAACGGTGACGGTGCCGCTCCTCGATCCGCACCGCCCAGCCATACACCGCCGACACCAAAGACCCTGGCGCCAGCACCGCCGGATACGCCCCCAGCCGCATCGTGCCGCC
>DATHNI010000282.1:0-44199 GCA_035486135.1 Acetobacteraceae bacterium
TCGTAATTGTCGTTAGTTCGCGCGGCCACACCACGACTCGCGTAGAGCTGGACGGAGTATCGAACGGCAATAGGAAACGACAGTGTCGCGCCCACGCGCCAGTTCTGCTGCAGATCGTCGTCCGCCACGCCGTTGATCGCCGTTTGGCCTCCAGTAAAGTAGGTCACGTCTGCCGCCGCCCAAATGCCGTTCCCGAAGCTGTATATCGCGTGCCCCTGGACCGAGTAGATTGGCTGTTCGGTGCGCGTATGGCCGTTGAAAAAGTCCGTATTGGCGGTGTAGATCGTCACCGCCGGCATGACTTCGAGCGTAAGCGGGCCGAGGGCCTTTGATACGCCAAGCTCAGGTTTGACGAACCAGCGATTGGTCCCGATGTTCACCACGCGAGTCTGATCGTACTGGCCCACAGGTACTGAAACCGCAAGACTGGCACCGACGATCAGGTCCTGCTTGTACGTCGAGAATTCTTTCGCCGTCAGTGCGGGCGCCCCATAGAAGTTGACCGACAGGCGGAACTGGGCGTCGTCGAGCCCATCAACCGCGCGTGCAACCGGCTGGCCTTCGAACTTTGCCGTGCCGGAAAGCCAAGTGTAGGGCGCGATCACGTCGAACTTGCCGGACATGCCCCATAGGTCGAGCTCCCGGGCATAAGCCAGGAGTGCAGTCGATGTATGGAGCTGCGGGTCAGTGACCGGCAGCGAAGGGTCGAACGACAGGCCGCCTCGGGTGAAGCCGTAACCGGCGACCAGGAAGTTCACGCCGGTTGGTGCATTGGAAAATGCACGTGGCTCGATGTCCTGCGCCGACGCGGCGGTGGCGACGGTCAGGAGCGCTGCCGACAACAACCAACCTTTCGCGCAGCGTGCCAGTTGGAGACGTCGCATGGGCCCTCGCGGGATACGGCGGTATGGTCGCCGCAACGAAGCTCAACTGGCAAACCAGCAACGTCCGCGTTCCATTCATCGCGAACATTCAAACCCACCCAACATCGCACCCGTCAGTGTGTCTCATCCAGATCCCGCGCCACCTCAGGCGCGTGCAGCAACCGCTCGATCTTGCTCGCATAGACCAGCGCCCGATCGGCCTGGAATGTCAGGTCCGGCGCGAACTTCAGCCGCACCCCGTGCGCCACCTGCGCCCGCAAAAACGGCGCCGCCCGCTTCAGCGCCGGCAGCAGCAGGTCTATATCCTCTCGCCCCAGCCGAGCCACAAACGCGGTTGCATGCTTCAGATCGGGACCGATCCGCACTTCGGTTACCGTGATATCCGCCCCGGCCAGTTCCGGATCGCGCACCTCGTGGCGCGCAAACACCCCGGCCAGCACGTGTCGGATCTCCTCGGCAACGCGAAGCTGCCGCTGAGTCGGCCCCGCGCGCGTCCCGCGCGACGTCGCGCCGGCCGTCGCCTTCTTCAAGCCGGAACCAGCTCGGTCTCGTAACATTCGACCACGTCGCCGACCTGCAGGTCGTGGAAGTTGGCGAACGACAACCCGCACTCATACCCGCGCGCCACCTCGCGCACGTCCTCCTTGAACCGCTTGAGCTGCGACAGCTCGCCGGTATGGATCACCACGTTGTCGCGCAGCACGCGCACGCCGGCGCCGCGCTTCACCAGGCCGTCGGTCACCATGCAGCCGGCCACCTTGCCGACCTTGGTAATGGTGAACACCTGCCGAACCTCGGCATACCCCAGGAACTTCTCGCGTTCCTTCGGCGCGATCTTGCCCTTCACCATCTTCTCGATGTCGTCGGCGACCTCGTAGATGATGGAGTAGTAACGAATGTCGACGCCGTCGCGCGTTGCCAGCTCGCGCGCCTGCGCAGTGGCGCGCACGTTGAAGGCGATGATCACCGCCTCCGACGCATTGGCCAACTGGATGTCGCTTTCGGTGATCTGCCCGACGCTGGCGATCAGCACACGGACCTTCACCTCGTCGCCGCTCTGCTTCATCACCGTGGCCTGGATCGCCTCGGCGCTGCCCTGCACATCGGCCTTGATCAGGACGATGACTTCCTTCTGCACGCCGGCCTGGATACGCGCGAGCATCTCGTCCAGCGTGCCACGCGCCCCGGCCGCGACACCCGCGGCCTTGTCGCGCTGACGGCGGGAGCGGAATTCGGTGATTTCGCGCGCCCGCGCTTCGTCTTCCACCACCACCAGCGGCTCGCCCGCGCCGGGCACGCCGGTCAGGCCAAGGATTTCCACCGGCGCCGATGGGCCGGCATCGCGCAGCGGACGATTCTTGTCGTCCAGCATGGCGCGCACACGCCCCCATTCTGATCCGGCAACGATAATCTCACCCTGATGCAAGGTGCCCTTCTGCACCAGCACGGTCGCCACCGGCCCGCGACCGCGGTCCAGCCGGCTTTCGATCACCGTGCCTTCCGCGTTGCGGCGCGGATTGGCCTTCAGGTCGAGGATTTCCGCCTGCAGCAGGATCGCTTCGGTCAACTTGTCGAGCCCGGTCCGCTTGGTCGCGGAGACTTCCACGTCCTGCGTCTCGCCGCCCATTTCCTCCACCACGATCTCGTGCTGCAGCAACTCCTGCCGCACGCGGTTCGGGTTGGCGTCGGGCTTGTCCATCTTGTTGATGGCCACGATCAGCGGCGCGTTGGCCGCCTTGGCGTGACGGATCGCCTCGATGGTCTGCGGCATCACGCCGTCATCGGCGGCGACCACCAGCACGACGATATCGGTGACACTGGCGCCGCGGGCGCGCATCGCGGTGAACGCCTCGTGGCCCGGCGTGTCGATGAAGGTGATGTGCTCGCCGCTCGGCAGTTCCACCTGATAGGCGCCGATATGCTGGGTGATGCCGCCCGCCTCGCCGGCCGCGACATCAGTGGACCGCAGCGCGTCCAGCAGGCTGGTCTTGCCGTGGTCGACATGGCCCATGATGGTGACGACCGGCGGACGCGGCTGCAGCTCGTCGTCGGTGTCGACGCCGCCCTCCAGCCCGATCTCGACATCGTCTTCCGACACGCGGCGCGAGCGGTGGCCGAATTCCTGCACCACCAGCTCGGCGGTATCGGCATCGATGCTCTGCGTCGGCATCGCCATCACGCCGAGCTTCATCAGCGCCTTCACCACATCACCGGTGCGCGCGGCCATGCGGTTGGCCAGCTCCGCCACGGTGATCTGTTCCGGCAGCACGACGTCGCGCACCACCTTCACCTGATCGGACCGCAGGCGTTCCAGTTCCGCCTGCCGGCGCTCGCGTTCGCGCTGACGGCGCACCGAGGCCAGCGAGCGGACGCGATCGTCCTCGCCCTCGATGGCGGCCTGCACGTCGATGCGACCACCACGGCGCTGATCGCCCTTCTTCGGCGCGACCACGGCCGGCTTGCGCGGCGGCATGGCACCGCCGGGGCGGCGCACCGGGCGCGCCTCGTCGTCGTCTTCCGGCCCGCGCACGGTCGGGCGCAGGCGCAAGGTCTCGGTCGGTGCGCTGGGCGTGCCCGGGGTTGCGGCCGGGGGTGCCGCTGGCCGGCGGCGCTGGCCGGCATCGGCTTCGGCGGGCGGCGGGGCAGCGGCCTCGGCGGCCTTGCGGGCTTCGTCGGCCAGGCGGCGCTTTTCGTCCTCGGCGGCCTGACGCACAGCCTCCTCGGCAGCCTTGCGGGCTTCTTCCTCGCGCCGGCGGGCTTCCTCGGCGGCGGAGAGGATGGATATCGTCTCCTGCTCGCGCCGTTCGGCCTCGCGCCGGGCGGAATCGCGCTGCTGTTCGACCAGCGCGCGCTGGCGGGCGGCCTGCTCCGTCGCGGTCAGCGCGCGGGGCGCGGGGCCTTGCGGCCGACTGGGGGCCGTCGTGGGCGCGGCGCGCATCTGCGGCGCGGACGGCGTGGCGCCGGCGGCCGGAGGCGCACCTGTTGGCTGGCCAGGCGTGGCCTGACCGGGCAGCGGGGCGCGTTTCTTGCGCACCTCGACCTGCACCACCTTGGAGCGGCCGTGGCTGAAGCTCTGCCGGACCTGTCCCGCGTCAACGGTACGGCCGCCTTCCAGCCGCCCCACCGGCCGAAGCGACAGACGCCCCTTGTTCGTGTCCTGATCGTTCGTCTCGCTCATGCGTCCCGTACACCATGCTGGCGGATTTCCGCCGGCTCATTCCTGTCGTCAGCGACCTTGTCATGCGCGGCGGGTTCGGGCGCAAGCCCGGCCAGCCGCATGCATTCGATGCCGATCCGATCGGCCAACGCGCCGGGAGCCACCACGACATGCACCGTGTGATCCCGGCCAAATACCGCGCCCAGCGCCGCCGCGGTTAGCGGCTGATGGACCGGAACCGGCCCACGGGCGCTGGAAAGGCAGCGTCGCCGCTCGTCCGCGCTGCCATCCGACGCCTGCACCACCAGCCCGGCCTGGCCGGTCCGTAGCCATTCCCGGACCTTTTCAAACCCCGCCACCGTCTGCCCAGCTCGTCGCGCGAAGCCCAGCAACTCGCCGATCCGCCGGACCAGCGCCGCCTGCAGCATCGCGAGAAGGTCGGGAGGCACCGTGACCGGGCCTCGGGCCGCCTTTGCGAAGGCACCCCGGGCGCGGCCGGGTTGTAACACATCACGCGCCGCGCTCAACCAGATTCCCCGACCGGGTAGCCGTTCGGCCAGATCCGGCACCACCGTGCGGTCGGGGCCGATGACAAAGCGGATCATCCGCTCCTTCGGCAACCGCTCGCGCGTGACGGCGCAACGGCGCAGCGGACCGGTTTCCGGCGCGTCGTCTCCAAGGAGATCGTGGTTCTCGTCCGGGGCAGCGAGGGCGGTGTCAGGCGTGACCTGCCTCCTCTGCATGCTCGGCTTGCGGCTCGCCTGCAGGCGAGCCCTGGGATTCGCCCTGGGGCTCGTCTTCGAACCAATGCGCGCGGGCGGCCATGATCACCGCGTTGGCGGTTTCCTCATCCATCGCCTCGGCGCCGAAGATCTCGATCAGCTCGTCGGACGCGAGGTCCGCCAGGTCGTCGAGCGTCTTGATGCCCTTTTCGCCCAGCGCCACCAACATGGCTGGGGTGAACGGCTCCATCGCCGCGATGTCGTCGCTGACGCCCAGCGCGATGCGCTGATCGTTCAGCTCGTTGTCACGGCGCGTGATGAAGGCCTCGGCGCGGCGGATCAGCTCAGCGGCGACCGATTCATCGAAGCCTTCGATGGCCGCCAGTTCGTCCACCGGGGTGAACGCGAGTTCCTCCACCGTGGTGAAGCCTTCGGTCACCAGCAGCGCAGCGATCACATCGTCGACATCCAGCGCTTCCACGAACAGGCCGGAGCGACGGCGGAACTCTTCCTGCCGGCGCTCGCTTTCTTCCGCTTCCGTCAGGATGTCGATGTCCCAGCGCGTGAGCTGAGAGGCGAGGCGGACGTTCTGGCCGCGGCGGCCGATGGCGAGCGAGAGCTGCTCGTCCGGCACCACGACCTCGACGCGGCCGGCTTCCTCATCCAGCACGACCTTGGTCACTTCCGCCGGCGCCAGCGCGTTCACCACGAAGGTGGCGGACTGTGGCGACCACGGAATGATGTCGATCTTCTCGCCTTGCAGCTCCTGCACCACCGCCTGCACGCGCGAGCCGCGCATGCCGACGCAGGCACCGACCGGATCGATTGAGCTGTCGCGGCTGATCACCGCCATCTTGGCGCGGCTGCCGGGATCGCGGGCGACCGCCTTGATCTCGATGATGCCGTCATAGATTTCCGGCACTTCCTGCGCGAACAGCTTGGCCAGGAAGCCTGGATGCGTGCGGGACAAGAAAATTTGCGGCCCGCGTGGTTCGTCGCGCACGTCGTAGATATAGGCGCGCACGCGGTCGCCGTTGCGGAAGCTCTCGCGCTGGATCAGTTCGTCACGGCGCAGCAACGCTTCGGCGCGGCCGAGTTCGACCATCAGGTTGCCGTACTCGGTGCGCTTGACCACGCCGTTGATGATCTCGCCGACCCGATCCTTGAATTCCTCGTATTGCCGCTTGCGCTCATACTCGCGCACGCGCTGCACGATCACCTGCTTGGCGGTCTGCGCGGCGATGCGACCGAAATCGATCGGCGGCAGCGGGTCGACCAGGTGCTCGCCGAGCTGGATTTCCGGCCTTTCCTTGCGCGCGACGTTGATCGGGATCTGGGTTTCCTCGTTCTCGATCGTCTCGACGGCTTCCAGCCAGCGTGACAGGCGCACATCACCGGTCTTGCGATCGATGGTGGCGCGGATGTCCTTCTCGTGGCCGTACTTGGCGCGGCCGGCTTTCTGGATGGCCTGTTCCATCGCCTCCAGCACTTCCTCGCGGTCGATATTCTTCTCCCGCGCGACAGCATCGGCGACTAGCAGCAGTTCCGGGCGAGCGACAGCGGTGTCCATGGTTTCCTCTCAGGGGGTCCGCATCAGTTGGTGATTTTGGGTTGGGCGGTGGCGGCGATCAGCGCGTCGGTCAGCATCAGCTTGGCACGACGTACCTGGGCGAGTGGCAGGGTGACCTCGGTGCCGTCTTCGAGCTTCATGCGGGCGCCGGTGGCGTCCGCGCCCAGCACCGTGCCGGAGAAGCGCTTGCGGCCGTCGATCGGCATCTCGGTTTCGGCGCGGGCGAGGTGACCGGCGAAGCGGTTCCAGTCCTTCACCCGGGTCAAGGGGCGGTCGATGCCGGCCGAAGAGACCTCCAGCGTCCACGTACCGGGGATCGGATCTTCCACGTCCAGCACCGCGCTGATCGCGTGGGTGATGGTTTCGCAGTCCGTGATCGCGATCTGCGAGCCGTCAGCGCGGTCCGCCATGATCTGCACCGTGGGGCGATCGCGGCCGATCAGCATGACGCGCACGAGCTCATAGCCCATGTCGGCCAGGCGCGGCGCGATGATCGCGGTGAGGCGCGATTCCAAGGTGTTGGCACGTGGATCAGGTTGGTCCAAAACAAAAAAGGCGGCCCGTGAAGGCCACCCCCCGTGACATAGCGGAGAATGTAGTGAGTGACGGGTAGATAGCGCGGCGGGGGGTTGGGTGCAAGAGTGGCGAAGGTTGGGGCAGGATTTCACGCAGGGCGGGACGGGAAATTCGGCGCCCCTTTCGTCGGCATCGTCGGCGCGGCAGCGATCCAGGATTTGCTGGCCAATGTCATTGCCGCTTTGGTGCCAGTGCGCCACGGAACTCTTGCCGGTGCGAGGCGCCAAGTGAGATCTCGACGTGCGAGACGGAACCAGGACGCACGAAGGGTGCCCGTCCGCGTCGGGGTCTGCCGCGCGATCTCCCCCATCGCCCGCAACCCGCAGGCCAGCAACCCGCAGGCCAGCAATACACGTTGCGATGCCGCATTGGCAGCATTGGTTGGTGCGCGGATCTCGTGCCGCTCCAGCACGCGAAATCCATGACCGATGATCGCCGCGACCGCCTCGCGGGCGCAACCGTGCCGCCAGAACGGTTGTCCCAGCCAGCAGCCGCGCGCCGGCGCGCCGCTGCCAACGCCGAAGCTGCCATCCAGCCCGCCACCACCGATCGGTCGGTTGCTCTCGCGCAGTGCGATTGCGAACGACCGGGGCCGCTCGGTGGCGTGATCCTGTCGCACCTGCGCAATCCAGAAATCCGCATCGGCCTCGGCGTAGGGATGGGGCAGATTGCTCAGCCCGCACGCGACCTGCCAGTTGCCGGCCAGCGCCACCATGTCCGCGCGCTCGTCCTCGCGATACGCCCGCAGCCGCAGGCGCACGGTCTCGATGACGACGCCCGTCACCTTATCCCGCCAGCTCCCGCGATCGCGCCGTGGCGGCAGCGATGGCACGGCTGAGTGCGCTCGGCCAGGCCTCGGGCGCCATCAGCACCTGCAAGGCGCGCTCGGTGGTGCCGGCGGGACTGGTGACGGCCTTGCGCAGGGCGGCCGCGTCCTCGGGACTGGCGGCCAGCAGTGCGCCGGAGCCGGCGACGGTCTGCCGCGCCAGCAGCCTTGCCAGATCGGCCGGAATCCCCTGCTCAATCGCCGCCTGCTCCATCAGCTCCGCCAGCAGGAACACATAGGCGGGGCCACTGCCGGACACGGCGGTGACCGGGTCGAGCAGCCCCTCATCATTTACCCAGGCGGCTGCGCCGATCGCTTCCAGCAAGGTCTGGCACAACGCACGCTGCGCGTCGGTCACGCCGGCGCCGGGGCAGGCCACCGTCACGCCCTGGCGCACCGCGGCCGGGGTGTTCGGCATTGCACGCACGATGGCGGCGGTGTCGCCCAGCAGCGGGCGCATGCCCGCGATGGTGCGGCCGGCCATGATGGACAGAAACACCGTGCCGCCAGCGAAACGGGCATGCGGCGGCAACGCCTCGGCGGCGCTTTGCGGCTTCACCGCCAGCACGACTGCGGCGGGGCGGAAGTCGGCCGGGATCGCGTCGGCGGACGGGACCACAGTGAGGTCCGGGCCAGCGAGGGATACCGCGCCGGGCGCAGGATCGACGGCGATTGACGATGCCAGGTCGCGCTCACGCCAGCCCGACAGCATCGCACTGCCCATGCGGCCGCAGCCGACCAGCAGGATCGGCGGAATACTGGACATGTCCTCCCCCACGCGTGGTGTGGCGTTGTCCCTAGCATTACGCCTTGCGACGCGGGAGGGGGCGGCGCCCCGCCACTTCCTTGCCCAGCGCGGCGGCGACGCGGTCGATCACGCCGGTCCAGTCGCCTGGGCTGGTCTGGTGGAACAGGCGGGCCGACGGGTACCAGGGGCTGTCCTCGCGATCGATCAGCCAGCGCCAGCAGGCATCGAACCGGTTGAGCACCCAGACCGGCTTGCCCAGCGCGCCGGCCAGATGCACCACGGATGTATCCACGCTGATCACAAGGTCGAGCGCCTCGATCAGCGCCGCGGTGTCGGCGAAATCCTGCAACTGGTCGGTGCAGTCATGGATCACCATGCCGGGCGGCAGCGTGCGCGCCTGACTTGCGGCATCACCTTTTTGTAACGAGACAAGATCGATTCCGCGCAGGCGTGCGAGCGGGGCGAGCTGGGCTAGCGGCAGTGAGCGCCGTTGGTCAGCCGCGCGAAGCGTTGCATCGAAGTCGCGCCGGCCGCCAGCCCACACCAGGCCGACGCGCAGACCGGTCAGGCCGGCGAGCCGGCGGCGCCAGGCGGTGACCTCGGCTGGGTTGGCTTCCAGATAGGGTGTCTCGTTCGGGATGGTCGCAAGATCGGTGCGGAAAGCACGCGGCAGGCTCATCAGCGGGCAGTGCAGATCGAACTGCGGTGGTGTCTGTCCCGCAACGATGATCTGCCCACCGCCCGGCAGGCTGCACAACAGGCGTACCAGCGGTTGCGGCGCTTCCAGCACCACGGTGGCGCGGGCGGCGACCAGCTTCACGTAGCGGCAGAACTGCAGCGCATCGCCCAGGCCCTGCTCGGGCCACAGCAGGATGGTCTTGCCATCGATCTCGGGCCCACCTTCCCAACGCGGTTGCGGCAACTCGCGCCGCGCCTCGCGGAAATTCGGCAGACGCCAGCGCCATTCCTGTTCGGCCCAGCCGCGCGCCAAGTTGCCTTGTGCCAGCAGGCAATACGCGCGGTTGACGCGAGCGCCGACCATGTTGGGGTCGACGGTCAGTGCGAGATCGAAACTAGCGCGCGCCTCCGCATGACGGCCGATCGCGAGCAGCGCGGTGGCGCGGTTGTTGAGCGCATCAGCATCGGTGGGACGCAGGGCCAAGGCCTGGTCGTGCGCCTCCAGCGCCTCGGCGTGACGGTTCAGCAATTGCAGCGCGACGCCGCGATTGTTGATCGCTTCCATGAGGTCGGGTTGCAGCGCGAGCGCGCGTTCATAGCAGGCCAGCGCCTCAGCCGGACAGTTGGTGTGCCGGAACAGATTGCCACGGTTGTAGTGTGCGATGGCGAGGGTGGGGCGCAGCGCCAGCGCGGCGTCGTAGCTGCGCAGCGCGGCGTCGGTTTGGCCCAGCGCCTGCAGCACGCTGCCGCGGTTGTTCAGCGCGTCGGCATCCGTGGGGCGCAGGGCGACGGCGCGGTTGTAATGCGCCAAGGCTTCGTCCGGGCGGCCGAGTTCCTGCATCGCGGCGCCGAGGCCGAACTGGACCACGGCATTCTCCAGATGGCCTGTGGCGGCGCGTTGGAAGCAGCGCAAGGCGGCGGCCGGTTCGCTGAGCTGATGATAGAGCGTGCCGAGCTGGCATAGCGTGGCGAGATCGTCCGGGCTGTCGTCCCAGACGCGCTGGCACAGCGGCAGCGCCGCGGCGTGGCGGCCGGCGGCCTGCAATTGCCGCGCGCGGTCGAGCAGGCGCGCGACATCCGCGGGGTTCGAGGCGGCCCGAGCAGTCACTGTGTGGGCGGGGTGGGAAGAACGGGGGCGATGAGCCGCATGATGGCAGAGGTGTTGTTGTCGGGATGTTGCAGCGATTGGCGATGAGGGGGCAAGCCGCTCAGAGGTCGGGTCGCTTCAGCCAGGCAAGCGGGCGGCCACAGAATTTCACCGAATGCACACAGAGTTGCGCGGCGAAAGACATGCCGGCACGTCGCGCGGGATTGTCGCACCGTCGGCGCCCCCACACGGCGCGCAGCCACCGGAAAATCCTTCCCGATCAAACGCGGTGTGTGCACGCAGTGAAACTCTGTGACCGCTGACTTTCTTGGCCCCCGCCCCTCGTTGTCACCCACCGAGGATCGGCGCAGAAAGCAGCCAAACAGAGGATGGAACAACCATGAATGTGGGTGTCATTGGCCTCGGCACGATGGGGATGGGTGCGGCGCTGAATCTGCTGCGCAAAGGTCACACGGTGACCGGGTGCGAGCTGCGCGAGGCGGGGCGGGCGGAGTTCGTCGCGGCCGGAGGCGTGGCGGTGGCGGCGGCGGCGGAGCTGCCGACCGATCTCGATGCCGTGGTGGTGTTCGTCATCAACGCGGCGCAGACGGACCAGGTGCTGTTCGGTCCGCAAGGCTGCCTTGAGCGCCTGCGCAAGGGCACCGTGGTGCTGTGCTGCGCGACGATCGCGCCGGAGGCCGCGAAGGCATTGGGCACGCGGATCGCGGCGGCGGGCTTTCTGATGCTCGACTCACCGGTTTCCGGCGGCAAGGCCGGCGCGCAGGGCGGCAGCATGACGGTGATGGCCGCCGGCTCGGACGCAGCCTTTGCCAAGGCGCAGCCGGTGCTGGATGCGATCTCGACGAAGGTCTGGCGGCTGGGCAGCGAGCCCGGTGTCGGCAGCACGGTGAAGATGGTCAACCAGTTGCTCGCCGGGGTGCACATCGCCACGGCCGCCGAGGCGCTGGCGTTGGGGATTCGTGCCGGGGCCGATCCAAAGACACTGTTCGAGGTGATCTCGTCGTCGGCCGGCAGTTCCTGGATGTGGCAGAACCGTATCCCGCATGTGCTGGATGGCGACGACACGCCGCAATCGGCGGTGAACATCTTCGTCAAGGATTTGGGGATCGTGCTGGATCAGGCGCGGGCACTGACCTTCCCGCTGCCGTTAGCCGCGGCAGCGCATCAGTTGTTTCTGGCTGCGGCGGCGCATGGCGAGGGGATGAAGGATGATGTGTTCGTCATTCGGGTGTGGCAGGCGCTGACAGGGATTGCCCTACCGGCGAAATCCACCGGCTGATCGGCAACGCGGTCGGATCAACCATTGCCTCCCGCTGGCCGTTGGTACGCTATACGTGCGTCCCAGGTCATCGGGGTCGTGTTCGGTATCGGCACACCTGCGAACACCGGCTGCGGATCTCCCAACACGCCCTTGGGCAAGCCACCGGTGTTGGCCATGACGCCGCCGTTCATGCCTGGCTTCCAAATCAGATCCGTCAGCCAGACACGATTGCCGGGTTCGGTATAGCAGGCCCAGTGGTTAAGGTTACCGTCGGGGGCGTGCACGCCATCGCTGTCGGTGGCGGTCAGGGTGTAACCTCCATTTGCCTTGAACCACGCCTGTACATCCCGGCGGTCGAGCGAAATATCCACCCAGTTCGGCGGATACGTGGCGATGCCGGTCCAGCCATTGATCTCACCGATGCCGAAACGGCCAATGTTGGAGGACGGCACGGACCCCGGCACCCGAGAAGGGTCGCCGAGCTGCTCACCGCCCAAGGCCAGTACTGCATCGACTTCGTTGGTGACGTTGATCACATTGAACTGGCGGCCCGCGAATGTCGCGGCCGCATCGACCGCGAACTCGGCGCCGTCCAGCAGGATCACGTTGTTGAGCATCGTGTCCCGCGCGCCGTTCTGGCGAAGCGCCTGGCAGAACAATCGGGTGCCGAGGCTATGGGCAAGGACGTCTACCGATACACCCTGGTTGCCGAGCACGTTCAGCACCGCCGCCACCGCCGCCGCGGCGAGGCGCGCGAGATCGACGCAGGCGTACTCATACGATTCCGACCAACCCGCGTGGGCGTATTCGGCCACCGATCCGGTGGACACCCATCCGAACGCGATCGCCGTCTCCTGTGGCCGGCCGCCCTGTGCGTCACACTCTGCCACCAGCGGCAGCCAGCTCAGCCGACCGTTGAGACCCTGGTTCCCGGGCATGCCGTACACCAGGGTAAACGGGTCATAGGTCATGTCGCCGGCGTGACGCGGATCGTAGTCGTAGCCGTGCAGCATCAGTTTGACGGCCGCGTTGGGCACGGTCCGTCTCGGTAGCCAATCGCCAATGACCTTGGTCACGGCGTCCAAGCCGGTGGGCGCGGCGCCGGGGGCACGAGGAAAACCAGCGGTCGCTGGAGCCTCGTCGGCAAAGCTGGCGGTCAGCGTATCCACGGCCTGTTGATACGCGGGTTGATCCGGCGCCGCGGCGGCACCTGGTATCCACACCAGCTTCAGCATGCCACGCCCCTCCCGCCGTTGTCGTTGATCGTGTCGCAACGATACCGGAATCAACAAACGGTTGCCAGAACAAAATGGTATTCCATCGTGAACGTCGCGGCGGTTCGCGCGCAATGCGGGAGATACGTGCGCCGTCGAAATCTCTGCTTGGGGCACCCATGGCACTTTTCGTCATACCCACGCCTGATTGAGCCAGATCGATGGAGGCGCCGTCGCGCTGATCCAGTGTCTGCCGCATCAGGCAGCGCAGGAGACCGGTCATGCCGAAGATGAAAGCCGCTGTGTTCGTCGAGCCAGGGCGGATCGAGTTGGGTGAGAAGCCAATCCCTGACGTCGGTCCGCTCGACGCGCTGATGCGCGTCACAACGACCACGATTTGCGGCACCACTGTACATGTCCTGAAGGGTGAGTACCCCTGCGGCGGGGCCTGACGATCGGCCATGCGCCGGTGGGCGTGATCGAGAGGCTCGGATCTGCGGTGCGTGGGTTCCAGGAAGGCCAACGCGTCATTGCCGGTGCGATCCCCCCCAAGCGGCCACAGCGCGGCGTGCCTGTGCGGCTGCCTGAGCCAGGACGGCGCCAACGCCAAGCACGGGTTCGCGGCGATCGGCGGCTGGAAGTTCGGCAACACCATCGACGGCTGCCAGGCCGAATATGTTCTGGTACCGGATGCGATGGCCAACCTGGCACCGGTGCCCGACGCGCTCACCGACGAGGAAATGCTGATGTGCCCGGATATCATGTCCACCGGCTTCAGCGGCGCGGAAAGTGGCGCGATCCGCCGCGGCGACACGGCGGCGGTGTTCGCGCAGGGCCCGATTGGGTGATGCGCCACCGCCGGGGCCAAGCTGAAGGGCGCGACACCATCATCGCGGTGGAAAGCGTGCCGGCGCGCGGAGATGACACGCCGCCTGCGGGCCGATCACGTGGTGGATTTCCGCGCGGTCGATCCGGTGGCCGAGATTATGCGCCTGACCGACGGCCGCGGGGTCGACGTGGCAATCGAGGCGTTGGGCACCCAGGCGATGTTCGAGGGCGCACGGCGCGTGCTGCGTGCCGGCGGAACGCTGTCCGGCCTGGGCGTGTATTCCACCAACCTGATAATCCCGCTGGGGCCGTTTGCCGCGGGTCTGGCCGACACGAAGATCGTCACCACGCTGTGCCCGGGCGGCAAGGAGCGGATGCGGCAGCTGATGTCGGTGATCGCGTCCGGGCGTGTGGACCTGAAGCCGCTGGTCACGCATCGCTACAAGCTGGACGACATCGAGGCGGTGTATGAGCTGTTCAGCCACCAGCGCGACGGCGTGCTGAAGCTGGCGATCACGCCGTAGCTCGAATTTCGGGCAGCCGCGCGAGGACGGCTGCCTCGAGGCTGGGCATTGCAGGGGCGATACGGCCTGATCGGTCTGGCACGAAGGTTGCTGCACTCCCGCGATGATCATCCATCCCGGGGGACCTGTCATGACGCTCCGTCGCCGCACCCTGCTTGCCGGACTGCTCGCCGCACCGGCCGTGATCCGCACCGCGCGCGCTGATAGCGTCGTCGTCCGGATGGGCGCGCTAAGGCTGATCCATTCGATCACACCGTATTTCTACGACAAATTCACCCCCGACGGGTACCGCATCGAGGTGGTGCCATTCGAGAGCCCGACCGACGGCAAGAACGCGGTGGTCACCAAGTCGGTCGATTTCGGTACCTTCGGCATTGCCGCGGCGATCCTGGGCGCCTCGGCGCATGAACCGGTGGTGGTCTACGGGTCGTCCTGCAACAAGGGCATGGCGGTGGTCGCGCGCAAGGACAGCGCGATCAACGCGCTGAAGGACCTGAAGGGCAAGCGGGTCGCGATCTGGCCGGGGTCGACACAGGAGGTCTTCATCCTGGAGCGGCTGCACATGGAGGGGATGTCGATCAAGGACATCACCTCGGTGCGGGTGTCGTTCAGCGAGATGCATGCGGCGTTGGCGCGCGGCGACGTCGATGCGTATGTCGGCGCCGAACCGGGGCCCGGCCTGTCGCTCGCCACGGGCGTCGGCAAGATCGTCGAGTATCCCTATTCGACGCCGATGGGCAGCCTGAACATGATCTGCGCGACGCATCGCGACACGGTGGCCGAGAAGCCCGACCTGGTGCGCATGATGCTGAAGCTGCAGAAGGACGCGTCGACCTACGCGATGGCGCATCCCGACGAGATGGTGGCGATGACGGTGGCGAAGATCGGCCAGAAGAAAGCGGCGGTGGCGATGTCGGTCGGCAATGTGGAGCTGAACTGGCAGTTGACGCCGGAGGCACTGGCCGAGGCGAAGTCGTATGCCGACCACATGCTGGAGCTGAAACAGATCCGCGCGGCGCCGGATTTCACGACGTTCCTCGACACAAAGGCATCCGACGCGCTGGCGCATAGTGCGTAGTGTGAGCGTGCACCTCGCCCACGAAGTGGGACAACTCAGCGGGCGGAGCGAGACGGGTGACGGTGGTGCCGCGTGCACGCCCCTCACCCGGCAGCGCTTCGCGCGCCAACCTCTCCCGCAAGCGGTAGAGGTGTACGTGGGATGATGGCGATGGGGTCCCTGCGTGGCCGCTCCCTCGCGCTGATCATTCCGGTGCTGTTCCTGGTGTTCTGGTGGTTCGCGACACGGAACAATCCATTCGGGCTGATCCCGCCGCCACATGATGTCGGGCTGGCGATGTGGGACCTGGCGTTCGGCGGCATCAATGACGACGCGTTCAGCAAGACGCTGCTGACCCATCTGATCGCCTCGACACTGCGGGTCTATGGTGGGTTTCTGCTGGCCGCCGCGCTGGCCCTGCCGCTGGGCATGCTGATCGGCCGGCTGCGGCTGGCGCGCGACCTGCTGGACCCGGTGTTCCAGTTGCTGCGGCCGGTGCCGGTGACCGCCTGGCTGCCGCTGTCGATGATCCTGTTCGGTCTCGGACCGAAATCGGCGTTCTTCCTGGTGGCGATGGGCGCATTCTACCCGATCCTGGTCAACACCATCTTCGGCGTGCGCAGCGTCGAGCCACGGCTGTTCGAGGCAGCGGCGATGCTGGGCGTGTCGCCCGCGGCGGTGTTTCCCAAGGTCGTGCTGCCGGCAGCGATGCCGGGGATTTTCACCGGATTGAGGCTGGGACTGGGATTTTCCTGGGTGGTGATCGTGGTCGGCGAGATGACCGGGGTCGAGACTGGCCTCGGCGCGATGATCATGGATGCGCGCCAGCTCTCGCGCACCGACATCGTGATCTGCGGCATGATCGTGATCGGTATCGCGGGCTTCCTGTCGGACCAGGCGGTGCAGGCGCTGGGGCGGCGTTTGCTGCGCTGGAGCCCGCAGCATGGCTGACCACGCGCCGCCAGTACGCCGCTCCCGCTTGCGGGAGCGGCCGGCGTGGGCAGCGCCGCCGGGTGAGGGTCGCGCCGCGGGCACCACCCTCACCCGCGCAGCGGGGGAGGTGTACACCACCAGTGCTCGCCGTGGCTGAGGCACCCATCCTGGACATCGCCGGCGTCAACAAGCGCTTCGCCGTGCCGGGCGGCGAGATCGAGGCGTTGCGCGGCGCCTCGTACCTCGTCACAGTGATTTTGACTCTTTGGCGATCTCTGGGTAGGCGCGTGCCAGCTTGTCCCGCGCCTTCTGAGTTGTGAACTTCCACTTGATCCGGTCGCCTGAGGCGTTGCGTTGTCGCTGCCACGCTTCGATTTCGGCTATGAGGGTCTCACGTTCGCCGATGCGGCGATCCAGGCATTGACCGCGCAACACGCCGATCTCGATTTCCACCATGTTGAGCCAGCTCGCGTGTTTGGGTGTGTAATGAAACTCCACGCGCTGAAGGATGCGATGTGCCTCGGTCGCCAGGAAGGTTTCATATAATGCTCCCGGATTATGAGTGGAGAGATTGTCCATCACCACGCGGATCAGTTCGGCGTTCGGATAATGGATGTCGGCCAGATCGCGCATGCAAACGGCGAAGTCGCGCGCGGTTCGATGTTCGGTGACCTTCACATGACGCCAGGGCCGGTGCGCATCGACAAACACGAACAGATTGGCCGTGCCATTGCGTCGATATTCGCAATCGTAACGTTCAGGCTGACCTGGCTCCGCCGGGATCGGCTCGCGTACCTCCCCAATCAGCTGAGTCGGACTTTCGTCGAAGCAAATCACCGGATGCTTTGGATCGGCTTCTTCGGCGTAAAGATCGAGAACGTCCTCCATACGCGCGACATAAGTACCGTCCACGTGCGGAATGCACCACATGTCCCGGCGCCACGGCTTCAGGTCGTCCTCGGCCAGACGTCGACGCACCGTCTCATATGACAGCCCTTCATGCTCCGTCAGACTGACCATCGTGCCGGCCAGCAATTTCAGGGTCCAGCGCTTTCGGCCCTTGGGCGGACTGGAACAGGCGGTCGCCACCAGCAACGCCGTCTCCTTGCCGGATAACTTGCGCGGCGCCCCTGGGCGCGTTTCCTCACTGAGCGCCAGCTCCAGATTGCCTTCCACGAAGCGCCGTTTGGTTCGGTAAACCGTGGACCCACCAACCGAGACGCTGGCGGCGATCGCTTCGTCGCCAACCCCGGCATCGGCCGCCAACAAAATTTGCGCCCGTTTGATCTTGCGTGCCGCATGCTTCCCGCCGCTCAACAGCGCCGCGAGTTGCGCGCGTTCCGCCTCGCTCAGTTCCACCCGGTACCGTATGTTCATCGCTGATCCCCCGCTGGCAAGGGCAACGATGAATCGTGCGACCGGTGATTCTCTCCTGGTTTTCACGCCCAGACAGGGTCAATATCTGGCGTTCATTCACACTTATACGCTGGTGAACGGACGTCCGCCCGCCCAGACAGACATCCAACGATTCTTTCAGGTGACCCCGCCTTCGGTTCACCAGATGTTACTGACGCTCGAACGAGGCGGCCTGATCTCACGGCGGCCGGGAGTACCACGAAGTATTGCCGTCCTGGTCGATCGTTCAGACTTACCCGCGTTGGAGCCGGGATACGGACGCTGTCAACCAGTCAAAATCACTGTGACGAGGTACTCGTTGGCGATCGCGCCCGGCGAATTCATCTGCCTGATCGGCGCGTCGGGCTGCGGCAAATCGACGCTGCTGCGCATCATCGGCGGGTTCGAAACCGCCAGCGACGGCGCCGTACTGATGGCGGGCAAGCCGGTGGCGGGGCCAGGCCCCGACCGCGGCATGGTGTTCCAGGATTACGGGCTGTTCCCCTGGCTGACGGTGCGCCAGAACATCGGCTTCGGTCCCGCCGCGCGCGGGCTGCCGCGCAAGCAGGTGACCGAGGTCGCGGAACACTTCGTGCAGATGGTCGGCCTGGCGCGCTTCGCCGATGCGTTTCCGCATCAATTATCCGGTGGCATGAAGCAGCGCGTGTCGATCGCGCGCGTGCTCGCCAATGATGCCCGCGTGGTGCTGATGGACGAGCCGTTCGGCGCGCTGGACGCGATGACGCGCGAGCGCTTGCAGCAGGAGCTGCTGGAGCTGTGGGAACGCACCGGGCTGACGGTGATTTTTGTCACCCACGCGATCGAGGAAGCGATCCTGCTGGCGGATCGTGTGGTGGTGATGTCACCCGGGCCCGGGCGGATTGTCGAGGATCACCGCGTCACCCTGCCACGCCCGCGTGACGTCGCGGCGGCGGATTTCAACGCGGTACGGCGAGAGTTGTCGGCGAAACTGCACGGCTCGCACTGACGGTGTTGGCTACAGGGACTCCCCCAGCGGACGCCAATCGAGCAGGTCACCGGAGATGTCGGGGCGCTTCCGGTCCCAGGCCAGCACGCCGGTCCGGTAACAGGCCACCGCGCGCGCCGCGTCTTCCGCCGAGGGCCAGCGGCCGTGGCGAGCGCCCTTGAACTCGACGAACCAGGACCGTTGGTCCCGGTGCAAGCGAAGCACCCCGGCCGTCGTTGGATATTCATACGCCATCGCGCGTTGGTCCGCTCAGCGATCTCCGGTGCCCCAACCTGCCGCTGAATGCCGCACCGGTCTAGTCCCTGTGTCGGTTTGATGAACGTCGGTGGTTCAAATAGACGAGACTCCGCCGGCGGGGGGCAGTACGGTTTCCCGATTCCCACGTTCACCGTAGAGTTTTGCGGGTTTTTATCGGGATTGGCGGGATGGATTGCGCGTTGCTGAGGCTCACGACGGCGTGCGGACGGTGAGCCATCATCGGGTTGGGATCGACCTGGGCGGGACCAAGACCGAGATCATTGTGCTGGATCCGGATGGCGTGGAACGCTACCGCCATCGCGCGCCGACGCCACGCGACTATCGCGCCTCATTGGCCAATATCGCCGCGCTGGTGCGCGAGGCGGAGGCGGCGCTGGGGGTTCGGGGCAGTCTCGGGGTGGGGATTCCGGGGGTGATCAGCCCGGCGACGGGGTTGGTGAAGAATGCCAATTCCACCGAGCTGATCGGCCACCCGTTTGATCGCGACCTGAGCGCGCTGCTGGAGCGCGAGGTGCGGGTGGAGAACGACGCCAACTGCTTCGCGCTGTCGGAGGCAACCGATGGCGCGGGGGCGGGGCATCGGGTGGTGTTCGGGGTGATTCTGGGCACCGGGTGCGGCGGTGGCATCGTGGTCGGTCGGCAGGTGCATCGCGGGCCGCATGGCGTGGCCGGCGAATGGGGGCACAACCCGCTGCCGTGGCTGCGGCCGGAGGAGCTGCCGGGTCATCATTGCTGGTGCGGCAAGTGGAACTGCCTGGAGACCTGGGTGGCGGGGCCGGCGCTGGCGCGGGATTGCGACGGGCCGGCAGCGCAGGATGCCAGTGCGCTGCCGGCGCGGGCTGCGGCGGGCGAGGCCCGGGCGCGCGCGGCGTTGGCCCGGCATGCCGACCGGCTGGCGCGTGGACTGGCGCAGGTGATCAACCTGCTCGATCCCGATGCGATTGTTCTAGGCGGCGGCCTTTCCAATATGGACCATCTGTATGCCGAGCTGCCGAGACTGCTGCCACGACACGCGTTCAGCGATGTGATCACCACGCCGGTGCTGAAGAACCGGCATGGCGATTCCTCGGGCGTGCGGGGAGCGGCCTGGTTGTGGCCGGCCAATTAGCGCGGGCGGCCACACGATGCCGAATCGGATCGAAGACTACGCCATCATCGGCAATTGCCAGACCGCGGCCCTGGTGGGACGCGACGGCTCGATCGACTGGCTGTGCGCGCCGCGCTTCGACAGCGCCGCCTGCTTCGCCGCCCTGCTGGGCACGGCGGATCATGGGCGCTGGCTGATCGCGCCACAAGCGGAACCGCGTGTCACGCGGCGCTATCGCCCCGGATCGCTGGTGCTGGAAACCACGTTCGAAACCGACGATGGTACGGTCTGCCTGGTCGACTGCATGACGCGCCGCGGTGACGTCAGCGAGATCGCGCGCATGGTGCGCGGTGTGCGCGGACGCATGACGATGCGGACCGAGCTGGTGGCACGTTTCGAGTATGGATCGGTGGTGCCCTGGGTCTCACGTCAGGACGATGGCCGGCTGGCCCTCGTTGCCGGCCCCAACCGGCTGCTGCTGGACAGCCCGATCGAGCTGCGCGGGGAGGATATGCGCACGCGCGGCGAATTCACCGTGGCTGCCGGGGAGGAGGTCGGTTTCACCCTGAGCTGGTCTCGGTCCTATCGCCCGGCACCCTCCGTGCTGGCGGCGGCCGACGCGATCGCGGATTGCGATGCGTTCTGGGCCGAGTGGCGCCAGGTGTTCAAGCCGCACGGAGAATGGTCCGAGCCGGTGTTGCGTTCCCTGATCACGTTGAAGGCGCTGGCACATCATGAGACCGGCGGCATCGTCGCCGCCCCCACGACCTCGCTGCCGGAACAACTGGGCGGTCCACGCAACTGGGATTACCGGTATTGCTGGCTGCGCGATGCCACCTTCACGCTGTACGCGCTGATCCATGCGGGTTTCCTGGGCGAAGCACAGGCCTGGCGCGGATGGCTGGTGCGTGCGGTGGCCGGCAACCCGGACGATCTGCAGATCATGTATGGCGTCGCGGGTGAACGGCGGCTGGCGGAATACGAGGTGCCATGGCTGCCCGGTCACGCGGGCTCCATGCCGGTGCGCGTTGGCAATGCCGCCGCCGGGCAGATCCAACTCGATGTCTACGGCGAGGTGCTCGATGCGCTGTATGTCGCGCGGCATGCCGGGCTGGAGGCGGATGATGCGAGCTGGGACCTGGAACGGGCGCTGATCGCGCATCTGGAGAAAATCTGGGACCAGCCCGACGAGGGTATCTGGGAGGTGCGCGGCGGGCGGCGCCAATTTACCCACTCGAAGGTCATGGCTTGGGTCGCATTCGACCGCGCGGTGCGGTCGGCCGAGGAGTTCAGCATGGAGGCGCCGCTGGACCGCTGGCGCGGCGTGCGGGACGCGATCCACCAGCAGGTCTGCGAGATGGGTTTCAACACGACGCGCAACAGTTTCGTGCAATATTATGGCGGCGGCACACTGGATGCGAGCCTGCTGCTGATTCCGCTCGTGGGCTTCCTGCCGCCGGATGACAAGCGGGTTACAGCGACGATCGCGGCGATCGAGCGCGAGCTGCTGCGGGACGGGTTGGTGCTGCGGTATGATACCGGGACAGGAACGGATGGTTTGCCGCCCGGGGAAGGTGCGTTCCTGGCATGCAGCTTCTGGCTGGTGGACAACTACCTGTTGCAGGGCCGGCATGACGATGCGCGCTCGCTGTTCCAACGCCTGCTGACTGCCCGCAACGACGTGGGGTTGCTGGCGGAGGAGTACGATCCGATTGGGCGGCGGCAACTGGGGAATTTCCCGCAGGCCTTCTCGCATCTGGCGCTGATCAATACGGCGCAGAACTTCCACAATATTGAAGGGTCAGCGCAGGATCGCTCGAAACACACGCATCGATTGTATCGCCGGCGCCACCATCGATCGTGATATGGGGGTTTAGGTAAGAAATTTTGGCCACAGATGAACGCAGATGGGAAGGTGCCGATTGATATATCGGGACGAATGGTTGATTGCGTGTTGGCTTGGCTGATTGATGAATTGCGCTCACGCCCGAGCCGGGCGAGGGGGCACGGTTTCTATCTGTGTTCGTGTGTGTGCATCTGGGGCTAAAATTTCTTGCCTGATACCATTGCCACCTGCCGTGACATGATGGTGGCTGCGGCGGGGCGTCGTGGAGAGCGGGCGCATGATCACGGTCTACGGCATGGCGGTGTCCGGCAATTGCTGGAAGGCGGCGCAGATCCTGCGGCTGACCGGGCGGGATTTCCGCTGGGTGGAGGTGGACGCCAATGCGGGACAGACGCGCACGCCGGCGTTCCTCGCCCGCAATCCGGTGGGCAAGGTGCCGGCGGTCGAGCTGGACGACGGCACGATGCTGATCGAGTCGAACGCGATCCTGTGCCATTTCGCCGAGGGCACAGGCTGGCTGCCGGCGCCCGGGCTGGCGCGCACGCGGGTGTTGCAATGGCTGTTCTTCGAACAGTACAGCCACGAGCCGTATATCGCGGTGGCGCGCAACATCATCAGTTACCTGCGCCCGGCCGAGGCCGACGCAGCACGTCTGGAGCAATGCCGCGTGGGTGGCGAGCGTGCGTTGGGCGTAATGGAGCAACGCCTGAACGGGCACGCTTGGCTGACCGATGCCGGGCCAAGCGTCGCAGACCTCGCATTGTTTGCCTATACCCATATGGCGGATGAGGGCGGCTTCGATCTCGCCCGCTGGCCCGACGTACAGGCCTGGGTGAGCCGGGTGCGCGCGCTGCCGGGGATTGTGCCACTGAGATGATCGCACCCGCGCTCTGCCGCGATTGCGGATCGGTCGTCAGTGATCAGCAATCGGCCGGCAGGTGCACGCGTTGCGGTGGCCACCGAATCATCTCTCACCCGGAACTCCTGGACCTGACCATCGCGCATATGGATTGCGATGCGTTCTATGCCTCGGTGGAGAAGCGCGATCGGCCGGAGCTGGCGACGAAGCCGGTGATCGTGGGCGGTGGCGTGCGCGGGGTGGTCAGCACCGCGTGCTATGTGGCACGGTTGTCGGGCGTGCGCAGCGCGATGCCGATGTTCAAGGCGTTGAAACTGTGCCCGGATGCGGTGGTGATCCGGCCGGATTTCAGCAAATACGTCGCCGCCTCGCGGCAGATTCGGGCGCTGATGGAAAAGCTGACACCGATGGTGCAGCCGATGTCGATCGACGAGGCGGTGCTGGACCTGGCTGGCACGCAGACGCTGCATGGCGCGCCGCCAGCGGTGATGCTGGCGCGGTTCGCGCTGGAGGTGGAACGGACCGTGGGCGTGACAGTCTCGATCGGACTGGCACCGAACCGGCTACTGGCGAAGATCGCGGTGGAGCGCAACAAGCCGCGCGGCTTCGCGGTGATCGGCACAGCCGAGGCGGCGAGCCTGCTGGCGCCGGAATCGGTGCGGCTGTTACCGGGCGTCGGCGCCAAGTTCGCGCACAAGCTGGAGACGCTGGGTATCACCCGGCTGGGCCAGTTGCAGGCGCTGACCGACCGCGAGGCGCTGCAGCGTCTGGGGGAGGATGGGCCGGCGTTGGTGCGGCGGGCGCGCGGCGAGGACGCGCGGGTGGTGGACCCCGTGCGCGAAACGAAATCGATCAGCGCCGAGACCACCTTCGACCGCGATCTCACCCGGCTTGATGACCTGGCTCGGCATTTGTGGCGGATGTCGGAGAAACTCGGGCGCCGCCTGCGCGAAAGCGAATTCGCCGCGGCGGGCGTGGTGTTGAAGCTGAAGACCGCGGATTTCGCGTTGCGCACGCGCACCCAACGGCTGCCGACGCCGACAGTGCTGCCGGACCGGTTGTTCGCCGCGGCACATGCGCTGTTGCAGCGGGAAGCGACGGGCACGGCGTTTCGGCTGATCGGCATCGGCGCCAGCACGCTGGTGCCGCAGGACGAGGCGGACAAAGGCGATCTGGCGGATACCGACACGCCGCGCCTGGCGGCGGCACAGTCGGCGATCGACGCGTTACGAGCGCGGTTCGGCGACAAGGTGGTGACGCGCGGGCGGGGCTTCAGCGGCGGGTAGCAGCATCGCGTCTCCCGCTCGTGGGAGAGGTTACATGCGACCGTCAGCAGCGGTGCGGCTGCGGCTTCAGATCCTTCAGTTTCGCATCCATGACGAAATCACCGAAATTCATTACGAGATCATCGGCGATGCCGTTCTCCCAATACCGCATCGTCACCTCGTAGTCCGGCAATGTCGAATTCGGCGTGCGCTCGAAGAACGCCAGATGCACCCGCGCGCTGGCCAGTGTCGACAGGATCGGATACGCCGAGGCGGTCGGCGGCTTGGCGTCGATCACGACGATCGAACTGTCCTCGGCGCCGTCGTCCGAGGTGCCGTCGAACAGCGGCAGGGTGATGAATTTCTTGCCGGCCCGCGCGGCGGCCAGCAGCGCCTCGGTGTGCGCCATCGGGAACAGCGTGCCCACGGGCAGCACCTTCGTCATCTCCTTCGGGC
The DNA here is from genome assembly GCA_035486135.1 of Acetobacteraceae bacterium. GTDB lineage: Bacteria > Pseudomonadota > Alphaproteobacteria > Acetobacterales > Acetobacteraceae > JASHVB01. Next base: position 24,241 of record DATHNI010000282.1, read on the forward strand.
TGGTGTAATGCGCCACGCCCGCCCCGCCGGAGCCGTTGAGCTTCGCGTCGCCGTCTTCCTGGCTGGTGACGTCGTCATCAGTGGTTTGGCGGGTGTGAAAGCGGAAGCTCAGCCCGTCCTTGGATTCCCAGGTGGTGTAGTCGGACACCATGTGGACGTTCTGCCCGTCGGCGTTGGTCACCACCATGTCGAGCTGCTGGTGTGTCGCCCAGCCGTCGCAGGCATCGAGCACCTCGTAGCCCATGGTGCCGGTCGCACCGATCACATCACTGGTGGTGCTGCTGGCGGTGGCATTGTTGTCGAGCGTCAGGGTGTACAGCGCGCGATGCGCGGCCATCTGCGGTGGTGGTGCCGCCATTTGCGGGGCTCGATCCGCAGCGCGGGCCAGCGGGACGCATACCAGCAAGACGACGGCGGCGCCGGCGCCGAGCAGCTTGGGGCTCGCGCCGGCAGTCTTGCGCGTGAAACGCGAATGCGGCCCGCGTCCGGTGGGCGTGGTGGCAGGCGGGCAGCGCATGATTGGTCTCCAACGGCGGATCGCCCCAGGCCCGGGCGTCCTGGCGGTCATGTGGGTCAACGTAGCTGTAGATAGGTGGCGTGCGCGGGCGCGCCAGTTGCACTGTTTCGTGTCGTCTGTCACGGGCCGAGCGCGGCGGCGATATCGGCTTCGGTCTGGCGCAGCGCGGCTTCCACCGCCGCCACCTGGGCATGCGCTTGCGCTGGCGTGTCGGTGCCGTCGAGCTTGACCGAGGCGGTTTCGGTCCGTTGCAGCAACACGCGCGCCGGCGTCGGGTGCTGATCGATCAACACCAGCGCCAGCGCCGCCTGCGCGGTGCCATTCCCCAGATCCGCGTGCAGGACGGTCAGTTCCCCTTCCAGCACCAGGTCGGCCTGCAGCCGGCTCCCGGGGGCGACGACCGCGCCGAACAGGCCCGAGGCGGCCAGCCAGCGGCGCAGGTCATCGTCAACCGCCTCGGCCGGGGGCACCGCCCATTGCTCATAGAAGGATGTGTGCTCGCTGCCGTCCTGCTCCAGCGTGCGCAGGCCGCGCCCTTCCAATCCGGGGCCGGCCTGAACGGTGCGCGCCAGTAGGATGCGCCCGCCGCGCCGGGACGGCAGCGCCTGCGGCCGCGACACTGAAAGCGGCCAGTCACGGCGCTGCAGATAGGCCTGGCTGGGCAACACGCTGCAGCCGGCCGCGCTCAGCGCCGTCAGCACCAGGCCGCCGACCATCCCCCCCCGCATCATTTCTCGCCGCATCATGTGTCGCCGTATCATTTCGCCGGCTCCCGCGTCCGTTCCGGTGGCGAGCTAAGCAGGATTTGCGCCGGATAGCGCCGCAACTCGTCGGTGGTGTCGCGCAAATTGGCAACTGTGGCCTGGGCGTCGCGCAGGATCGGCAACAGTCCCTGCTGCAGGTCGCCCACGGTGTTGTCGACGCGCCGTGTGGCGGCTTGCAGTCCCGTGATCAGGGTCTGCAATTGCGCGCTGGAGGCGGCCAGGCGGTCGCTGATCTCGGCCGCGTTGGCCAGCGTGTGGTGCAAATCGCGGCTGTCCGCCAGCGTCCGCAGCGAGGTCGAGGTCTGTCCCAGATTGGCGGTCAGCGCCGGCAGATCGGCCCGTTGCACGGCATCGTTTAGGGTGCGCAACAGCACCGACGCGTCCGCCAGGGCTCGATGCAGGTCGCCGTGGGCGAGGTTCTCGCGCGTATCGGTGATCAACCCGTTGAGCGAGGTGGCGAGTGTGTCGATGTCCAGCTTGTTCAGTTTGGCCAGGAACTGAGTGGCGGCGTTCTGCACCTGCAACAATGTGCTGGGCATCGACGGGATGTAGTCGTTGTGTGGCCTCCACGGCACCTGCTGGACCGGGTATTGTACCGGGTCGGCGAAATCCAGCTCAAGATAGGTCAGCCCGGTGATGCCCTGCGTTGCCAGGCGCACGCGCAGGCCTAGTTTCACCGCCGCCTCGGTGTCGGGCACCTGACCGATCAGCGTGCGGTCCACGACGAAGCGGACGAAGACCAGCCGATACGTCTGACGGTCAATCTGAACCGGTGCGTTGCGGCTGCCGTATTCGGCGCTGACCAGGCCGAGTTCGGTGACACGCCCGACGGTGACGCCGCGATATTTCACCGGCGCACCAACCTCCAGCCCCTGGACGGACTCGCGGAAGTAGCTCTCATACAGCGTGCCATGGGCCAGGCGCGCGCCGCCGAAAAACCATATCAGGCCGATCACCAGGCCGATGCCGGCGACGACCAGCAGGCCGACGCGCAGGAAGGCGGCGCGGCTGTCGTTCATGCCGCTTCCAGCGTTTCACGGTGGAAGAAGGCGTGCACCTTCGGATCGGTGCTGGTGTCGCGCAACGTCCTGGGATCGCCCATGGCGATCACGCCACCGGAGTCCGGATGCGCCGCCGCGTCCAGCATCAGACAGCGGTCGGCGATGGTCAGGATCGAGGCCAGCTCGTGGGTCACCACGACAAAGGTCGCCCCAAGGTCGGCTCGCAGGTCAAGGATCAATCGATCCAGCCCGGCCGAGGTGACCGGATCGAGGCCCGCCGACGGCTCATCCAGGAACAAGATGTGCGGGTCGAGCGCCATCGCCCGCGCGATGCCGGCGCGCTTGGCCATGCCGCCGGAAATCTCGGCGGGCATCAGCGTCACGGCATGGCCGAGGCCGACCAGACCCAGTTTCACCCGCGCCACGGCCTCGCAGCCGTCCTCCGGCAGATTCGTGAACATTTGCAGCGGCAACATGACGTTCTGCAGCAGGGTCATCGAGCCGAACAGTGCGCCGGATTGAAACATCACACCAAAACTGCGCTGTGACGCGTGCCGGCCAGCGGCGCCGTGCTTGCCGGTGATGCGCTGGCCGGCGATGTCGATATCGCCCGCGGTCGGCGGCAGCAGGCCGATCATCTGGTTCAGCAGGGTGGACTTGCCGCAGCCGGAGCCGCCGAGGATGACGAACACCTCGCCGGCCGCGACGCTGAACGACACGTCACGGAAGATGATGCGCGTGCCAAAGCGCTGGCCGACGCCGCTCACCTGGACGATCGGCGGGGGGTCGATGGCTGGCAGGACGGTCGGCGGGATGGTCACAGGTGCAACCGGTAGAACAACAGCGCCAGCACCCCATCGAGCGCGATGGTGGAGATGATGCCGCCGACCACGGCGGCGGTGGCGGACAGGCCGACGGCGCGCGGGCCGTAGCCGGTGCCCATCCCGGCGCGGCAGCCGATCGCGGCGATCGCCGCGCCGAAGCAGACCGCCTTGAACAGCCCGCCGAACAGGTCGGTGATCGTGGCTGCCGCTTGCACCTGATGCATGATCGCCGCGAACGGAAAGCCGAAACAGCGCAGCACCGTCACCATGCCGGCAAGGCCGGCGATGTCGAGCGTCATGGCGAGTGCCGGCAACACCGCCATCACCGCGATCAGGCGCGGCAGCACCAGCATGGTCATCGGATCGAGACCCATGGTGGTCAGCGCGTCGATCTCCTGATTCACCTTCATCGTGCCGATCTCGGCGGCGAAGGCCGAGCCCGTGCGCCCGGCCAGGATCACCGCGGACAGCAGCGGCCCCAGCTCGCGCAGCAGACTGATGGTGACCAGATTGGCGACGAACAGGTCGGCGCCATATTGCCGCATGGGGATCGCCGACTGGAACGCCAGGATCATACCCATGAGGTAGCCAAGCAGCATCACCAGCGGCACGGCGCGGACGCCGGCCTGGTCGGCATAGCGCAGCAGATCGGCGCCGCGCAGCATACGGCCCCGCGTGGGCAGGCGCAGCACGGCCACCAGCGCCTCGCCCAGGAAGGCGATGCCGTCGCCCACCGCGGTGAGGCCGGCAACGCAATGGCCGCCGATGCTGCGACCCGGCGCGGACTTGGGCGGGGCGGCCTCAACACTCGCCGGACGGGCGCGGTGCAGCAGCGCGGTAACGCGCGGATCGGCGCCATCGATCGGGACCGGCGTGCCGTGCGCGCGCTCGGCCGCCAGCAGCATCGCCGCACCGGTCATATCGCAGGCGCTGACGGCGGAAAGATCGAAGCGCAGTGGCAGAGCGTGGGCGCGACCGGCGGCGTGCAGCGTGTTATGCCACAGAGATCCCGCGCCTTCGGCGTCCAGCCGCCCGGCAAAGATCAGGACGGTGTCGCTGCCGCGCTGCTCGATCTTCAGGCCCGCGCTGGCGGTCTCAGTGCTGTGCCAGCCAGGCATCGAACCGTGGCCCGAGCTTCGCCATGTTCTCGCGCCAAAACCCACCGTCGAAGCGCACCGCGGCGCCGAGATTGGCGGGGCTGGTGGGCGAAATGGCCACCAGATCGGGCGATAGCAAGTCGTTGACGGCCTTGGCCAGACCGCTGTTGCCGGCGACATCGAGCAGCCGCCCCTCGATCGCCGGGGTGCCGGCGAAATACAGGAACTGGGTGGCCTGACGCAGGTTGGGGCTGCCCTTGACGATCGCCCAGTAGCGGATGTCGTTCAGGCTGGCGGTCCACTGCATACCGAAATTGCGCGGGAGGCTGCGCGCGGCGATGGCGATGCGATTGGATGGCGCGCTGGTCATCAACACGTCGCCGGAGGCGAGGATATGTTCGGCCTCCTCGCCGGTCTGCCACCAGACGATATAGGGCTTGAGCTGGTCGAGCTTGTGGAAGGCGCGATCGACGCCGTCTGCGGTGGCCAGCACCTTGTAGACATCGGCCGGGGCGACGCCGTCGGCGATCAAGGCGATCTCCAGATTGCCGCGCGGGCCTTTAAACAGGCCCCGCTTGCCGGGGTATTTGGCGATGTCCCAGAAATCCGACCAGGTGGGGGTGGCGGGGAATTTGTCGCGATCCCAGGCCAGCACGATGTTGCTGGTGGTGGCACCAACGCCGCAATCGCTGACCGCCGGCGGCAGATAATGGTCCTTGCCGCCGATCGCGCTGAAATCCAGCTTTTCCAGCAGCCCGTCAGTACAGGCGGCGGCCAGCTCGTCCCCGCGCAGCTCGACCAGGTCCCACTCGTTGTTCGGCGCCTTGAGGTGGGATTCCAGCGCGTCGATGCCACCGTCCCAGCTTTCCTGGTGGACGGGGATGTCGGTGGCGCCGACGAAGGGCTGCACGAAGACGCGACGCAACGGCTCGACCGAGCCGGAGCCGCGCGAGACGATCGCGAGATCCCGCGCCGCGGCGCATGCGATCGACGCGCCGAGCAACACCACGGCGGCCAGGAACACGCGGGCGAGCATCTGTGATGAGGATCCGGATACCTACTGACGGCCGGACGCTACAATCGGCGGGGCCAATGAGCAACGCGGGATGGGGACGGATTGGGCGAAGTTGGTGGGAATTTGCCGGAAGTCGGACAGAAAGGCCCGGGATGGCGGCCTGGGAGGGCATCCACCTCAGCCCACGAGATGGCGCAGCACCTCCCGCCGACACGCCTCCGCCGTGGCGACGCAGCCGCCCGCCAGCCACCAGGCGCGGGTTGTACGCAGCAAGGCGCCGACGCGCTGACCGGGGGACACGCCCAGGGCGACCACATCGCGCCCCTCCAACGGGAAGACCGGCTGCGGTAGACCAGCCAGGCGGGTCCGCAGCGTGGTCCAGGCTTTCGTTGCCTCGCCATCAAGCCAAGTACGGTCGATCAGCGCCGCACGGTCGTGGTCGGCGAGCAGGCGACGCAGCGCGGCATCGTCGTCGCCGGGACTGGCCAATGGGGTGGCCCGCAAGGCGAGCAAGCGGCGACGTTCCTCGCCTGACAGTTTCAGCCGGTCGGCGATGGCCTCCACGTCCCCGGTGAGCAGCGCGGCCAGGCGCTGCAGCGGATCGGCGGGCGCGCGCGCGGCGACCAGGCGGGCAAGATGTGATGGGTCGGTGCCCTCTTGGATCACGGCTGCGAGGATACCGAGCTCCGCCATCAGCGCGATTGCCCGTGTTGGATCGGGCGTACCGAGGATCTGCCGCAGCTCGGACCAGACACGTTCGGCCGACAGCCGGTCGAGGCGGGGGACGGCATCGCGCAACGCAGCGCGTACGGCCGCATCGGGCGGGGCCGAGGCGTAACGGGCATAAAAGCGCATATAGCGCAGGACGCGCAGATAATCCTCGGCGATGCGCTGGGCCGGGTCGCCGACGAAACGGACGATGCCGGCCTTTAGATCCGCCACACCGCCGAAATAATCATACACCGCGCCATCCGGCGCCATCGACAGCGCGTTGATGGTGAAGTCGCGCCGCGCCGCGTCCTGGCGCCAATCGTCGGTGAATGTCACCTCGGCGTGGCGGCCGTCGGTGGCGACGTCACGCCGTAGCGTGGTGATCTCGATGGGATGGCCGCGCAGCACGGCGGTGACGGTGCCGTGCGCGAGGCCGGTGGGAACCACGCGGATGTCGGCCTCGCGCAGGCGGTGCGTGACTTCCTGCGGCGGCAACGGGCTGGCCAGATCGATGTCGGCACTGCGCCGGCCGGCGAGCGCGTCGCGCACCGCGCCGCCGACCACGCGGGCTTCCGGCAGCAGCGCGAACAGGCGCGTGAGCACGGCGCCGCGTAGGAAGCGGGGCGGGTCGATGCGAAGCGCCGGCGGTTCGGATGCAGTGATATCGCTCATGGGGTGCGCGGGCCGGCGTGGCCCGGAATGATGTGACCATCCTGCACCTCGGCCGGAACATAGGTGGCGCTGGGCGGCAGGGCGTTGTGCTGGCTGTACCAGGCGAGAAGCACGGCGAGCAGGCCGAGAGCGCCGGCCGCCGCAACCAGCAGGGCACGCGGCGGACCGCCGACGCCAGCGGTGAGACGCCAGACGACGAGGAGCGCGAACGGGGTGAGGAAGAGCAGCAGCTCGGTGAGACGCACTGTGCCTGGCTTCCGTGGGTCAGTCTGGCTGAGGATAGCTTGGGATGAGGGGTTGGGCCACGCACGACATAACGCGATCAGAAGCCCAGCCCATTGATGCGGCGGGCGGCGTCCTGCACGAGGCACGCCGTCTGCAAGCGCAGTCGGGTGACCCGGCTGGTGATGGGTCCGGTGTTGTACAGGCTGGCATAGGCGGCGTCGTGCTTGTGGTCGTGCAGGCAGGCATGAAACGTCGACGAGCCGTCGACCATGCGGTAGCCGGCGAACACCAGGATGATCAACGCCAATGCGGCAGGCCATCGTCGTCGTGGCATGGTGTCGTGCCTATATTGTCGCGGCGAGTCGGGGTTATGGCGCAAACGCGAAATGAGCCGGATTGACCCTGCTCCGGCCATCGCACGCTTTCCAGCATGTCCGACCATGCCGTTATCGCGTTCCGCCTGTCGCGGGACGAGCTGGGCCGCGAGATACACGCCGCAGAGGGCCTGCGTGCCCAGCGACAGGCGGATCGCCCCGCACTGCCGATCCGTGCTCGCACGTCGAACGCACGCCTGGTGCACACAAGGCGCTGGACCCACTGGGCAGTGGGCGGTTTGGAATGTGCTGCAGCCGGGCGGATTGTGATTGATCCTGCAGCTTGCGGATATGGTCGTGACACGTCATCGTGTCGATCCCGTCATGACAGAGGAATTCTCCAAGGCTCAAGATTTTGGTCATCGCTTGCCTCCTGGGCATTGCGCTCCCAGCCGTTAGCGACACCGCCTGCACCGCTGGGAACGTGGCGAACAAAAGCACCGCGATTGCGGACGTGCTGTCGGACAAGTAGTCATTAAATGCCGCCGCGGCGTCGAAGATGATGTCTGAGAGGGGCACCATCACGAGCGACCCGGTGACCGATGGGACTTGCACGAAGCCGGATGACCTGATGGCGCGCGCCAAGAAACCGGAGCAATCGCCGATCGCGCCACAATTTCGCGCCGCTTTGTGCCGCTGCCGGTCGCCGGTAACGTCCATATGCAGCCGCCTTCGAACGAGTCGGCTCTCATTGTGTGGGCAACCCTTCGGCTTCGGGATGCGGGATGTCCTGCATAGACTCAGCCGGCGCGCGCGACACGCCATGTTCACCTCGTGGTGTCCGTGCTTGTCGACGTTGAACATTCTTCGGTGGATCGGACGGAAGCGTGCGGTTGAGGCGTCGTGCCTCTTACGTGTATCGGGTGCTGTCGGCGGCAAAAAGTTGTAACGCAGATGAACGCAAATCGGACTGAGTGGCAACGATGACGGTGCGCTGTTGCTGAATGCGGTTCGATGAATGCCTGCGGCGTGAAGGAAGACGTGGGTGGCCCGCCTTCGCGGGCTATGACGCTGGCAGCGGCACCGATGGGTTATTGCGACCGGCCGCGGCGTCAGTTCATCACGCCGAAGGCGAAGGCGTCCATCCGCAGCACGCCGTGGTTCGCGCTGGCGTGCAGACGTTGCGCAGGCGCATCCGTGCCACCCGCGCCGAGGGCGACGAACAGCGGCAGCAGATGCTCCTCGGTCGGGTGCTGCGCTGCGCCGGTCGGGGCGCGGCGGCGATAGTCCAGCACCGAATCGATATCGCCCGCCGCCAGCACGGCGCGCATCCACTCGGAGAAGGCGGCGACGTCCGGCGTGCCTTCGGGGGATTCTGCTTCCTCTCGCCGCAGTCGCCGCAGGTCGTGGGTGAAGGCGCCGGAACCGATGATCAGCACACCTTCCGCGCGCAGCGGGGCCAGCGCCTCGCCCAGCAGGAAGTGATGCTGCGGACCCAGCCAGGGCTGCACCGATAATTCCACGACAGGGATGTCGTGCGCGGGATACATCAGCGCCAGCGGAATCCAGGCGCCATGATCCAGGCCCCGCGTGGGATCGATGTCGCAGGCAAGGCCGGCATCGTTCAGCAATCCCGCGACGCGCGCCGCCAGCACGGCGGATCCGGGTGCCGGGTAGCGCAGCGCATAGAGCGGCGCCGGGAAACCGTAGAAATCATGGATCGTGTCATTCGCTGCGACAGCGTTGACCGCGGGGCGCTCGGTCTCCCAATGCGCCGAGGCGATCAGGATCGCGGTGGGGCGCGGCAGCGTGGTGCCGAGGCCCGCCAGAAAATCGCGCGCCGCGCCGGGCGTGAGCGCCATCATCGGCGAGCCGTGGCTGACGAACAGGCTGGGCAGCATGGGCAGCGTCCTCATTCCATCGCGCGCAGGGCGCGGGCCAGATGCACCAGGATCGCGGCGGTCGCTCCCCAGATGTAATGATTCGGGTGCGGCCAGACCCAGAAATCGCGCCGCCGTCCCTGCACCTCACGCGCGTGCAGCTTCGGTGCGTCCGGGTCCAGCAGCACGGTCAGCGGCAGCTCGAACACCTCCTCGACCTCGGCGGGTGCGGGCGCGTAGCGCAGGCCGGGTGGCAACAGGCCGATCACCGGCGTGATGCGATACCCCGTTCCGGTCAAGAAATCATCCAGCCGACCCAACACGGTCACCGCACCGGGGTCCAGCGCGATCTCCTCGTGGGCCTCGCGCAAGGCGGCGGCTTCGGCATCCGCATCGGTCGGATCGATGCGGCCGCCTGGGAAGCTCACCTGCCCGGCGTGCCGGTTCAGGTGCGCGGTGCGCTTGGTCAGCAGCACGCCGGGCGCGTCGTGCAGCACGAACGGCACCAGCACGGCCGCCGCGGCCGGCGGCTCGGCCAGTATGCCGGTCAGCTCGCTGCCATGCGCGACACAGCCGGGCCGGGCGGCGGCGACCACTGCCGCCAGCCGGCGCCGCAACTCCTCGACGGTCACCGGACGCGGGGCTCAGTCTTCGCCAGGCGACAACTCGCCCAACGAGAAGAAGGTGCCGCAACTCCACACACCCAGCACACGCCGCCCGCTCACCCAGCGCGTCTCCCCCAGTGCCACCAGCTCGTAATACACCGCGCGGGCGATGCGCGCCTCGATCGCCAGTCGGCCGGCGCCGGGGCGCACGTTGAGATAGGGCGTCGGCTCGCAGGTCAGCAGATCATGCGAAATGCGGATCGGGTGATCGGTGCCGGCGGTGATCACCTGATCGACATTGGTGCGAAACGACAGCACCTGACGCCGACCCTCACCCGCCCAGTCCAACTCGACGGCGACAAAGGGGGCATCCTCCACTTCGATCTTGCCGCGCTCGGCCGGTGTCTCGAGCCAGAACGCCCCATCCTCGTCCCGCTTCAGGACGCTGGCGAACAGGCAGACCAGTTCTTTCCGGTTGATCGCGCTGCCGCGATACATCCAGGTGCCGTCGCGCCGGATCAGGAAGGGCAGGTCGCCACATTCCACCGGCGTGCGGTGGCACATCGCGCGCGGATCCGCGAAGCCGCGGCCCATGCCGATCGTACGACCACTTTGCGCCAGCGCGGGGGACCCGGCGTCGGTCACATCCGTCTCTCCATCGTCTCGTGCGCTTCCTTCCCGGCCGGCGATATACGGAGCATCCCCATGCCGGGGAAAGTGCCTATATGTAAATCCGCAGCCTGAAAGAGAAGGGACGACGACACGATGTCGCTGAATATGGCACCGGCGCAACAGGGCGCCGCCGGCTTCGACGTGCACGGCATCCTCGGCGAGGTCGAAGCGCTCGGCGCCCGGGTGAGCGCGGTGCGCGCGGCGATCGCGCGGGTGATTTTCGGCCAGGACGAGGTGGTGGAGCAGACGCTGATCACGCTGCTGTCCGGCGGGCACGCGCTGTTGATCGGTGTGCCGGGACTGGGGAAGAGCCGGCTGGTGGAGGCGCTCGGCACCGTGCTGGGGCTGGGCACCAAGCGCATCCAGTTCACGCCAGACTTGATGCCAGCGGATATCGTCGGGTCGGAAGTGCTGGACGAGGCCGACGGCAAGCGCAGTTTCCGCTTTGTGCCCGGTCCGGTGTTCTGCCAGTTGCTGATGGCCGACGAGATCAACCGCGCGAGCCCCCGCACGCAGTCGGCACTGCTGCAGGCGATGCAGGAACAGCGCGTCGCAGTGGGCGGCGTGGAACACGTGCTGCCGCGCCCGTTCCACGTGCTGGCGACGCAGAACCCGATCGAGCAGGAAGGCACCTATCCGCTGCCCGAGGCGCAGCTCGACCGCTTCCTGCTGCAGATCGACGTGGGGTATCCGCTGCTGGAGGCCGAACGCACGATGCTGCTGGCCACCACCGGCGCGGCCGAGGAACGCGCGCAGCCGGCGCTGACCAGTGAGGAACTGGTGGCAGCGCAGGCGCTGATCCGCCGCGTGCCGGTGGGCGAGAAGGTGGTCGATGCCATTTTGTCGCTGGTGCGCAACGGCCGGCCGGAGACGACCACCGATGACCTGGTGCGCCAGCATGTCGCCTGGGGACCGGGGCCGCGCGCGGCGCAGGCGCTGATGCTGGCCTCGCGGGCCCGCGCCCTGATCGATGGGCGGCTGGCACCCAGCGTCGATGACGTGATCGTGCTGTCCCGCCCGGTGTTGCGCCACCGCATGGCACTGAACTTTGCCGCCCGGGCCGAAGGCGTGACACTGGCGCAGGTGATCGATCGGCTGGTGGAACGGCTGGGGTGACCCCGCCCCGCCCCGTGCCGGCGTTAGGGCTTCGCCCCGCACCCCACCAAGCGGCTTTGCCCCCTGGACCCCCAGCAATGGCAGAGCCCTTGCAATCCAATCGTTTTGGGGGGTGCCAGCGCGGGCGCCTCAACCGTGCGGGCGGCGCCCACCTCCACACCAGCCAACGAACGGGTTCCAAGGGCCGTGCCCTGGGCGGGAGCCCAGAGCGCAGCGCGCTCTGGTGGCGTCCAGGGGTGAAACCCCTGGCAGCGGCATGACCGGCATCGGCGCGCGCCGTGCCGAGGCGCTCGGCGCGCGCCTGCCGCCGCTGCTGGTGGCCGCCGAACGGGTGGCCGCCACGGTGGCGCAGGGCGTGCATGGTCGCCGGCGTGTCGGACAAGGTGACAGCTTCTGGCAGTTCCGTCCGTTCGTCGTCGGCGATGCGGTGGCGCGGATCGATTGGCGGCAGTCGGCGAAATCCGGCCGGCCGGCGCCACATGGCTGGTTCGTGCGCGAGACGGAATGGGAAGCGGCGCAGACCGTCGCGCTGTGGCGCGATGGCTCGCCCAGCATGCGATGGCATTCGCGCCTGGTGGACGTCGAGAAGCGCGCGCGCGCAGAACTGTTGTTGCTGGCGTTGGCGGCACTGCTGCTGCGCGGCGGTGAGCGGGTGACGCTGATGGCGCCGGGGGCACGACCGGTATCGGGGCGGGCTGGGTTGGACCGGCTTGCGGCGGACCTGGATGGCGTCATGGATAATGGCCAGGCAGGTGATGGATCGGGCGTGCCGCCGCGGATGAAACTGCCGCGCCATGCGACCGTGGTGCTGATCGGCGATTTCCTGGCGCCGTTGCCTGAGATTCAGGCGACGATTGGCGCGCTGCGGTCGGTGCCGGTGACGGGCTCGCTGTTGCAGGTGCTCGATCCGGCGGAGCTGGAGCTGCCGTATAGCGGGCGGATCCGGTTCCGCGGGCTGGAGCGGGACGGCGAGACGCTGATCCCGCGTGTCGAGAACGTGCGTCACGCCTATGCCGCGCGGCTCAAGGCGCAGCAGGAGGGGCTGGCGGCGATCTGTGCCGCGGCCGGGTTCAATTTCGCCACGCATCGCACGGACGCCTCGCCCGAGGCGGCGCTGCTCGGGCTGTATTCGTCGTTGGCCGGGCGATGATCTTCGTCGCACCGGGGGTGCTGCTGGCGCTGGCGGCGCTGCCGCTGCTGTGGTGGCTGCTGCGGGTCACGCCGCCGGCGCCGCTGAGCGAGAGTTTCCCGGCGATCCGGCTGCTGCTGGGGCTGCAGGCGCGGGAGGAGACGCCGGCGCGCACGCCGTGGTGGTTGCTGGCGTTGCGGCTGCTGGCGGCGGGGCTGGTGATCGTGGGGTTGGCGCAGCCGGTGCTGGATGCCGGGGCACGGCTGCCAGGCAGCGGGCCGATGCTGCTGGTGGTGGACAATGGCTGGGCCGCGGCGGCGGATTGGCCGCGGCGGATGCAGGCGGCGAACGCGGCGCTGGATCGGGCGGCGCGGGCGGGGCGCTCGGCCGCGCTGTTGGCGACGGCGGCGGATGGGTCGGGCGCGGCGCCCTCGCTGACGCCGGTGATGCCGGTGCCCGAGCTGCGCGGACGGCTGGCGGCGCTGCATCCGGAACCCTGGCCACCGGACCGCGACGCGGCGACGGCGGCACTGGCGGGGTGGAAGCAACCGGGCAGCCTGGTGGTCTATGTCGCCGACGGGCTGACGGATGAGGCGGTCGGTGGCACACGTTTCACCCGGTTCAGTCAGGCGCTGGCGGCGGCCGGTTCGGTGACCGAACTGTGCTGCGCGCTGCTGCCGCAACGGGTTCTGCTGCCGCCGCGCAGCGAGGCGGACCGTCTGGTCGCGCGGGTCGCGCAAGCGGCGCAGCCGGTGCCGACGCGGGCGGTGGTGCTGGCGCAAAGCGGGGATGGCCGTAGCCTCGCGCGTGCGGTGATCCCGCTGGCGGCGGGCGCCACCAGCGGCGAGGCGCCGATTGCGCTGCCGCTGGAGCTGCGCAATCAGCTCAGTCGGCTGGTGTTGGAGGGGCCGCCGTCGGCTGCGTCGGTGGTGCTGCTGGATGAGCGCTGGCGGCGCCGGCCGGTTGGGATGGTGGCCGGTGATCTGGCGACCGCGGATACGCCGCTTTCGGGGCCGCTGTTCTATCTGCGTCGGGCGCTGGAGCCGTATGCCGAGCTGCGTGAGGCCAGCATCAGCGACCTGATCAAGAGCGACATCTCGGTGCTGATCCTGGCGGACCGGCCGCTGCCGACCGGTGCGGAACGGGATGCGGTAACGGCCTGGGTGGAGAAGGGTGGCCTACTGGTGCGCTTCGCCGGGCCGCGCACCGCCGAACAGCCGATGGGCGAGATCGATCCGTTGCTGCCGGTGAAATTGCTGGACGGCGACCGGCAGCTGGGCGGTGCGCTGTCCTGGAGTGAGCCGGCCGGGCTGGCGCCGTTCCCGGCGGCGTCCCCATTTGCCGGCCTGACGGTGCCGCCGGATGTGAAGGTGACACGGCAGGTGCTGGCCGAGCCGAGTGCGACGCTCGCGGGGCAGACCTGGGCGACGCTGGCCGATGGCACGCCTCTGGTGACCGAGGCGGCGCGCGGGGTCGGGCGGATCGTGCTGTTCCATGTGACCGCGAATGCCGACTGGTCGAACCTGCCGCTGTCCGGCCTGTTCGTGGAGATGCTGCGGCGGCTGGTGACGCTGTCGGCCGGGGTGGCGACGCCGCCGGATGCGACCGTGCTGGCGCCGGCGCAGACGCTGGATGGGTACGGGCTGTTGTCGACGCCACCGGAATCGGCGGCCGGCCTGCCAGCGAACGCGGTCGGCCGGACGCCGGCATCCCCGAAGCATCCGCCGGGGCTATATGGGCCGGAGAGCGGGCGGCAGGCGCTGAACCTCGGCGCCAATCTGCCGTTGCCGGTCGCGGCGCCGGTGGTGCCAGGCGCGCGGGTGGAGACGTTGACCACGCAGGTGACCGAGCGGGCGCTCGGACCCTGGCTGCTGGCGGCGGCGGTCGCGCTGCTGACGGTGGACCTGCTGATCGCGCTGGCGCTGCGCGGGCTGCTGCGGCCTGGGGTGGCGGCGGTACGTGCGTCGGCGCTGGCGCTGGCGTGTGTCCTGGGCACACATGCGGCCTGGGCATTGGACAGCAATTCCAATCCGGCGCTGGCGACGCGGTTGGGCTATATCGGCACGGGTGACGCGCAGATTGACAGCGTATCGCGCGCGGGGCTGGAGGGGCTATCGGATTACGTGAACCTGCGCACCGCGGCGACGCTGGTGGAGCCTGACGAGGTGGCGCCCGGACAGACGGATCTGAGTTTCTATCCGCTGCTCTACTGGCCGATTACCGCCGATGAGGCGCCGCTGACGCCGGCGCAGGCGCAGGCGCTGAACGATTACATGAGCCGCGGCGGGATCATCCTGATCGACACACGGGATTCCGGGTCGGGGGCGGGATTTGCGCCCGGGACCGAAACGGCGTTGCGGCGGGTGGCACGCGGGCTGGTGATCCCGCCGCTGGCGCCGCTGACCACTGAGCACGTGCTGGCGCGGTCGTTCTATCTGCTGTCGGATTTTCCCGGTCGTTATACCGGCGACACCGTGTGGGTACAGCGCGATCAGGACCGGACGAACGACAGTGTCAGCCCGGTGATTGTGGGCGGGAACGATTGGGCGGCGGCGTGGGCGGTGGATGCGGATGGCCGCAATCCGTATGCGGTGATTCCGGGTGGGGCGCGGCAGCGGACGCTGGCGTATCGTTTCGGTGTCAATCTCGTGATGTATGCGCTGACCGGGAACTACAAGGGCGACCAGGTGCACGTGCCGGCGATTTTGCAGCGGTTGGGGCAGTAGCGCGCGACAATTTTGCGGGAATGGCCGGCGGCGCGCAGGTTTGCGACGCGGCTTCTGGCCCGCTGCGAACCGACAGGCCTGCTAAATGAACTGCGGGTGCCGGCCTATAACGGACCCGCGGCTCCGGAGCGATGGGCTCAGGCAAGCGGACTGCCGCGCCTCATCCTCGTGCGTGCCGGCTGTTGTTGGACTTTTTCGGCTGACATTCAGTGCCGTGAGCGCCGTTTGCACTGCGGGTTGCCGCTGGGGCCTGAGGGCGCGGGACAGGAGGCGTAGCGGTGCCAGACATGCCGGCGGCCGGTGAGGCCCGCTTCGTGACCGGTAACATCATGCGTCACGTGGTCGTCATGGCCGGGACCGGGGCGATCGGGCTCATCGCGGTGTTCGCCGTCGATCTGCTGAACCTGTTCTACATCTCCCTGCTTGGGCAGCGGCCAATCGCCGCGGCGATTGGCTTCGCCGGTGTGGTCGGCTTCTTCGAGACCTCGGTGCTGATCGGACTGACCATTGGCGTGGGCGCCGTGGTCGCGCACAGCATCGGCGCCAGCGAGGGCCGCGCCGCACGGCACATTGCCGGCAGCGGCCTGGTGCTGATGGTGCTGACCGGCCTGGTCGTCGGACTCGGTACCGTGGCCTTGCTCACGCCGATCCTGGACACGCTCGGTGCCAGCGGCGAGACGCGGCGCCTGGCCGCGCGTTTCCTGACGATCTCCTCGCCGGCGCTGCCGTTGCTCGCGGTCGGGATGTGCTGCTCCGGCCTGCTGCGCTGCATCGGTGATGCCAGGCGGGCCATGAATGTCACACTGTTCGCGGCCCTCGCCACCGCGGTGCTGGACCCGATCCTGATCTTCGGGCTGCATCTTGGCCTGCCGGGGGCGGCGATCAGCACTGTGCTGTCCCGCTGCGTGCTGGCGACATTGGGCTGGCGCGGGGCGGTGCGGCGGCACGATCTGCTCGCCCGCCCATCGCGCCGGGCCCTGGCGGGCGACATGGCCGCCATCTGTCACGTTGCCTTCCCCGCTGTGCTCACCAACATCGCGACGCCGGTCGGGGCCGCCTACGTGACCCGCAGCATGGCGGCCTTCGGTCCCGACGCGGTGGCCGGCCAGGCGACGATCGACCGCATCTCGCCGGTCGTGTTTGGATTGGTCTATGCGTTGAGCGGCGCGGTCGGGCCGATTATCGCGCAGAATGCCGGTGCCGGGCAGCTTGACCGGGTGCGCGCGACCTTACGCGACAGCTTCACCTTCGTGCTGGCCACTGTGCTTGCCGCCTGGGCGATCCTGGCATCGGCGCAGGCGCTGGTGGTGCGCGCCTTCTTCGCCAGTGGCGTGACGGCGGAGCTGGTGCATCTGTTCTGCTCCTGGCTCGCCGCTGGATTTCTGTTCACCGGCGCGCTGTTCGTCGCCAATGCCGCGTTCAACAATCTTGGCTATCCGGTGCTTTCGACGCTGTTCAACTGGGGCCGTGCCACGCTCGGAACGATCCCATTCGTGACCATTGGCGCGCAGTTCGGACCGGCCGGTTTGCTGGTTGGCCAGGCTGCGGGTTCGGTCATCTTTGGCACGCTGGCGGTGATCGCGGCGTTTCGCGTCGTTGGCCGGTTGGGCGCTGGCGTCGGCCAACCCGGCAATGGCATGGCGATCCCCGCGGGGACCGGCAACACCGTTCTCGCGATCCTCGCCATACGTCCCTGGCGCACCTGGCACCTGGCGGTGCGCCGGCACACGCACGGCGCCGGGTAATGGCCGAAGACGGTGGGCCGCCGTCAAGGCCCGGCCAATCGTTCCGCCAGCCAGGCGCCGGCTGGGCCCGGTGGCGCGTCCGCCCGATGCACCAGGCTGATCGGATATTGGTGCTCCGGCGCCTCCGCCAGGGCCAACGCCACCAGCCGGCCGGCGTCGAGGTCGGCGCGCACGATGTGCTCGGGCATGTTGCCCCAGCCCAGGCCGGCCAGCAGCAGCGCGTGCTTGGCGCCCAGGTCGCCCAGCCGCCAGGTGCGCAGAGCCAGCACGCCGAAGTCCTGCCCTTCGGTCAGCGCCGTGCGGTCGCTCAGCACCAGTTGCACCTGTTCGCGCACCACCGTGCTGGGGATCGGTGCGGCCGCGTGCGCCAGCGGGTGGCCGGGCGCGGCCACCGGGATCAGTCGCACCGCGCCGATCCGCTGCCGCACCAACCCGTCGTCACGGACCCCGGTCCAGCCGCTCACACCGACCTGGCAGGTCCCGTCCAGCATGAGCTGGGCGACGCCGCCCAGGCCCTCGATGCGCAGGCGAAGGCCCACGGTGGGGTACTCGGCGGCGAAGTCGTTCAGCGCGCAGACCAGGCGCTCGGTCGGGAACATCACGTCGACCGCCAGGCCCAGCTCCGCCTCCAGCCCGCGGCGCAGGGCGGCGGCGCGGGCACGCAGCTCGTCCACCAGCAGGCCGACGCGGCGGGCATCGGCGACCAGGGCGCGGCCGGCTTCAGTCAGCACCGGGCGGTGGCCGTCGCGGGTGAACAGGGGCAAACCGAGCTGCACCTCGAGGTTGGCGATGGTGTAGCTGATGACCGATTGGGCACGGTTCAGGTGGCGGGCGGTGGCGGAGAAGCTGCCGGACTCGGCCACGGTGGCCAGGACATGGAGCTGGTCAAGGGTGGGGGTACCGGTGTCTGGCATATCGATATTCTCGTTAGAATACTTCGATATTATCCCCGTTTTCTCGATGGCCGGCCAGTCTTATCTCCGGCCTCGACAGGCGCCGTCCCGCGCCGATCGAGGAGCACAGACCAATGACCAACGTCCTGATCGCTTTCTATTCCCGCAACGGCGCCACCGAGGCACTGGCCAATGCCGTCGCCGAGGGCGCCCGCGCCGCTGGCGCCGAGGTTCGCCTGCGCCGTGCGCGCGAGCTGGTGCCGGCGGCTGTGATGGCCAATGTCCCCGGCTGGGCCGATGCGGCCGAGCGCATGAACGCGGCCCACCCGGCACCCACCGAGGACGACGCGGTGTGGGCCGACGCCATCGCCTTCGGCACGCCGACCCGGTTCGGCGGCGCCAGCTCCGAGCTGCGGGCCTACATCGACAGCCTGGGTGGGGCGTGGTTCCAGGGCAAGCTGAACGGCAAGGCCGGCGGCGCATTCGGCGCCAGCTCGGCCAAGCACGGCGGCAACGAGAGCACGCTGCTGACGCTCTACAACACGATGGCGCATCTCGGGCTGATCATCGTACCGACGGGCTACGCCGATGGCACGATGTTCAAGGGTGGCACGCCGTATGGCGCCACCGCTGTGGTGCCGCCGAACGCCGCGCCGACCGAGGACGACCTGGCCGTCGCCCGCTTCCAAGGGCGTCGCCTTGCTGAGGTTGCCGCGGCCCTGAAGGCCGCGAAACCGGCTGCATGACGACCAACGCACGGGAGACCGACAATGATCACCCTTCGCAAATCCGCTGACCGCGGCGGTGGCAACCATGGCTGGCTGGACAGCAAGTTCAGCTTTTCGTTCGCCGACTACATGGATCCGCGCCATATGGGCTTCGGCCCGCTGCGCGTGATCAACGAGGACCGCATCGCGCCGGCGGCCGGGTTCCCGACCCATCCGCACCGGGACATGGAGATCCTCACCTGGGTGCTGTCCGGCGCGGTGGCGCACCGCGATTCGGAAGGCAATCAGGCCGTGGTCCGGCCCGGGGAGTTGCAGCGCATGAGCGCGGGGACGGGCATCCGGCACTCGGAGTTCAATGCGTCCGCGACCGATCCGCTGCACCTGCTGCAGATCTGGATCCTCCCCGGCGCCCGCGGCCTGAAGCCTGGTTATGAGCAGACGGCGTTTACCGACCTGGACGGGAAGCTGCGGCTGGTCGGCGCGCCGGATGGCCGCGACGGTGCGGTGACAATCCACCAGGATGCGGAGCTGTACGCGGCACGCCTGGGCGAAGGTCAGCAGGTTGGCTTCACCCCGAAGCCGGGCCGCATCCAGTGGGTGCAGCTCGCCCGCGGTGCCGCCAACCTGAACGGCCAGGCGCTGCAGCAGGGTGACGGCGCAGCGGTCGACGGCGAGACGGCCCTGACGATCCGCGCCGAGCAGCCGGCCGAGGTCCTGCTGTTCGACATGGCCGCCTGACAAGCGGTTTCACCGCGCCATGATTCTGCTCTAGACAACGCCCAACGGCATTGCACGAGAGCGGATCATGGCGCGGCAGCTTCGGGTTGCGGTCCAGATGGACCCAATCGATACCATCAATATCAACGGCGACTCCACCTTCGCGCTGATGCTCGAGGCGCAAGCGCGTGGCCACGCGTTGTTCCATTACGAAGTGCGCAACATGTGGCTGTGCGAGGGCGTTAAGCAGCAGAGCTCCAGGCGAGAGGAGCGGCTATTCGCGCGCGTACGGCCGGTGACGGTGCAGCGCGTGCAGGGCGCGCACCACCATTTCGGCGATGCGGTGGTGGCCGACCTGTCGACGATGGACGTCGTGCTGATGCGCCAGGACCCGCCATTCGACATGGCCTACATCACGGCGACGCATCTGCTGGAGCATATCCACCCCGGCACATTGGTGGTGAATGATCCGGCGGCGGTGCGTAACGCGCCGGAGAAGCTGCTGGTCACGCATTTTCCGGACCTGATGCCACCGACGATGATCTCTTGGGATCTCGAGTCGATGCGCGCGTTCCGCGCCGAACATCAGGACATCATTGTCAAGCCGC
>DATHNI010000283.1:0-33921 GCA_035486135.1 Acetobacteraceae bacterium
GGGCGAGGCGCTGATGACGGATATCGGCCTGACCGGCGGCGGCAACGGGCGGCACATGATCTACCGCGCCGGCAAGACGGATCACACGATCGCCGGGACCGACATGGTGGAGCATATCGTCGAACTGGTGGAGGCGAAGGCTGCCGAACTGAAGGCGGCGACTGACGCGGAGAAGCTGGCGGCGGAGTAGGGCGATTCGGGCGCGGCCGGTCATGTAGTAACTTGTTCATCCTTTCGGCGCATCATTCTTGGCTGCGCGAACGGATGGAGTATCGTGATTGGGCCGCAAACCGATCCCGAGGCCAAGCTTTCTCGATACCTGCACCTACCTGGGTTTCATCTACGGCGAGAGGCGATGGCGGAGCATTGAGGATGATGTGATTTACACCTGGGACGCGCTGCATGGCGAAATCGAAGGCTACGACGGACGGGGCCGGCACATCGGCGCCATGGACGCGATGACCGGCGAGCCCACCAAACCCGCGCGGAGAGGAAGACGTATCCGTGTCTGAAGTGCAGCATGAGACGCAGACTTTTTTCTCCCTGTACGGTGACGGGCTGATTTCGGCCGACCAGATCGATGATTTCGTCGAGGCATGGCACAACTCGGGCGACGAGGAAAAGCGCAGTCTCTCCGAGTACCTGGGCATGACCGACGACGAATACGCGATTTGGGTCATGTCCCACGGTGCACTGCCGTCTATTCTGGCCGCCCGGCGGGGGCAACAGCCGCTGGCGGCAGCGGTCGCCGAATACCTGACCGACTTGAAGCGCAACCACCCTGCCAATCGCCCCGCCATTCACGCATTGTCCCACTGGTTGGCGCGCCACGTTCCTGTCGCGAGCGGAACCTACGGAGCTGGCGCCTGACTCTTTTGCTGGAGGCTGCGGCACTGGTTGACGAGGACGCCGGACGTCATGAACGCACCACAGGGGGGCCATACCGCCCGTGGTGCTCGACATCAGCTCACTGGTGAACGCCGTGGTGCGGCTACAGGAAGGGCTGGAGCGCCACCGGCGTGAACCGGCTGACGACCAGCTTCGCGGCGGGTTGATCCAGCGGTTCGAATTCACCTACGAACTCGCTCATCGCATCCTGCGGCGCTATCTGCGGCAGGTGTCGCCGTCACCCGCGACGTTCGACCAGATGCCGTTCCAGGACCTGATCCGGACCGGTAGCGCACAGGGACTGCTGCTGAACGATTGGCCTGCCTGGCGCCACTATCGCGACATGCGGGCGAGGACCAGCCACACCTATTCAGCCGCGGTGGCCGCGGAGATCGTGCGGGACATTCCCGCCTTCCTGGCCGACGTCATCCATCTGCGCGATGCGTTGCAGTGGCGCCTGGCATGACGCTCGTGCTCGACATTAGTACCGAGCATGCGGCGATCGTGCGCGATGTGCTGCGCAGGTTCCTGCCGGCGGGCGCGCGGGCATTCGTGTTCGGTTCCCGCGCGCACGGCCACGCACGGCGCTATTCCGATCTCGATCTGGCGCTGGCGTGGGACCGGCCGCTCGGGCTGCGGTTGATGGGCGAGATTGCCGAGGCGCTCTCGGAACCGGACCTGCCTTACAAGGTTGAGTTCCTCGACCTGGCGGCGATCGATCCAGCATTTCGCGCCCGCATCGCGGATGGGCTGGTGCCATTTCCGATGAGTGCCGCCGGTTTCCCCTGACGGCGGCGGCCGCCCGATGTAACGAAGTTCCTGACCCACCGGGTGCATCCCCAGCACCCATGTCAGGCGCCCTGAAGCGATATGCCCGCCGCGCCCTAGCCTTTCACCGCCGCATCGGCCTCGAGCAACCCCTGCGCCCGGATCAGCGCCTCGACGCGGTTGCGCGCCCCCAGTGTGGTATAGGCCAGCGCCAGATCCACCTTCACCGGGCGGATGCCGATATCCAGCCGCCGGGCAATCTCCTGCACAGAGCACCCGTCGGACAGCAGGTGCATCACCTGGAGCTGCCGCGGCGACAGGCGCGGAACGTCCTCCACCGGGCGGTGCTCCGGCGGCGCCGCGCCGATCTCCGCCGCGCCATCCGCCATCGCCAGCACCGGGACTGCCGCGACGGGCGCCTGGCTCCGCGGCGCCGTTTTGCTGCCCTGCATCCAGGTCGCCAGCCACGCGGGCACCGCCTCCACCGGCATCGGTCGGGCGATCAGGTAGCCTTGCATGTCGCAGGACCCCAGGGTCTCCAGCAGATCCGCCGTCTCCTCCGTCTCGACCCCTTCGGCGACGCAGCCCATCTCCATGTTGGCGGCGAGGTCCATGATCGACTTCACGATCGCCCGTGAGTCCCGCGACGTCGTCGCGTCGCCGACGAACGACCGGTCGATCTTGATCTCCGTGAAGGGCATCTGCCGCAGCACCTTCAGCGATGAATAGCCGGTGCCGAAATCGTCGATCGAGAGCTGCATGCCCTTCAGCCGCACCCGGCTGAGGATGTCCATGGTGAGCGAGGCATCCTTGAACGCCGCACTTTCGGTGATCTCCAGGCACAGATGACGCGCCGGCATGCCGCCGGCCCGCAGGCGTTGCTCAAGCCGGTCCGGCACCGTCAGGTCGTGCAGGTTCTGGGTGGACATGTTCACCGCAATCGGCACGCTGACGCCCAGCTCGGCCAGCACCTGGTGCGCCTCCACCGCGGCGCCCACGACCCAATCGGTCAGTGCGTCGATGACGCCCGTGTTGCTCTCCACCATCGGCAGGAAGTCGGCGGGCGGAATGCGGCCGGAGGTCGGATGCTCCCAGCGAACCAGCGCCTCCAGCTTCTTCAGCAGCCTCGGCTTGCGCGACACCACCGGCTGGAAGTCCAGCACCAGCTCGTCATTCGCGATCGCCGTCAGCAGCCGCTCGGCCGACGGCGACTGGCCGGCGGCATTCACCCGCCGCAGCACCGCCTCCAGCTCCGCGACGCGCAGCGGCTTCTGCAGCACCGCCTCGACCTTCAGGCCGAGGCTCTGCCCCAGCGCCCGCGCGGTCCCCAGCACGCGCGCGTCGAAACCGCTCATCAGCACCAGCATGCCGCCATACTGCCGCTCGGCCAGCAGCCGCAATTGTTCTACGCCATCCGTTTCGCCGAGTTGCAGGTCCAGCAGGACCACCTGGGGCGGTTGGGTGCGCAGGCGCTGGGCGAAGGAGACGGGATCGGTCACCGCCAGCGCGGTCATGCCCGCCATCGTGGCGACCCTGACGGCGAGGCGCCCGACCGCGGCGTCGTCGTCGAATACCAGGACGCGCGTCGTCACACCCGTTCCCCTCTTTCGGCCGGCCGATCATCATATAGGCGGCCGTCTGCTATGATGAAACGCGATGCCGCGGCTTCTGCCCGGTCGCCGCCGCCGTCCAGCACCTCGCGCACCATCCGCGCCAGCTCGTCGGCGCGGGATGGCTTGTTCAACATGGGGAACGGGCAGTCCGCCATGCGCCGGTCGGCGCCTCGCACGCCGGGGAAGCCGGAGGTCAGCAGCACCTTCAGGCCGGGGCGCAACGCCATGGCCCGGTGTGCCAGGTCAAGCCCGTCCATGCTCCCCGGCATCACCACATCGGTGAACAGCAGATCCACGCGGTTGCCGGACAGGATCGCCAGCGCCGCCGCCGCGTCCTCGGCCTCCAGGACCCGGTAGCCCAGCTCGATCAATTGCCGCACGGTGGCATGGCGCAGTTGCGCATTGTCCTCCACCACCAGCACCGCCTCGTCGCCGCCCACCACCGGCTCCGTCCCCGCCGGATCGGACTGCGCTGCCTCCTCTGCCGCATCGCTCGGCAGATAGAGCCGGAACGTCGTGCCCAGGCTCGGCTCGCTGTAAACCGACAGGTGTCCGCCGGACTGCTTGACGAAGCCGAATGCCATCGACAGACCCAGGCCGGTGCCCCGCCCCGGCTCCTTGGTGGTGAAGAACGGCTCGAAGATGCGGCCGATGATCTCGGGCGGGATGCCGCTGCCGGTGTCGCTGATCTCGACGCGAACATACGCGCCGGGTGAGACATCGGGATGCAGCGCGGCGTAGCTGGCATCGAGCACGACATTGCTCGTGGTGATGTCCAGGCGCCCACCCTTCGGCATGGCGTCGCGAGCGTTGGTGGCGAAATTCACCAGCGCCGCCTCGAGTTGCGATGGATCGACCATGACCGGCCGCAGCCCGGCATCCAGGTGCAGGTTCAGCACGACGTCCTCGCCAAGGATGCGGCCGAGCAAGCGGGCGATGTCGCCGACCAGCGCGTTCATGTCAGTGATCTCGGGCCGTAACGGCTGGCGGCGCGCAAAGGCGAGCAAGCGCCGGATCAGGTCGGTGCAGCGGCTCGCCCCGTCCAGCGCCTCGGTGCACAGCTCGGTTGCCGCCGCATCGTCCTTGATCAGCCGCTTCAGCAGGTCGAGGTTGCCGACGACGACGCCAAGCACGTTGTTGAAATCGTGCGCCATGCCGCCGGTGAGGTTGCCGATCGCCTCCATCTTCTGCGCCTGCGCGAGTTGGCGTTCGATCAGCCGGCGCTCGGTGACGTCCTGCATGGTTCCGGCGATGCGGCGGACGACGCCGTCGGCATCGACGACCGGCCGGCCTTCCACCCGCAGCACCCGTACCTCGCCGTCCGGACGGACCATCCTGGCATCGAGCGTATTTTGCTCGTGGCCCGCCTTCAGGTCTTCGATCCAACGCCACGCGACGGGGTAGTCCTCCGGGTGGATATAGTTGGCGACGGTTTCGATGCGCGGCTCGAAGCTGTCCGGCGACAGGCCGCGGATGCGATACAGCTCCTTCGACCAGATATAGCGCCCGGTGGCGACATCCAGTTCCCAACTGCCGATTCCGGCAATGGCCTGGGCTCGGTCGAGCCGTTCCTCGCTCTCGCGCAAGGCCGCCTGGGTCTGCTTCAGCGCGGTGATGTCGATGCGCAGCCCGGCGATGCCGCCATTCTTCATCCGCCGGTCGGTGACCAGGTACCAGGAGCCGTCGGTCCGGCGGAACTCGATGGCGTCCCTGGCTTCGTGATGGTTGCGCAGGCGTGCGGCGACCCATTCCGCCTCGCGGCCGCGCCAGTCGGCGTTCCCGCCGCCGCCGGCATTGTTTGTGCGAACGATGTCCTCGAACCGCGCGCCGGGCACCAGGGCGGCGGCGCCCTCGGCGTAGATCTGGCGATAGACGTCGTTGCACATCACGAAGCGGTCCTCGCGATCGAAGATCACGAACCCCTCGGACAGGCTGTCCACCGCATCGCGCAGCAGCGTCTCGGCTTGCTCCGCCCGCTCCTTGGCTTGCTCCAGCTCCTGTTCGGCTTTGATCTGCGCCGTGATGTCGCGTCCGATGCCGCGATAGCCGGTGAACCGTCCGGTGTCGTCGAACAGCGGATGGCCGTGGATACTGACGTGCCGCAAGCCGCCGTCGGCGCCGCGCATGCGGTAGCGGAAATCCCGGAACGGCCGGCACGCGGCAAGGTCGGCCTTGTGCGCCTCCCATTGCTCCGGCGACGCGCCTTCGGGGTTCATCTCCCACCGCCATCGGCCGGTATAGGACTGCGACGATGCATTGAGCGTCCGCAGACCCTCCGAGAACCAGGTGAAGCGGAGATCGGCATCCTGTTCCCAGAACCAGTCCGACGCCATCTCTGCGAAGTCGCGCAACCGGCGTTCGCTTTCGCTCAGGGCGCCCTGGATCCGCTTGAACTCGGTGATATCGACCCGCACCCCGGCGAGGCCGCCGTTGCGCATCCGGCGCTCCGACACCAGCAGCCAGCGGCCATCCCGCACCTGGGTTTCGAGCTCGTCGACCGCCTCGTCATGGGTTCGCAGAAAGTTGGCGACCCATTCCGCTTCGCGTCCGGCGGCATCCGGATAGTGGCCGGTCGCCAGGGTGTTGCGTACCAGCGTCTCGAACTTCACCCCGGGCACCATCAGGTGCGCGCTGGCGGGATACAGCCGCCGGTACGCGTCGTTGCACATCACCAGGCGATCGTCTTTGTCGTAGATGACGAAGCCCTCGGAGATGCTGTCCATCGCATCGCGCAGCAAGGTTTCCGCGTCCTCGGCGCGGCGCAGCGCCTCCACCATCGGCGTCTCGTTGGTGGCGGTGCCGCGGTAGCCGAGGAAATTGCCATCGGCGTCGAACACCGGCTTGCCGTTGACGACGAAGTGGCGGACCACGCCGTCCACCCCCCGGAGCGCGTAGCGGAACAGCCGGAACGGCTGGCGCGCATCCAGGTCCGCCTTGTGCTGCCGCCATGTCTCGTCCTGCACTGGATCGGCCCCGGCCAGTTCCCACCGCGTCTTGCCGATGGTGGACGCCTTGGACAGGCCGATCCGTCCTGGCTCGGCGAACGCCTCCGCCGGCAGGAAGTTGAACCGGTGCTGTGCGTCGGTTTCCCAGATCCAGTCGCCACTGACCTCCGCGATGTCCTGGAATTTTTGCTCACTGTCGCGAAGCTGTTGCTCGACCTGCTTACGCAGCGCGACGTCCGCGGCCAGCGCCGATTGTTCCCGCGCGAGCTGCGCTTCGTGCCGTGCCCGCCGCCGCACCTCCCTGATCAGGGCGACAAGCATGCCGCACAGTAGCAACGTGGCGATCGCCGCGGTGGTTGCCACCTGCCGGGCATGCGCGCGGACCGGCGCCAGGACCTCATCGAGATCGAGCCCGACGCCAACGATCAGCGGGTACCCGGCAACCCGGCGATCGCTGTAGAGCCGGACGGTATGGTCGACGTGGCTGCGAGTGATATGGACGGCATCCCGCGTATCGCTGGTCGGTGCGCGCTCCGGCATTGGCGGCAACATCTCGCCGACACCGTTGGTGCCGTCCGGACTGTCGGCGCTGAACCGCGCCCGGATCACGTTGTCGGTGCCGAACAGCGAGAAACTGCCGCCGGGGCCGAGATCGATCGCGCGGTGCAGCGTGGTGAGCTGCGACGGCGCCAGGGCGAACACGGCCACGCCAAGAAAGCGCCCGTCCGCCGCATCGACGCGGCGGCTGAGCTTGATGGACAGTTGGTGAGTCACCCGGCCAATGATTGGCCTGCTGATGAACAGGCCATGATACTTGCCGTCGAGATGGACGCGGAAATGCTCGCGGTCGCTCAGGTCGATCGGCCCGGGCGGCGGATCGAGCGTGCTGGACAACAGCCGGCCATCGGGACCGATGATGGTGGCATGGATCGCCGCAGGCAGCAGGGGAAGCTGGCTGGCCCAATCGTGAATGTCGAAACCACCCGGTGCCGTGCGCATGCGCTGTGCCACCAGGTCTATCGCGGCCGAGAAGCGGTCGAGCTCACGACTGACCTCCTCCTGGAAGGCGGCGCTGAGGTTGCTGGCGTCGGTGCGGGCGTGCGCGACGGCCGCGCGGTGCTCCGAGGAGATCAGGCTGAAAACACCGGCCCAGATCGCCAGGACGGATACCAGGCCAGCCGCGACGATCGCGGCGATGAGCCACGTGGTACCGCCCTGCGCGGGGCCGGGGAAAGCCCGCCAGCCGCCTGGATCACGGTCAGGGATCGATGTGGACATGACACTCTCGGTGGCGCCGGGGGAGATGGTCGGGGTCACGCGGCGCCGAAAACATCGACGGCCGGCGCCGGCCGGTCACGCCGCCGGCTGCCGGTTCGCGCACAGGCGCTGTCAGGCGACGTGCCGGACCGGCGATCCGCGACCGTAAGCGTCGGGTCACGCGGTCGCCTCGCGGCGCCACGCTTCCCGAGGAATTCGTGTGGGCGGGGCCATCAACAGACTCACGATGGTAAGGAGCGGTCTGTTACAGTATATTTGGTATCGGCGGCGTTGCGGAACCGCACCGCGACCCGTGCATTGAATGGCGGCCCAGCCCGGACACGGGACGGCTTCGTTTCCTCGCAGTTTCATTTGAGCGGCTTGAAATCCGCGTTCGCCACCATACCGGCGCCTGTCCAATTCTGGATCGAGATACCTACTGCTGCCGATCCTGTGACAGAAATGCGGTAATGACGATTATATCACGACGATTGCGGCCGGCGGCGTGTGGATCGCACTGCGTCGGCCTCGGACCGGGCGTTTCGAGCACGCCCGCCTAAGCGGCCTGGTGCAGCTCAGTCCATCAACCTGGCTTGGCGTCCGGCGTTGCCGCGCCCGCGCCGGCCGTGCGTGGTGCGATCGGCGGCCCATACACGTCGCGCGCCCGCTTCTGGAACGCCTTGACCATGCGGCGCACCGCCTCGTTGAACACCACCCCTATAGCGGCTTGCAGGATCCGGCTGCGGAATTCGAAATCGACGAAGAAGGCGACCTCCGTGCCGTCGGGATGCGGCAGGAAGTTCCATTCGTTGTTCAGGTAGCGGAACGGTCCGGTCTCGTAGCGCACCTTCACCGTGCGCGGCCGGTCGAGTGTGTCTCTTGTGGCGAAGGTCTCGCGGAACGGACCGAAGCCGATGGTCATGTCGGCGAGCAATTCGTGTTCCGTGCGGTGGCGCACCCGGGCCGCGACGCACCAGGGCAGGAACTGCGGATACTTGGCCACGTCAGCGACCAAATCGAACAACTGGTCAGGCCGGTAGGGAATGACCTGGCGTTCCGCGTGGGTGGGCATCAGCGTGCGGTCGGCACCGCCTGCCTCACTTCCCGTTCCGTGCGTCCCGCCTCCCGAGCGTCACGCAGGGCGGCGAAATCGGCATCGGCGTGGTACGAGCTGCGGGTCAGCGGGGTGGCCGAGACCAGCAGGAACCCCTTGGCGCGGGCCAGTGCGGCATAGTCGGCGAATTCCTCCGGCGTCACGAAGCGATCGACCGCGGCGTGCTTCACGGTCGGCTGGAGATACTGGCCGATGGTGAGGAAATCGACGCCGGCGACGCGCAGGTCGTCCATCACCTGCATGACCTCGCCGCGCGCCTCGCCCAGCCCGACCATGATGCCGGACTTGGTGAAAATGGCTGGAGCGCGCTGCTTCACGCTGTCGAGCAAGCGCAACGACTGGTAGTAGCGCGCGCCCGGACGGATGGAGGGGTACAGCCGCGGCACGGTTTCCAGGTTATGGTTGAACACGTCGGGACGGGCGTCGGCGACAATTTCCATGGCGCCTGGCTTGCGCAGGAAGTCGGGTGTCAGAACCTCGATCGTGGTGTCCGGAGCGGCGGCGCGCAGCGCCCGGATGGTCGCCGCGAAATGGCCGGCACCGCCGTCGGGCAGGTCGTCGCGATCCACCGAGGTAACGACGACATGCTTCAGGCCAAGCCGGGCCACGGCGTCGGCGACCCGCGCGGGCTCGCCAGCGTCCAGCGCGAGCGGCTGGCCGGTGCGCACGTTGCAGAACGCGCAGGCGCGGGTGCAGGTGTCGCCCATGATCATCATGGTGGCGTGGCGCTGCGACCAGCACTCCCCGATGTTGGGGCAGGCGGCTTCCTCGCAGACCGTGTGCAGGCGGTTCTCACGCATCAGGGCGCGGGTCTCGTGGTAGACCGGATGGGTGGGCGCCTTCACCCGGATCCAGGCGGGCTTGCGCTGGATCGGGTTGTCCGGGCGGTGCGCCTTCTCCGGGTGGCGGAGGGCGGCCTCGGTGCGGTGGTCGATGACGAGGTGGCTGGCCATGGCGGGCTAGAAGTGGCGGGGGGAGCGAGGGGCGTCAAGCCGGGGCAATCGGGTGAAGAAGCAAGGCCAGGGCTTTGCCCTGGACCCACCAAGGGGCTCTGCCCCTTGGATCCCCGCCAAGGGCGGAGCCCTTGGAACCCTTTACTGGAGAGGTTGGCCGGGAGGGGGATGTGAACCGAGGGCGTCGCTGCTCGACCGACAATCGTCGGTCGTGCAGCACCCACGACGGCACACGTCCCCCCTCCCGTCCAACCTCTCCAACGAATGGATTGCTAAGGCTGCGCCTTAGCTGGGGGTTCAGGGGGCAAAGCCCCCTGGCGGGTCCAGGGCAGAGCCCTGGCCTTGCTTCTTCACCCGATTACGCTCGCCTAATACCCGATCGCCGCGCCGGCCGGGCGTCGCGCGTCATTGGCACCGTAATAGAACCCGGGCCGCAGCGCGCCTGACGCCGTGGCGTCGTCGCCGGACGATGCAGCGGGTTCGTTCGCAGGTTGCGGCGGTGCCACTTCGATCAGCTCCGCGGCACCCCAGGGTTTTTGTTCCGTGATCCGATATCCCATCGCTCGCAGCAGAGTTTCCGTATCGGGAGACAGCGCGTAGGGCTCGGCGACTATTTCGTCCGGCAGCCATTGATGGTGGAAGCGCGGCGCATCCACCGCCTCCTGCGGCGCCATGCCGTAGTCCAGGATGTTCAACGCGGTTTCCAGGGTGATGGTGATGATGCGCGCGCCGCCCGGCGAACCGAGCACCAGGAATACGTGCCCGTCGCGCAGCACCAGAGTTGGCGCCATCGACGACAGCGGCCGCTTGCCTGGCGCGATGGCGTTGGCCTCGCCCTGCAGCAGCCCGAAATGATTCGCCGCGCCAGGCTTGACGGTGAAGTCGTCCATCTCGTCGTTCAGCAGGAAACCGGTGTCGCCGGCGATGACTCCCGCACCGAAGCCGCCATTGATCGTATAGGTCACCGAGACCGCGTTGCCCGCCTTGTCGATCACGGAATACTGCGTGGTCTCCGCATGCTCGCGCGGCGTCGCGCCCGATGTCAGCGTGCGTGACGGTGTCGCGTGGTCGCCGATCTGCGCGCGGATCGCCGCGATATGTTCTGGCGACAACAGGCGCTCCAGCGGATTGTCGATGAAGGCCGGATCGCCGAGCGTGGTGTTGCGGTCGAAAAACGCGTGCCGCATGGCTTCCGTCATCACGTGCACCGCCTGGGCGGAATGGAAGCCCAGCGCACGCATGTCGTAGCCCTCGAGGACCTGGAGGATCTCGCACATGGTAACGCCGCCGGACGACGGCGGTGGCGCGGAGAGGAAGCGAAAGCCGCGATAGGTGCAGGACAACGGCGCCGACTGGGTGACGCGATAGGCGGCGAAGTCGGCGGCGGTGATGACGCCGCCGCCGGCGCGCGCGGCGGTTTCGACTTCCTGTGGGATGCGGCCGCGATAGAACGCATCGGGACCATTATCGGCAATGGCCTGCAGCGTGGCAGCGAGGTCCGGCTGCATCAGGCGCTCGCCCGGTTGCAGCGGCGATCCATCCGCGTGCAGGAAGATCCGCGCGACGTTTGGCTCGTGGCGGAACGATGCCGTGAAATGCTGCATGATGTCGGTATCGAAGCGGCTCAGCACGAAGCCGTCGCGCGCCAGCCGGATGGCGGGCGCCATCACCACCGATCGCGGCAGCGTGCCGTACTGCGTCAGCGCGGTGTCGAGCCCCAGCACCGTGCCGGGCACAGCGACGGCGCGCCAGCCATGCAGGCTGGCTCCGGGCACGATATTTCCCGCCGTATCCAGGTACATGCCGGGCGTGGCGGCGGCCGGCGCGGTCTCGCGGAAATTGAGAAAGACGTCGTGCCCATCAGCCAGGTGCGCGACCATGAAGCCGCCGCCGCCGATATTGCCGCAGCACGGGTTCACCACCGCCTCGGCGTAGCCGACGGCAACCGCGGCATCGATCGCATTGCCGCCCTGCCGCAGGATCGCGATGCCCGCTTCCGACGCCAGCCGATGCGCCGTGACGACCATGCCGTTGGCGGCCTCGACCGCGGGTAGCGTCGCCGCCTGGACGCTGTGCGCCAGCAGCGGTAGCACGCTCGGGAGCAACCCGAACCACCAAGTCATCGCCCAACGGCTCATCGCCCAACGAGTCATCCCCCAACGACTCATCGCCCAACGGCTCATCGCAGGGAGCAATCGTCATGACCCACGGCATGGTGTCCGCCGCGCAGCCCGAGGCCGTCGAGGCCGGCCTCGACATCCTGCGTGCCGGCGGCAACGTGGTGGACGCGGCGATCGGCGCCGCGCTGGTGCAGACCGCGGTCGATCCGCAGATGTGCGGTATCGCCGGCATGGGGTGTCTCCATCTGTACCTGCCGTCGCGCGGGGTGCACACCACGATCGACTACCATGGCCGCTCGCCGGCGGCGACGCGGACCGGCATGTGGCAGGACCTCATCGTGCGCGAGGCTGACGACGGCTGGGGCTTCATCCTGGAAGGCCGGGTCAACGAGATCGGTTACCAGTCGATCACCACGCCGATGACGTTGCGCGCGCTCGATAGCGCTTTGACGCGGTTCGGCACACGCAGCCTGGGGGACTTGCTGCAACCCGCCATCGGATATTGCGAGGACGGCTTCCTGGTGCGGCCGCATGTCAGCGAGTTCTGGCATTATCCCCCTCGATCCGGGCGGGCCGGCAATATCGACATTGTCACGCGCTATCCGGCGACGCGGAAGATCTACACCAAATCGAACGGCCATCCCTATGCCGTCGGCGAGTTGCTGCGCAATCCCGACATGGGCCGCACCTATCGCCGCATCGCCAGCAATGGCGCGGAGGATTTTTACTCCGGCGAGATCGCTGCGCGGATCGCCAACGATATGGCGGAACATGGCGGGCTGATCACGCTGGACGATCTTGCGGCCTGCGCGCCGGACGACAACGCGCCGCTGTGGGGCAGCTATCGCGGTTATCGGATCGCCACCAACAATCCGCCCGGCGGCGGCATCCAGTTGATCGAGATGCTGAACATCCTGGAATGCTTCGACCTGCGCGCGATGGGGCATAACTCGCCCGCGTATATCCGCGTCGTGGCCGAGGCGATGAAGATCGCTACCGCGGACAAGGATGCCAAGGTCGGCGACCCGCGTTTCGTGCGTGTGCCGATCGAGGAACTCACGTCGAAGGATTATGCGGCGCGCATGGCCGAACGTATCCGGCGCGGCGGGAAGACGCATGTGCCGCGCTTCAACCGCGGCGGGGCGGAGAGCAAGCACACGACACAGGTGTGCGTGGCGGATACCGATGGAAACGCGGTGACGATGACGCATACGCTGGGCCAGCCGTCCGGCGTTGTCACCGACGGGCTGGGGTTCATGTACAACGGCGCGATGGCGGTGTTCGATCCGCGTCCGGGCCATGCGGGATCGCTGGAGCCGGGTAAGGCGCGGTTCTCCGCGCTGTCGCCAACGATCGTGTTCGGGCCGGGGGAAAAGCCGTTCCTGGTGCTGGGGGCGCCTGGTGCGACTTACATCACGATGGGTAATCTGCAGGTGATGCTGAACGTCATCGAGTTCGGCATGGATGCGCAACAGGCGGTGTCGGCGCCTCGGTTCGCCGCGGTGTCGGATACGATCGAAGTGTCGAACCGGATTTTCCACGCGACGGAACGGGCGCTGCAGGAGCAGGGGTACAGGACGCTGCGGCATGCACAGAGCTACCAGTTCGCCTGGGTGCATGCGATCCGTTGCGTCGATGGGCGCCTGGACGGCGGCGCCGATCCGGCGACCGGCGGCATGGCAATGGCGGTTTAGTGTGACAACAAACCTCTCCCGCTTCGCGGGAGAGGTTTACGAGTCCGGAAAGCTGAACGCCACCAGCGCGCACACCATGCCGGCCGCCCACGCCAGGTAGATCACGATCAGCAGGTCGCGCACGGAATAGCGTCGCCCGAGGCGCCACGCCAGCGGGAAGGGCACCACCAGCGCCGCCAGCGCCAAGGGCAGGCCGAACGTCTCGAACGCGTAGATCCACATGGTGAAGCCGACGACGAGTGCGACGAACATCGGCGGAATGCAGGCCAGGATCAGCGTCTCGTGCCGCACGTAGACGGTGCAGAAGACGACGAACGCGAACATCGCCAAAGTCACGAAGTAGGTCGCGCCTTCCAGCATCACCCGGCCTAGCTGCCGACCCTCAGCGTCGAGACCAGGCCGCGCAGGCAGGTCAACATCGATAACGTGGTCAGCTTGCCGGTGCGCGGGTTGTCCTCGCTCGGCACGTTCTCGATCGTCATGGTGAAGCGCGCAGCCGCGGCCTCCACCTTGATGGTATGGATGTTGCGGTTGACGCCCGGGTCGGCCCAGATCTCCACGCGCGTTCGCATCGGGCCAATCCCGGCCAGCGCCAGCGCGGCGGCGACGTTGACGTTGGCCGGGAAGCCTGCGGCAGCGTCGAATGCGTTGCCCTCGAACACAAGTAACGGCTCGGTCAGGTTGCTGACATCGATGCTGTGCCGTTTCAGATGGGGCGCGCCAGCGAGCCCGCCGGGCGGCTTGCGGGTCACCATGGTGATGCTGTCCACCGGGCCCTCGGCCGCCGCGCGCACGGCATCCAGCCCGAGCAAGGCACCGGTCGGAACGATGACGCGCGCCCCGGTGGCCTGGGCGCGGGCGACCAGGTGCATGCGCGGCAGCAAGGCGCCGACCGAGGCCGGCACGAAGATGCGCCCTGCCTCGATGGCCGCCCGCGCGATTTGCTCGAACACCGCGGCGGGGGCGGCCTCGACGACGATGTCGGCCTCGGCAAGGGCATCGAGCGCAACGACCCGAGGCTTGGTGCGGAAGCGCGCAAGGCTGGCTTCGGCCTTGCCATGGTCGCGCGCGGCGACCGCGACCAGGGTCAGGCCCTCGATGCCGGCGTCCAACGCGCGGGCGAGCGGCAGGCCGATGGCGCCGAGGCCGCCGATCGCGACGGTTTTGGTCATGGCTGGCCCTCCTCCGCCCGTGGCGCCAAGCCGCGCGCACGCGCCCGGTCGTCCGCTGAGTCGACGTTGAGAGACGGGTCCCATTTTCCGGAGGAGAAATCAACTCGCCGCATGCCGATCGTGCTCCAGGCCAGGTAGATCGTGTGCAATGGGTCGTCCGGGCTGCCGCGCGCCGGAACGCCGTGGGCGCTCCACTGGAATCCGGCGCTTCGCAGATGATCCTCGAAACGTGGGGACGGGTCGGCGGACCAGACCGCGAGAGGCCCGGCCGGGCGGAGCACGCGCCGGATCAGCCGCAAAGTTTTGGGGTGGTAGAGCGCGACGTTGCGAGAGAGCATCACCGACTCGGGGCCGTTGTCGGTGTCGAGCAGGATGGCGTCGAAGGTCGCGGGGGCAGCGGCCTGGAGGAGCGCGGCGATGTCGGCACAGGCGACAGAGACTCGCGGGTCAAAGAGCACGTGGCCGGTCAACGGTGCGAGCACCCCGTGGTTCCAGGCGATGATCTCCGGCAGCAACTCGGCCACCGTGACGCGGGCGGATTGGGGGAGGCAGTCCAGTGCGGCGCGTAGCGTGAAGCCGAGGCCAAGACCGCCGATCAGGACGTGCGGCACATGCGGTTCGGCGGTCCGGCCATGGCTGTCGCCGGTCCGCAATCCAATATGTTCGCAGGCAAGCGCGGCCAGGCGCTCCTCGGAGTAATGTGCGCGGTTGGACATCAATTCCCAGCCGTTGCAGCGCAGCTCGAGGCAGCCGGCACGTTCGCGCAGCACCAGGTCGTCGCCGGTGCTGGTGCGGGCTCGGGCCAATTCGGTCCAGCGGTTCATGGGAATGAGTAGAGCACGTTTGCGGCTGCGCCTCGCCTGCGAATTGGCAGCCGGTCCCGGTGACGCCGGCATATCGCGACTCCCAACAGCCTGCATCTTGCTCGTGTCGGTTGACGCATCGAAACCCTCAGATCATCTTACCGATTGTTCACGTCGAGGACGCCGCCCTATGGCCCTGAGCCGCACGACCCGTGTCAACATCCTGATCGGCAACGGCCATTTCCTCTCGCATTTCTACGTGCTGTGCCTGCCGCCGCTGTTTCTCCCGTGGCAGAAGGCGTTCGGAGTTTCGTTCGCCGAACTCGGCCTGACGGTGGCGCTAATGTCCGGCACCACGGCGATTCTCCAGACGCCGCTAGGGTTCCTGGTGGACCGCTACGGCGCGCGGCGGTTCCTGGTGGGCGGCGCGTTGCTGATGTCGCTGTCGATGGCGGCGATGGGGCTGGCTACCAGCTTCTGGCAGATCCTGGCACTGGCGACGTTGTCCGGCATCGGCAATTCGGTGTTCCATCCGGCCGACTACGCGATCATCAGCGGCTCGGTGGACCATGAGCGCATGGGGGCCTCGTTCGCGCTGCATTCCTTCAGCGGCAATCTCGGCTTTGCCTCCGGGCCGCCGGTGATGGCATTGCTGGCCGTGACGATGGGCTGGCGGGCGAGCCTGATCCTGGTTGGTTTGGTCGGCGTGCCGGTGGTGCTGGCGATCCTGTTGCAAAGCGCAATTCTGAACGATCAAGTGCGGCACGAACCGCATCAAGCCGGCGAGGCGATCAGCGGCCGGGCCTTGCTGTTCAGCCGCACGATGCTGTTGTTCTTTGGCTTCTACTTGCTCGGCTCGATGGCCGGGGCGGGCGTGCAGGCCTGGCTGATCACCGTGCTGCACGCCGTGAAGGGAATTGACCTGGCGATCGCCTCCGCGGCGTTGACCGGCTACATGGCAGGCTCCACCTGCGGCGTGCTGGCGGGCGGGTGGTTCGCCGACGCCTATCGCCAGCATGTGTCGGGCTTCGCGGTGGGGCTGACGATCGTGTCGGCTGTGCTGGTATTGGTGGTTGCCGTGGCGGCGCTGCCCTGGATGGCGGTGATCGGGCTGATGTTCGCCTCCGGGTTGGCGCTGGGTGCCAGCCGCACGCCGCGCGACGTCATGTTGAAGGATGCGTCGCCGCCCGGTCAGATCGGCAAGGTGTTCGGCTTCGTCAGTGCCGGGCTGCCGCTGGGCAGTGCGCTGACGCCGGTACCGTTCGGCATGCTGATCGACCATCATCATCCCGAAATGGTGCTGATCCTGGTTGCCGCGCTGCTGCTGGCCAGCCTGCTATGCATGGGCAGTGCGCGGGCCTCGGCGCGGGAGGACGTGCTGGCGGTGGCGGCGGAGTAAAGGGCCCGGGCGCGGCGGTTTCCCACCGGACCGAGGGGCAGTCACTCTGGCTTGCGGGGACACCTTGCGCCATACATGGTGCCGCGCCACTGTCGTACACAGGTCCAGCATGACAACCGCCCGCCAGCCGTCGCGGCCCATCGCGACCGGCCGTCCCACCAAGCCCGGCGTGCTGCGCCAGATGGCAGAAGCTCAGCACCTGATCGGCGGCAAGAAGAAGCACGTTCTCAGCGCACGACTGGACGAAGCCCTGGTGGCAGCCGCCAAGGCCCGCACCGGTATCAGCTCTGACACCGAACTGGCGGAGTATGCGCTGGCAGCCGTAGCGCTCGGCGACGACTACGGTGAATGGTTGCTGTCCCAGGCGGGTCGGCTGGACCCGTCATTTGACCTCGGCCTTTGATACCGAGGCCGCACTGCGGCGCGTCCGTCCCGACAGGCACAGGCAGCGCCTTGCGCCTCGCATACCTGTCCCGCTGCTGCCCGACGACCTCGATGCCCGCAGCATCGGGCCGGTCTTGCTCGACACCTGCGTGTTCATCGACAACGGCCACGATACCCTGCCGCAAGCGGTCAAGCGACTGCTGGCGACACGCGGCCTGATCCATATCAGCAGCGTCACCGGGCTCGAACTGGCCTTCGCGTTTGGTCGCCTCGACCCGGCCGACCCGGGTACCGAACTCAGTCTGCGGTATCTGCGAAATGCTCTGGCCATGGCACCCGCGCACCGCATTGTCACCGCCTCGCCGGCCGACCATGTGCTGGCCGGAACCTTGGCCGGCACGCTCACACGGACACAGGGGCTGAGTCCCGAGGCGCGGCGCAAGCTGCTGTTCGATTGCTTGCTGTTCGCGTCGGCGCGCCGCAACGGCCTGACACTCGTGACAGCGAACCATCGGGATTTCGACTTGCTGTCGCAGGTTCTTCCCGATGGGAAGGTGGCGTTCTACCAGTCACGGGCGGAGCGCTGATCGGTCGCTGCAGGCTGCTCCGCTGCCCTGCTTTCGGCGCCGCCACGCCGCATCGTTACGCCGCTTCCGCTGCCTCCCCACAGTCGCGTTCGTGAACCGATGCGGGATCCAGCACGGTCGTCCGCCGCATGTCGCGCACCTGCGAAAGATCGTAGCGGCAGCCTCGATGCATGACCGCGCGATTGTCCCACAGCACCAGGTCGCCCGGCTTCCACGCATGGCGGTAGACGAACTCCGGCTGCGTCGCATGTTCCAGCAAATCGCGCAGCAGGATGCGCCCGGCCGGCAGCGCCATGCCGATCACCCGCCGGGCATGCGCACCGATATACAGCGCCTTGCGCCCGCTGCCCGGATGCACGCGCACCAGAGGCCAGCGCACCGGCTGCATGGCACCGCGGATTTCTTCCTCGGTCGGCTCCCAGCCCAGCGTGCTGCGCGAATGGTGCACCCAGTGTTCGGCGAAACGATCCTCGGTCTCGGCGCGCAGCACGTCGGGCAGAGCGTCATAGGCGGCGCGGCAGTCGGCAAACTCCGTCTCGCCGCCCCAGGGCGGCACCGTCACCGCGCGCAGCATCGAGTATTTTGCCGCGGGGCGCTGGTAGGAGCTGTCGGTGTGCCACAGCCGGGTGCCGAGCAATGACAATACACGGCGGTGATTGGGATCGATGACGTAGCCGTTCTCGTCGAGGTTCGACAGGTCGATCATCTGTTCCGGGAGGCGGCTATCGGTGCTTTTCACCGCTTTCTTGCGGCCGATATCCGGCGGCCCGAAATTGCTGGTGAAGGCGAGTTGCTGCGCGTCGTCCACCTGCTGTGCCGGAAACACCAGGATGCCGAACTGGTCGATGGCATGCTCGAAGTCGCGTGCCGTCGCGGCACCGATCGGCGAGCGCATGTCAAAACCCTGCACCTCCGCCGCGAAGTGCCGATGCAGCGGCTTGAACGAGATCGCCATGCGCATAATCCTCCCGCCGTGGGCCAACGGCGTTTCGTGCACCGCGCCTCGCGTGACCCTACCGCACGCCTGGCCGGCGATCTAGCATTGCGCGTGCAAGGCAGGTGTACGGCGCACGATGCCGTTCGGGTTTGGTGGCGTGATTCGAAGTGTGTCGCGTGGTTGTGGAGGCTCGCATGGACGACGATATCGATACCGGCAAGATCGACCGCGCTGTCCTGGCATTGCTGTATCTGACACTGCATGACGAGTATCGTGCCTGGAAAGGCCATGACTGGGACGCGCTGGACCGGCTGCACGAGAAGGGGTTCATCTCGAACCCTGCCAGCAAGGCCAAGTCGGTCGTCTTCACCGAGCAAGGCCTGGCCGAAGCCGAGCAATTGTTCCACGAGATGTTCGGCAAGTCGGCCGCATAAGTGGCAGGGAAGGGGGAAACCATGTTGGAAACCACGATTGCGGGCAGTCTGCCGAAGCCCGACTGGCTGGCCGAACCGAACCGCCTGTGGCCGGCCTGGCGGCAGCAGGGCGAGGCGCTGGCGGACGCCAAGCGCGACGCCACGCTGTTGTGGCTGAAATTGCAGCAGGATGCCGGCATCGACATCGTTTCCGATGGCGAGCAATCGCGCCAGCATTTCGTGCATGGGTTCCTGGCGTTCCTCGACGGGATCGATTTCGACCGCAAGGTGGAGATGGGCATCCGTGCCGACCGGTACAAGGCGATGGTGCCGACCGTCACCGGACCGATCGCGCTGCGCGGGCGGGCGCATGCGACGGAGGCTCGGCTGGCGCGGGCGCATACCAGGCGGCGGCTGAAATTCACCCTGCCGGGCCCGATGACCATCGTCGATACGATCGCGGACGCGCAGTACGGCGACAAGGCGTCGATGGCGATGGCGTTCGCCACGGCGCTGAACGAGGAGGCGCGCGGACTGGCGGCCGACGGCGTGGACGTGATCCAGTTCGATGAGCCCGCCTTCAACGTTTACATGGACGAGGTTGCGACCTGGGGCATCGCGGCACTGGAGCGCGCGGCGGAGGGACTGCCATGCAAGACCGCGGTGCACATCTGTTACGGCTACGGCATCCAGGCGAACATCGACTGGAAGGCGGGTCTCGGCGCCGAGTGGCGGCAATACGAGGCGACGTTCCCCGTGCTGGCGTCGAGCAGGATCGACCAGGTCTCGCTGGAATGCCGTAATGCCCGCGTGCCGTTGCGGCTGCTGCGATTGCTGGCGGGCAAGGACGTGCTGGTCGGCGCCATCGACGTGGCGACGGACACTGTCGAGACGCCGGAAGAGGTCGCCGCGGTAATCGAGGGCGCGGCAGAGCATGTGCCGCCAGAGCATTTGTTCCCGTGCACCAATTGCGGCATGGCGCCGATGCGGCGTGAGGTGGCGGAGGCGAAGTTGTACGCCCTGGCGCAGGGCGCGGCGTTGGCGCGGCGGCGGCTGGGTGTGTGACCACAACAAAGGGCGGATGACCATGGACTACTATGCGTGGGTGGACGGCCAGCGCGGCACTGCGCCGCCGGTCACCGAATGGGACAAGCTGCCGCCGGAACGAGTGTCGGATCCCAACGTCTCGTCGCATACGGGTTCGGTGCGGCGCAGTTTCGTCGGCAATAACGTCGTGCTGGCGCGCATCGTGCTGCGGGCCGGATCGGCGGGACAGCCGCATCGCCACGCATCCGAACAAGTCGCCCTGGTGCTGCGCGGCGGCGTGCGCCTGACGATCGACGGCGAGGTGCATGTCGCGCGTGCCGGTTCGGTCTTCTACATTCCGCCCGGCAAGCTGCATCTGATTGAAGTGCTCGACGAGGAGACCGAGGTGCTCGACATCTATAGTTTCCGCGACAGCGCCGAGGAATTGCGGAAATCCTATTGATGCCGCGCCAGGGCCGGCGCGTGGCGGAACCCTTGCATGACGGATGACACCGCGCTGGAGCGCACGACGCTGCGGCGTGTCGCCTGGCGCTTCATCCCGTTGCTGATGGCCTGCTACCTGTTCGCCTATATCGACCGGGTGAATGTCGGCTTTGCCGCGATCACCGCCAATCGCGACCTCGGCCTGTCGCCGGCGCAATTCGGCTTCGGCGCCGGGCTGTTCTTCATCAGCTATTTCTTCACGGAATTGCCGAGCAATCTCGCACTGGTGAAGTTCGGCGCGGGACCCTGGCTGTCGCGCATCATGGTGACGATGGGCCTGATCGCCGCCGGCATGGCGCTGGTGCGCGGACCGTGGTCGTTCTACGTCCTGCGCCTTGCGCTCGGCGCGGCCGAGGCGGGATTGTTTCCTGGCGTGGTGTTCTTCATGAGCCGCTGGTTCCCGCGGCAATGGCGCGCCCGCACCGTCGCGCTGTTCACGCTGTCAATTCCGCTGTCGAGCCTGCTGGGCTCGCCGATCTCTGGCGCTTTACTCGGCCTGGACGGGTGGCTCGGCCTGAAAGGCTGGCAGTGGTTGTTCGTGCTGGAAGGCGTGCCGTGCGTCATCCTCGGGTTGCTGCTGCTGCCCGTGTTGTCGGAGGCGCCGGCCGAGGCCCACTGGCTGATGCCGGCGCAGCGGGACTGGCTGAGTGCCACGCTTGTTGCGGAACGGGTGGCGCGCGGCGAGGAACCGTTCCGGTCGTGGAGCCTGATCACCGATCCTCGTGTGCTGGCCTACGCCGCGGCGTTCTTCGGCGTCACCGCCGGCGGCTATGGATTGACGTTGTGGCTGCCGCTGATGGTCAAGGCCTTCGGCTTCAGCAACGCGCTGACCGGCGTGGTGACGGCGATTCCATTCGGTTTCGGGTGCGTTGCGACCATCCTGTGGGGTCGTCATTCGGATCAGCACGGGGAGCGGGTGTGGCATACGGCCTTGGCGGCATTCGTTGCCGCGGCAGGGTTGGCGGCCTGCGTGTTCGTGACGTCTCCGACGGCGACGATGCTGGCGCTGTCGGTGGCGGCGGTGGGCATCTTCGGCATTCGCGGACCGTTCTGGGTGTTGCTGGCGGAACGTTTCAGTGGGGTGACCGCGGCGGCGGGCGTGGCGCTGGTGAGTTCGATGGCCAGCCTGGCGGGCTTCGCCGGCCCGTATTTCGTCGGTTGGTTCAAGCAGTGGACCGGGAGTTTCTCGCCCGGCCTGTTGTTCCTCGCGGCGCTGTCGTTGTTGGGCGGCGTGATCGTGCTGCTTCGGGCGCGGGTGGAACGCGCGTGACGCGCCACCGACGCCGCGTCACGTTGCGCTGCGGCCGCGCAGTGCGGGCAGTGGGAACACGACCAACAGCATGACGGCGAGCAATAGCAGCGCCAGGCTGATCGGCCGCTGCACAATGACCAATGGGTTGACGCGTGCAAGCGACGGGGCGCGGGAGAGGTCGAGGGGTGCTTGCGCCGAGGGTGAGGGTGCAGCGGTTCACCGCGGTCTTCTTGCGTGCCGCACGTGTGGTTGGCAGCGTGCCGACCCGATCACCCTCACCCTCGGCGCTACGCGCCATCGACCTCTCCCGCTTTCGCGGGAGAGGTTACCCGCGCGGCGCGGGAGAGGTTTCTTTACACGTACACTCCCGCCATGCCGCCGGCCGGATAGCGGGTGCCGGCGGCCGCACCGATGGGCACCGCGGCGGAAATCCGCGCCACGTCCTCCGGCGTCAGCTCCACGCGCAGCGCCCCGAGGTTTTCCTCCAGCCGGTTCTTGTAGCGCGTGCCGGCGATCGCCACGACGTCGTCGCCCTGTGCCAGCACCCAGGCCAGTGCGAGCTGCGACGGCGTGCACTTCTTCTCCGCCGCGATCGCCTCGATCTTTGCCACCAGTTCGCGATTGCGATCGAAGTTTTCCTTCTGGAAACGCGGATGCGCGGCACGCCGGCCATCGACGTCGGCAAACGTCTGGATCGCGCCGGTCAGGAAGCCGCGGCCCAGCGGCGCATAGGCGACGAAGCTGATGCCCAGCCCACGCGTGGTCTCCCGCGTCTCTTCCGCCTCGGTCCGATACAGCAGCGAATATTCCGTCTGCACGGCGGAAACCGGAAACACCTTGTGGGCGCGGCGGATCGTCTCCGGCTTGGCTTCCGACAGGCCGATATGCCTGACCTTGCCCTGCTGCACCAGCTTCGCCATCGCGCCGACGGTTTCCTCGATTGGCACGGAGGGATCGACGCGGTGCTGGTAATACAGGTCGATGACCTCCTCGCCGAGCCGCTTCAGGCTCGCCTCGCAGGCCTGGATCACATAGTCCGGCCGGCCGTTGACGCCGTTCGGTCCGCCGGGGTTCTGGACCTGGCCGAACTTCGTTGCCAGCACTACTCGATCGCGCCGCCCTTTGATCGCGCGCCCCACCACCTGTTCGTTGTGCCCCCAGCCATACATGTCCGATGAATCGAGGTGATCGACGCCCAGGTCGATGGCATGCCGGATCAAATCCTCCGAAGCCGCGTCGTCCGCCGCGCCGTACACGCCGGAGAGCGACATGCAGCCCAACCCAACCGCCGAGACCGACAGCCCGTCCCTGCCCAGCTTGCGATGCGCGAGTTTCTCCACCGCCATGACTTGCTCTCCTTTTCCCGTTTCTGTTGCCGCGACTTGTTCAGCCGGCCCGCAGCGCGGCGGCATAGGCCTGCACTGCCGCGGCAAATCCCATTTCGAGTGCGTCCGCCGTCAGTTCATGGCCGATCGACGCTTCCGCCAGGAACGGTACGGCCCGCATCAGCGGTGGAATGTTGTGCAGGTTCAAATCGTGGCCAGCATTCACCACCAGCCCAAGCTCCGTCGCGCGGCGCGCCGTGTCGGCAATCCGCGCAAGCAGGCCGGCGTGGGTGCGGCTGCGGAACGCTTCGGCGTAACCGCCGGTGTAGATCTCGACCCCATCGGCGCCGGCATCGTGCACCCGCGCGACCACCCCCGGATCCGGATCGATGAACAGAATTACGCGGCAGCCCAACGCCTTCGCCGCAGCCACTGCCGGCCGCGCCAGCACTGTCTGCGCTGCGTCCAGCTTCCAGCCTTCTTCCGAGGTGAACGCATCCGGCGAGTCCGGCACCAGGGTGCATTGTTCCGGATTTGTTTCGGTCAGGATCTCGTGCAGCCGCGCGTCCGGATAGCCCTCGATATTGAACTCGATCCGCGGCCGCACCGGCTGCATCAGCGCGGCCAGCGCCGGAACGTCGCTACGGCGGATATGCCGCTCGTCCGGGCGGGGATGCACAGTCAGTCCCGCGGCGCCGGCCTCCAGCGCGATGCGGGCGAAATGCAGCACGTCGGGCACGCCGGTGCGGCGCGAATTGCGCAGCAACGCTACCTTGTTGAGGTTCACGCTGAGTCTGGCCATGCGGCGGAGACTAGCGCGGGACGCTGTGCCACGCCAAACTCGGCGTCGTGACACCCATTGTGACCCCCTCCGGCGAAATGCTCGGCGCCCGAATCACCGGGATCGATCTCGCGTCGCCGCTGTCGCGCGAGGATTTTGCGGTCATCCTCGCTGCGCTGGCGGCGCATGGGGTGGTGTGCTTCCCCGGCCAGCAACTCGATCCGGCGGCGCAGGTCGCGTTCAGCCGGCACTTCGGCGAGCTGGAGGTGCACGTCTCTGGCGCATTCCAGGTGCCGGGACATCCCGAGGCGATGATCCTTTCCAACATCGTG
Source organism: Acetobacteraceae bacterium (assembly GCA_035486135.1). Taxonomy (GTDB): domain Bacteria; phylum Pseudomonadota; class Alphaproteobacteria; order Acetobacterales; family Acetobacteraceae; genus JASHVB01. The sequence goes on from DATHNI010000283.1 coordinate 24,268, forward strand.
GAGGACGGCAAGCCGATCGGTCTGGCCGATGCGGGGCAGGACTGGCACACCGACATGTCGTTCAGCCGCACCATCGCCTTCGTCAATGTGCTGCATGCGCTGCAGGTGCCGCGGCGTAATGGGCGGGGACTCGGCGACACGTTGTTCGCCGATATGGCGGCGGCCTACGACGATCTGCCGGCGGCGTTGCAAATGCGGTTGGAAACGCTGACCGCGACACATGACTTCGCGAAGTTCTGGGACATGATGCGGGCGCGCGGCGGCGAGGGCAGCGTGCGTAAGCCGCTCTCCGAGGCGCAGCGGCGGCAGAAGCCGCCGGTGTCGCAGCCCATGGTGCTGCGGCACCCGCTGTCGGGGCGCCGGATTCTATACGCGAACCCGGGCTACACCACGCGCATCGACGGGTTGCCGGGAGCGGAGAGCGACGCGCTGCTGGCAATGCTGTTCGAGCACCAGGTGCAGCCGAAATACCGCTTCGCCCACCACTGGACCGAGGGCGACGTGCTGCTGTGGGACAACATCCGCACCATGCACAACGCAGTGCCCGACTACGGTCCCGATGAACACCGGCTGGTGCGGCGCTGCCAGGCCATGGCGGACCGGGTGTTCGATCCGGAGTTTGCCCGAGTGGCGGGGATCGGCAACCCGATCGGATGAAGCAAGCGAGGCCAGGGCTCTGCCCTGGACCCGTCATGGCCTTGCTTCCTTCATCCGATCGCGTCGCCCACCCTCTTGCCCAGCCCGCGTGCACCCTGTATCACCCTCTCAGTTGCAAGTCATTCGCACTTGCAGACCGGGAGAAGCGCCGTATGTTCGTCAGCCTGATCATCGTGTTCCGCGAAGCGATGGAAGCCGGCCTGATCGTCGGCATCGTCCTCGCCGCGACCGAGGGTGTTCCCGGCCGCGGCCGCTGGATCGCCGGCGGCATCGCGGCAGGCGTCGCCGGTGCCAGCCTGGTGGCGAGCTTCGCCGCTGCTCTTTCCAACGCGTTCGAGGGCGCCGGCCAGGAAGTGTTCACCGCCGCGATCCTGTGCTTCGCGGTGGTGATGCTGAGCTGGCACATCCTGTGGATGTCGCGCCATGCAGCCTCGGTGACGGCGGAACTCAAGGAAGTGGGACAGGCGGTGCGCTTGGGCCAGCGTTCGCTCGCCGCCCTGGGCGCGGTGGTCGCCGTCGCGGTGATGCGCGAGGGGTCGGAAGTCGTGCTGTTCCTCTACGGCATCGTCGCGGCAACGCACACCGGCGCGCTGGCGCTCATCACCGGCGGTTTCGCGGGATTGGCGCTGGCCTGCGCCACGTCATGGCTGCTGTATCGCGGCCTGGTCATCATCCCGCTGCGCCGCCTGTTCAGCGTCACCAACGGCCTGATCGCCTTGCTCGCCGCTGGCATGGCGGGGCAGGCCGCCGCCATCCTGCATTCCGCCGACCTGTTGCCAGGCTGGGGCGAGGAATTGTGGAATACCAGTTTCATCCTGGCCGACGACAGTTTCCTCGGGCGCAGCCTGCACGCCCTGGTCGGCTATTCCGCGCGGCCATCGGGCATCCAACTCGCGGCCTGGCTCGCGACACTGGTGGCGCTTGTGCTGGCCTCGCGTGCCATGAGCAAACCGCGGATGCGCACGCTGACCGCCGCCGCTGCGGTCATCGCACTGATGGCCGCTGGCGCGCCGGCCCGCGCCGATGACCTGCCCACGCTGGTGTTCCACAACCATCGCTTCGAGCCGGATCACGTCCAGGTGCCGGCCAACGTGAAATTCCAACTGCATGTGAAGAACACCGACGGTACCGCAGACGAGTTCGAAAGTGTCGACCTCAATCGCGAAAAATTGGTGGCGCCTGGCCAGACCATTACCGTGTTCCTCGGTCCGCTGGCGCCCGGCCAATACAAGTTCTTCGGCGACTTCCATCAGGATACCGCCCAGGGCGTGCTTGTGGCCAAATGACCCGATATCTTTTCGGGCTGATTGTGGCGCTGGCAATCCTGGCGCCGCTCGCGGCGGCGCGCGCCGACTTTCACGTGGTATCGCCGTACGAGATCGACCTCGGCGAGCTGGAGATCGAGAATAACAGTTCTGTTTCGGTCGATCACCGCTTCGGCATTGGTGGCGAGCAGAGCTACACGCTGGAACTTGGTACCGGTCTCACGCCGTGGTGGCACAGCGAGATCGAGCTCGGCTTCGACAACGATCCCAGTCTGGGCCAGCCCACCATGCTGATGCAGGTGGTGTCGGAAAACATGTTCCAACTGACCGAGCCGGGCGAAGACTTCCTCGATACCGGCTTCTACATCGAGTATGGCCAATCGACGACACGCGGCGTCTATGCGACGTCCGACGAGGTCACGTTCGGCCCCGTGTTCGGCAAGGATATCGGCCGTACCACGGAAATGCTGAACCTGTTCTTCACCAGGCAGCTCGGCCCGGATCAAACCACCCAGGGCCTGGATTTCACCTACGCCTTCCAGGGCCGCTGGAATCTCTGGGCGCCGATGTCGCCGGCGATCGAGGTCTACGGCGACACCGGCACGTTGGGCAGCATGCCGGGATTTTCGCATCAGCAGTTGCTGACCGGGCCGGTCGGAGTCGGCCGGCTCAACCTGAACGACATCGGCCTCGGCCGGGCGGGGCAGATCAAGTACGAGGTCGGCTGGCTGTTTGGCGCCACGCCGGCCACCCCCCGCGGGACGTTGCGCTGGCGGCTGGAGCTGGAAATTCCGTTCTGACAAAGCCACCATTCAGAAATGGGCAAGCAAGCGCGTCCATAGCGTTTGCTCCGGCGTTGCGACAAAAGCCGTCGCGCTGCCGAGATCCACGGTGACGGTGGGATGGTCCGGGTCGTCCGAACGCACGATCTGATAGTGAAGATGCCGCCAAGGCATGTCCGCTGCGCTGACGTTGCCCTTGATTTCCGCGACTTCGGCCTCGCAGTCCCGCGTGTCGCTGAAGAGGCCACCGGATATCGGCCTGAAGTCGTGCAGGAAGATGCCCTCCAGGTGGGATTGTTCGTGCAGAACCCGATACACCTCGCCCTGCACCCCGTCGCTGTCACACGCAGGGGCTGCCGCGCCGCGTGCGTAAAGGGCAGCGCCTCCCAGCAAGGCGGCGGCAACGCAACCGATGATCAGCACCATCCGAACGGTCAATTCTTCGAACTCCCTGTTTCCATCGATACCAACCGCCCGGGTGGCGCAATGCATCGCGCCCCCTGCCATGGTTCGGTGCGACGCGCTGCATACCGCATGTGGCGGTCATGATCGATAGGCGTTCGGGAGCAGGAGATTTCGGGGGTGCGATGCGGCGGGAGGGGTCTGGTGATGGCGGTGTCGCCGCGAAACGCGATTGCCCAGATGCCGATTGATTCCTTGCTTTACAACGCCGTGGCGCCGCCCCAAGCTGAACGGCGGCTCGCAGACTAGGCCGGACGCAAACAGGAAGGCGGGGACGAACCGCCTCCGACGAAACAGGGAGCAATATGTCGGCCCAGCGGCACTTGGTGGTGCGGCCACGGCAAAGCTGCGAGGCTAACAATCCTGTAACGTAATCAATTACACTGCGCGCAAAGCTGCTACGGCGACCTCGCCGGTTCGGTGCTTTCACTGCCGCCTGGACTGCGATCCGTCCAGGAGGACACGATGACAGCGCCAACGCTGACCGCCAACTATGTACTCGGGCGGAAACTCGACAGCATACCCTTCAGTGCCTACCATCTTCTGCTGATCGTCGTGCTTGGCACGGTCGGCTTCGTCGAAGGCTATGATCTTGCGCTGGGCGGCTCGCTGATCGTTCTGGCCAAAGAGCCTCTGCACCCGTCGGGAGCAAACATTCGCTGGCTGGTTGCCGGGCCAACTTTCCTGGTGGTGGTCGGCGGCTACACCGCCTCGCTGCTGTCGGACCGGTTGAGCCGCAAGCTGGTCATGCAGATCGGTGTGGTGGTCAGCACGCTGCTGATCCCGCTGGCGAAGACGGCGGAGCAATTGGTGGCTATCCGCCTGATCACCGGGATCGGACTGGGGTTCGCGATTCCTGTACCGTTCCCGATCGCCGTGGATCGCGCCCATGGATCAAGCGACCCGTAGCAACGCCGATGGCGCCGCTTGAATCAGCGACGGGCCCGCGATCACCGGCGGGCCCGTCATCCGATGTCATGAGACTGCCACCGTCACGCGGCAGGCGCCGCTACCCAGTCCCCGGTCTTGATCCGGGGTTCGACGCGGGCATCAGCCGAGAGTGCGCAGCACTTCCTCGTCCGAGGGGAACCGGCCGGTCGCCTTCTTCGAATAGGCGAGCCTGCCGTCCACCGTGATCTCGAAGACCCCGCCGCCGCTTCGTTTCAGGCTTACCTGCGCGCCGGGTTGCGTCTTCACGATCATGTCCCGCGCCTCACGGGCGCGCGGTTCGTAGCCTCATTGACCGCAATATTCGATCTGGACCTGCATGCCGGGGAAACTCCTGTGCTGTGAACGCCGCCACAGGGTGGCAGGTGCGGCCGGTGCTCGGCAAGTGCCGCGGCGGCGCGCGCCTACATTGTGCACCCGGGCCCGCGCCGCATCTGTTCTGAATGGCGAATTGCCGGGCTTTCGGGCAAACTGTGCCGCATGCATGAACCCCGAATCATCCCGGTCATCCTGTCCGGCGGCTCCGGCACGCGTCTGTGGCCGGTATCGCGCGAAAGCTTTCCCAAGCAGCTTTGGCCGCTGACGTCCGAACGCACCCTGATGCAGCAGACGGCGTTGCGCGCCCGCGGTCCCGGCTTCGCTCCGCCGATCGTCGTCTGCAACCACGAGCACCGCTTCCTCATCGCAGAGCAATTGCGCGCGGCCGGCATCCCCGATGCCCGCCTGGTGCTGGAGCCAGTTGGACGCAACAGCGCCCCCGCCATCGCCGCCGCCGCCGTGCTGGCGGCCGAGGACGACCCGGACAGCCTGCTGTGGATGCTCGCCGCCGACCACGCGATCGCCGACATGGACGCGCTGCATCGAGCGTTGGCCGTCGCCGCCGTGGCCGCCCGGGCCGGCCGGTTCGTTACGTTCGGTATGCACCCCACCGCCCCGGAAACCGGCTACGGCTATATCGAGCGCGGCGATCCGCTGCGCGATGTGCCCGGCGTGCACGCCGTTGCGCGATTCGTGGAAAAGCCTGACGCCGCCAGCGCTGCGCGCATGGTCGCCGACGGCCGGTACCTGTGGAACTCGGGCATGTTCGTGTTCACCGCGCGCACCTTGTTACAGGAACTGGCGGCGCACGCTCCGGACGTGCTGCCGCCGGTGCGCCAGGCGGTGGCGGCGCGGCGGGCCGACCTCGACTTCATCCGGCTGGACGAGGCAGCGTTCACCGCCACCCCGTCGATCAGCCTCGACTACGCGGTGGCGGAACGTACCCTGCTCGCCGCGGTGGTTCCGGCGGATATCGGCTGGTCCGACGTAGGAAGCTGGAATGCATTGTGGGAACTGGGCACCCACGATGCGGCGGGCAACGTCAGCGTCGGTGACGTGCTGCTGGAGAATGCGCAAAACTGCTACGTGCGCAGCGACGGCATGCTGGCCGCTGTGGTTGGCCTGAGCGACGCGGTGGTGGTGGTGACCAAGGACGCCGTGCTGGCGATGCACCGCGACCAGGCTCAGGACGTGAAGAAGGTGGTGGATCGTTTGAAGGCCGCCGGGCGGCACGAGGCGGTGGCGCATAACCGGCTGTACCGGCCTTGGGGATTCTACGAAAGCCTGATCCAGGGCGACCGCTTCCAGGTGAAGCGGATCGTGGTGACGCCCGGGCATCGGTTGTCGTTGCAGAAGCATTTCCACCGCGCCGAGCATTGGGTGGTGGTCAACGGTACCGCGCAGGTGACCCGCAACGACGAGGTGCTGATCGTGCACGAGAACGAAAGTGTCTACCTGCCGATGGGATGCGTGCACCGCCTGGAAAACCCAGGCAAGATTCCGTTGACGCTGATCGAGGTCCAGGCGGGTGCCTATCTCGGCGAGGACGACATCGTTCGGCTGGAGGACACCTACGGCCGGAGCTGAGGTCAGACCGTAAGGCGCCGTGCCGCCGTCCCCCGTGTCATGGCCGGCGCAGGCCGGCCAACCACGTCTTCCTTTTCATCGCGAAGATGAGGTTGGCGTGGCCGCGTGCGCGTTCAGTCGGGATCCGGTCCCTCCACCGCGGCATAGCCACTGCCGAACGCCGCATCGCGTTGCTGGAACGCGTATTTCACCCCGTGCGCCCGCATCGTTTCACGAAACGCTCGTGCTTTCGGCGCCAGGTGCCCGCGCGCGTCGATCTCCGATCCGATGCGTTGCAGCGTGCGCGCCCCCATCAACTCCAGCCCGAGATTGACCAGCCGCTTGTTGGCCGACAACAAATGCGGATCGACCAGCCCCATGCGATCGGCCAGCCGCATCACCTCTTTCTCCAGCGTCGCCGCCGGCACCGATTTCAATGCAAGCCCGATGCGCGCAGCGTCCTTGCCGGTCAAGCTGTCGCCGGTGAACAGCAGCCGCTTCGCCCATTGCGGTCCGCAGTGATACAGCCACATCGAGCCGGGCGGCGTCCCCAGGTCGCGCACCGGCGGAAACCCGATCCGCGCGTTATCGGCCACCATCACGATATCGCAGAACCACGCGAGCTCAGTGCCGATGCCGATGCACGTGCCATGCACCTGCGCGATCACCGGCTTGTGCATATCGAACAGCGCGATGCGCATGCGCTGGCCTTGCTCCAACCGCCAGACGTCATCGTCGATTTCCTGCCGCCCGCGATACTCCGGCCCGCGGCCGCTGGAATACTCCGACAGATCGGCGCCGGCACAAAAATGCGGACCGGCGCCGCGCAGCACCACGCAATGCACCGCGTTATGCTCGTCCGCCTCCAGCAACGCCGCGTTCAACTCGCGCAGCAGCCTGCCACTCAGCGCGTTGCGCTTCTCCGGCCGGTTGAGCGTGACGATCGCAGTGGTGCCCTGCACCACATAGGTGATGTCCTCGAAGTCCATGGCGCGCGCCTCTCCCGGGTTGCCGCTGGTGCGATCAGAGGCGTACTGTCGGCGCGATGCAACCGCCGGAGGGGAAAACGCCGCCATGAAGATCGCCCGCATCGAGACGTTCCTGTTCGATCCCGGCACAGCCAAGAATCTGCTGTTCTGCCGTGTCGAGACGGATAGCGGCCTGCATGGCTGGGGCGAGGCCTATGTGACTCCCGGCAAGGAACCGGTGATCGAGCATCTGCTGCAGCACATGGGGAACTACGTCATCGGCCGCAGCGCGTTCAGCATCCGTCACACCGCGCAGGTGCTGTTCGACGACTTCGCGATGCGCCGCGCGTCGCTGGACCTGATGTCGGCGTGGAGCGCGATCGAGATCGCGCTGTGGGACATCGTCGCCAAGCACGCCAATCTGCCGCTGTATAATCTGCTGGGTGGCGCGTCGCGCGAACGGGTGAAGGTCTATGCCAATGGCTGGTCCAGCGGCAGCGAAACGATCGAGCAGAACCTGGAGCGCGCGCTGAAGGTGAAGGCGATGGGTTTCACCGCGCTGAAATGGGATCCGTTCCCAGGGCCGTGGCGCAGCTTCATTCATCGCGAGGACGAAGACCATGTCGTGCGCTACGTGAAAGCGATGCGCGAGACGCTGGGCCCGGATTTCACCTTGCTGGTCGAAGCGCACCGCCGCCTGGCGCCGATGCACGCCATCCGCATCGGCCAACGCCTCGCCGAATTCGACATCGGCTGGTACGAGGAACCCTGCCTGTGCGACAACATCGAACTCGTCGCGGAGGTCCGCCGCGCGCTGCCCGGCGTGCCGATCGTCACCGGCGAGGCGATCTATTCCAAGGAAGCCTTCGCGCAGGCGCTGACGGCGCGCGCCGCCGACATCATCAACCCAGACATCTGCAACTGCGGCGGCATCAGCGCGATGCTGGACATCGCGGCAATGGCGCAGCCGCATGCGGTCGCAGTGGCGCCGCACAACTATAATTCCACGCTGGTCGGGCTCGCGGCGACCGTGCAGCTTTCGGCAATGATCCCGAATTTCTGGCTCGCCGAATGCTTCATCAACCTCAAGCCCGCCTGCGATGAGGTCGCGTTCGCGCCGCTGGTGGTGCGGGACAGTTTCGTCGAATTGCCCACCACGCCTGGCCACGGCATCGACCTCGACGTGGCGAAGCTGCGGGCCCGGCCGTATCGCGACATGGGCTCGCGCACCGGCAAGAGCCTGCGCAGCTATACGGAGGAGTTCCCGCGCAAGAACTACGCGGTTGGGGCAACGCGGACAGGATATTGACCCCTGTCGTCAGGGTGAGCACGCCGACGGTGCACCTTCGCTGGTGAGATGCTAGGATACACCTGGCGTGGGAGTCCGGAGATGTTTACGCCCCTTGTGCCGGCCGAATTGCTCGATCCCGTCGTGGCTTATTTCCAGCCGCGACGTGTGATCCTGTTTGGCTCGGCGGCACGCGGCGAAGCGGGGCCGGACAGCGATATCGACTTGCTCGTGGTGCTGGACGATGACGCTCCACAGGAAAAGCTGAGCTATCGCGCAGGGATGGAGGCCCGCAGGCCCTACATGTTGCCGGCGGACGTGATTCCCTGTCGCGAGGACACCTACCGGCGGTTCAGCAAGATCGTCGGCACCCTGCCTTACGTAGCCCGCACTGAGGGGGTCGTCGTGTATGAGCGGTGACGATCGTGAGATTGCTCGTGATCGTCGTCTCATAGCGTCGCGCTGGCTTTCAGTCGGCGTCGAGGATTTTGCATATCGCGCGGCTTTGGCTTGACGCTGCTGAACCGTCACCAGCGGGGTCGGCGTATCACTGCCAATAGGCGGCCGAGAAGCTCATCAAGGGCTTACTTGTGCTTGCCGATGTACCCTTCACCAAGACCCACGATCTTGGACGTCTGGGCACGCTCGCGGCGCCAGCTTATCCCAAGCAGGCAGAATTGTTCGCGGCAACCTACCTGTTCACCGCCTGGGGATTTGAATTCCGATATCCCGGACCCGAGGTACCGGATGAGCCTACCGATGCAGAACTGCGAGACGCGTTGGCCGTGATCGAACGTATTGCCGACCGTCTGCGTGCCAGCATCCGTGCTGAACCTGCCCCATGAGATCCCGAGGACGCGACATGCGTTGGCGCGGCAGGCGTCTCGCTACTTCACCGCCGCCAGCCGCTGCTGCGCCGGCACCTCCAACTTGAAGAACCGAGCAGCGTTCAACCCGAGGATCTTCGCGCGCTGCGTGTCGTTCAACATCGGCATGGTGCGCTCGATTGCCGCGGCGGAGTGCGGCCAGGTGCCTTCATGGTGCGGATAATCGTTCGCCCACATGAAGTTGTCCGTCAGCCCGTAGCGTTCCGCCAGGAACAACCCCGACGGGTCCTCCTGGAACGTCGCGAAACCATGCGCGCGGTAATAATCGCTCGGCAAGCCCTGCAACTTTGGGCGCACCCACATGTGGTGCTTGCGATACGCCTCATCCATCGCGTCGAGCAGCCACGGCACCCAGCCGATGCCCGCCTCGACCGTGGCGAAGCGCAGTTTTCCGAACCGCTCCAGCACGCCGGACGCGCAGAGGTTCGCTACCGGCTCGATCGTCGGTGACAGCGAGTGCGTGACGTAGTTGATCACCGCCCCGCCATTGCCACGCGACGCGCGCGGATCGCG
>DATHNI010000284.1:0-5513 GCA_035486135.1 Acetobacteraceae bacterium
GCCAGATCATCGGCCGTGTCGGCACCACCGGCCGGGCGCACGGCGCGCACGTGCATTTCGAAGTGCGGCTGAACGGTCATGCGGTGGATCCGAAGCCATATCTCGGCCTGGCCTCCTGCACCGGCGTGCCGGCCGCCGAGCTGATCGAGACCGCCGTGGTGCCGCCTGCCGGCCGCCATGACCGGTGAGCAGGAGAAATCCGCCCAGGTTCGGCTCGCGGCTGCGTCGCATGGACCAGGGCGGGCGGCACTGTGTGGACTGTGGCAGAGCAATCAAGCGGACACGGAGTTGCGCGGAGTTCGCTCGGAGTTGCACGGAAAGCCATGCTGCCAGCTTTAGGCGTTTTGGATGGACGCGCCACAGGAGCCAGCGGCCAAGTGTCATTTTCTCCGCGAAACTCCGTGCGAACTCCCCGAAACTCCGTGTCCGCTTGATTGCTCTCCCGCTGCCACGGCCGCGGGCATCGCGAACGACTCGCTCTGCCTGGACGTGCGATTGAGAGCGAAGCGACCCGGTCTCCCTCGCCAGGCGCTACGCCTCGCGCCGATCCGTTTCGGGACTCAACACCACCGCAGCCGGGAGAGGCGTCAGTTGCAGCGCTCTCGCCTTCCCGGAACCCCATCGTAAGCTGCCGGGCGCGCCACAGGATGGGCAGGCAGGATACCAGGCGACGTGCGACGTATGGCATTCACCACAGCACCAGTCCGGGTCCGGGTCCGCGGTAGCCGCCTGCCGCAGCGCGTCCCGGGCAGCCAATCCGCCCGCATCAGTGCCACCACGCTCGGCTTCCTCGATCTCCGCCAACAGCAGCCAAAGCCGGCGCTGGTTCAATCCGGCGTCGCGGGCGAGCGTCGCCTGATGACGCGCCTCCCCGGTCAGCCCGGCATCGAGCGCGGTACGCGCAAGCAGCAGACGGCTTTCCGCATGCTCTGGGTTGGCCTCGGCAAGCCGCTGCGCCGCCTTCGCGCGCGCCAACGGATCGGTGACCGGCGCCAGCGCGAACGCCGCCAGATCAGGATGCGGCGCCAGCGACCAGCTATGACGGATCACCACCTGAGCGCGCGCCTCCCGCCCATCGGCACGTAGCCGGGTCGCATAGGCCAGCGCGGCCGGCGCCAGGCTGGCATCCGCTTTCCACGCCTGCCGCGCCAGTTTCATCGCCCGCGCCGGGTCTTGCTCAGCCCCGGCCGCGCCCGCCGCCAAGGCAGCCCGCGCGGCGTCGTTGTCGGCAAGGTCGAGGGCTTCGGTCCAGTTGCCGGCGCGGATCGCTAGCCGGGCACGTTGCAGCCGCAGCCACTCGGCGCCCGGATGCGCCGCCTCCGCCTGACGGGCCAGCGCGGCGGCCTCGGTCCAGTCCTGCCGCGTCAGCGCCTGCCGCATCAGGCCACGATAGCCGAGGAACGCGGCGTCGGGCCGATCCGCCAGGCGGCGGAACATGTCCTCGGCTTCGTCATCGCGGCCGGCCAGCCGGCCCGCCTCGGCGGCAAGCAATAAGGTCTGCGGGGTGTCACCCAACCAACGCCGGGCGCGCCCCGCCTCCCGCCTTGCGTCGCCCTTGTCGCCGGCCGCCAGGGCGAGCAACGCACGGCTGACCGCCACGTCGCCGCGCCGGCGATCGCGCTCGGCGTCCCAGCGCGCCGCGATCCCCGGCAGCCGCAGCATCCCGCCGAGCAAGCGCAACGCCACATACAGCACCACGAACAGCAGCAGCAGGCCGAACGCCGCGACCGGCGTGGCCATCTCGATGGTGGTTGCGCCAAGCTCCGCGGTGACCCGCCCGGGCAGCCCGGCCAGTTCCCAGGCAACGCCGAGCACCACGGCACACGCCACGAGGACAGTGAGAACTCGCCGCATCAGGCGTGCGCAGCCATGTCCGCCAGCCCGGCGCGGGCCGCGAGCAACGCCTTGGCATCGGCCACCCAGGCCGACATCGCGGCCGCCGCCGGCCCGGAAAGGGTGGCAACGGCGGCCACCGCCCCGGCGAGGTCACCGGCATCCACCGCGGTGCGCGCCCGGGCCAAGACACCCGCCGCGGGGTCACCCACCAGGACCCGATCGCCCTGGCGCACGGTCACCAGGTCCTCGGCATGCGCCAGGACCCGGGCGAGAAACGGCTTGTCGTCCACGTCCGGGCGGCTGGCGGCCAGTGCCGCACGTTCCGCCGCCCGGTAGGCAAGCCGCAGCGACGCCTCGGTCGGCGGCCGGTCGGTGGCGAAACGCGCCACCGTCGGCGGAGCATTGGGCAGATCGCCGACCGGTTGGCCGGCAGCCAGCGCTGCCTCCGCCACTTGGATGCGGGCGAGCACCGCTGCCCGCTGTGCGGTCGCCGCCATCTGGGCGGTCACATGCTCTTGCGCGCCGAGACGGGCCTCGTCCGCATCCAGCCGCCGCCCGAGGTCGGTGAGCGCACCCTGGTCGTGCTGCGCCAGCGCATCCACGCGGCCGGACAGGGCGTCCACCCGCGCGACCACCGAGCCATTGCCGGTGGCCTGCTGTTCCAGCGCGGCGACCCGTGCCTCCAGCGAAGTCAGGTCGGGCGCCGCCCGTTGTTCCAACACCGCAACGCGGGCGTTCAGGGGCCCCAGGTCCACCGGCGCTGCGCCCGGCGCCGCCGGCCGTTGCTCCAGCCGTGCAATGCGATCCGCCAACGCCTGGAGGTCGGCCGGCGCTACGGACTGGGATGTCTGGCTTTGCGGCAGTTGGGGCGGCGGGGACGACCACCAGACGAAGCCGATCGCTCCGGCAAGAACCAGGAAGCCCAATCCGCACAACCACGGCAGCAAGGTATCGCGGGCCGGCCGCGCCGGGGGCGGCTGCGACGGAGCGTCGAAAGGCGGCGGTGAAACGTCCTCCGGCGGTTCCGCAAGCACTGCCGGCGGCGGTTCGGCGGGGTGTGGGGCTTCGGGTTCGGTCATCGCAGCAGCGCGAGCATCTCGTCCTGGGTGGGCCGGGTGGCGACGCGGATATCGCGCCAGGGCAGCGCTTCTAATGCCACGGCGGCGGACCGTCCGATAGAGACGGCAGCGACATTGGCCAGTGTCGCGCCCAGCTCACCCCGCTGCGCCAGGCGCACGAACTGGCGCGCGGTCTCGGCGGAGAAGAACAGCGCGGCGCGCACGCTGCCGGCGCGCAGGGCCGCGGTGGCGGCGGGAGCAAGTTCCCGGGTCGGAACTGCGGTGTAGACGACGCGACGGGCGACGCGAAAGCCGGCCTGGCGCAGCGTTGTAGCCAGCGTCCCGCCCTGCCCGTGGCCGGACGCCAGCAGCAGCGTGCCGTGCCGCGGGCTTTGCTGGCGGATCACCAGGTCGGCCAGGGCTTCGGCGTCACCGGCCGCACTCAGCACCTGGGTGAAGCCGGCCGCCCGCGCCCGTTCGGCGGTAGCGTCGCCGACCGAGAACAGCGGCGTGGCACGGTAGGCCTGCGGCAGTGCATCGACGGCATTGCCGCTGGTCACCAGCACCGCTGCGAGCGAGGCGGCAGCGGGCAGGCTCGACGGCGTCGGATGGATCCGCATGACCGGCGTCAGAAGCGGCACGAACCCGAGCGATGCGACTCGCGCGGCGGTGTCGCTGGCGCCTGGCTCCGGCCGGGTGATCAGGACGAACGAGGCGGATGCCTCCGGCATGGGACACGAACACCATTCAAGAACGTCGTTGCACCGGGGCGGGTTTGCACGGGTGCTTTGCGGGGCAGGTTCCGCTTGGCATGGCATATCGCACCGTGGTGGCTCGCCGGGGTGCATTACGAACCGGCGCAGGTTAGCACGGCGCGCGCCGCGTGGCGCACCAACTACGTCCTGCCGGTCCAGATGTTTCGCGCGAAAGAACAACCACCCGAGCGGAAATCGGCGCCAGGCCGCGTCGTGGCGGAAGCGGCCGGCCGCACGATCAGGCGAGATGCCCACGGGAGCAATTTCGAGCCAGCGGCGTTACCGGGTAGGCTGCTCCGAAACGAGGAGGAAGCCATGACCCAACCAGCTCTTCGGCGTGACATGATGCTGGCGGCGCTCGCTGCGTCGCTGCCGCTCGGCTTTTTGGAAAGCGCGGCGGCGAGCCCGCTGAACCCGGAGCAAACCATCATCCATCCTCCCGGCGACCTGCGTTGGAAGCCGAACCCCGCCTACCCGGAGCCCAGCGTGGACAATTGCCTGCTGTACAGCGATCCGACGCAGCCCGGGCTGTACTATACGTTGATCCGCTGGTGGCCGGGTTTCATGAGCGCGCCGCACCATTACGCGACCGATCGGCTCTGCGTCGTCGTGTCGGGCACCTGGTGGTGCAACAGCGGCGCCGATTTCGATCCTGCCTCGTGTGTTCCTGTGACGGCCGGCAGCTTTGTCCGCCGGGTCGCCGGGACGCCGCATTACGATGGGGTGATTCGTGGCCATTCCGAACCCGCCATCATCGCCATCTGCGGCATGGGACCGGTGAATTACGTGCAGATCGATCCGTCGCAGCCGAGCGTGCGGCGGGTGTAGCGCGGCGGTCTGGTGCGGCCTGCGGGGCACGCTATAGTCGCCGGTATCGCATCGAGGAGGAAGCCGCCAATGAGCATCAGCATTCGTCCCCTGCACCAGCATTTCGCCGGCGAAGTCTCGGGCGTGGACATCACCCGGCCGCTGCCCCGCGATGCGGTCGCCGCGATCGAGGCCGGCATGGACCGTTATGCCGTGCTGGCATTTCCCGACCAGAAGCTGACCGACGAACAGCAGTGCGAATTCAGCCGGAACTTCGGTGAGCTGGAAGTGACGCTGGCGGGACAGTTGAGCAAGCCGGAGGAGCGGCGTTTCGGCGACCGGCTGGAACTCGGCGACATTTCGAATCTCGATGCGCGGAACGGGCTGCGCGCGCGAGACGACAAGAAGCGGATGTATGCGCTGGCGAACCGGCTGTGGCACTCGGACGCATCGTTCCGGGCGCACGGCGCGGGTTACACGCTGCTGCACGCGCGGATCGTGCCGAGCAAGGGCGGCAATACGGAATTCGCCGACATGCGCGCGGCGTACGATGCACTGGATGCGGCGACCAAAACGGAGATCGAAGACCTGGTCTGCGAACACTCGATCGTGTTTTCGCGCGAGCAAATCGGATTCGCGGTGGAGGGCGACGGCGACGCCGACAAGCTGCGGCCGGTGCACCACCGGCTGGTGGTGACGCATCCCGTGACCGGGCGCAAGTCGCTGTACCTGGCATCGCATATCGGCGGCATTGTCGGTTGGCCGGTGCCGGAGGCCCGGGCCTTCATCCGCGATTTGATGGAGCACGCGACTCAGCCGGCGTTCGTCTACACGCACAAATGGCGGGTGAACGAACTGGTGATGTGGGACAATCGCACGGTGATGCATCGCGCCCGCCGCTTCGACGACCTGCACGAGGTGCGTGACCTGCGCCGCACGTCGATCAAGGGCACCGGGGTAACAGCGGCGCCGATGGCGTTGCAGGCAGCGGAGTGATCGCATCAGTGACCGTCCCCTGCTGTTGTGACCGGCCCCGGGGTCAAGTGCCCGGGGCCGA
>DATHNI010000285.1:0-15613 GCA_035486135.1 Acetobacteraceae bacterium
GCAGCAGGAAGAAGATCAACTGGGCGAGTAAACGGACGAGCCACTCCGGCGGCGAATGTGCGGACTCCTCCGGACCGGCCCGATCTGCATCGGTGGCGTAGGCGTCGGCCGGAGGGGTGAGTGGGGTTCGCATTCGTCGCGGACCCTACATCAGGACGGCGGAGGGAGTCAAGCCTTTTTTCCTTGTTAGAGGATAAATATCCGATAGGGTGGCGGGCAAGCCACGAAATGGGCGAAGCGCCTGCCGGCCACCCGAACCGCCATGGCCGGGCTTTGCGATCTATCGCGGCGCCATGCCGCATCGATGGCTCGGTACAGTCCGGCCATGACGATTGGGATGGGCGGTGCAAAGTACGTGCATCCTGACGCCGTTTGGCATTAAGGGCCCGCGGGGAAATAAACGAATCAGTCGGAGCGACGCACTGACCTCTCCGTGTCATGGTCCGCGGAGGCGGACCATCCACGGCTTTGCTGCTGGCACCAAGGAAAGTCGTGGATGGTCCGCCTCCGCGGACCATGACACACGGGACACCGCTCGCGCTGAACTTGACGTGGTTATTCCTCGGCAGGTCCTAACCGATCTCCACCCGCACGTCGTCGCCGGCCGCGCTCAGCCGCGTTCCGAACGCCGCGCTCCGTTCGCCGATGTCCTCGAATTCGGCCTGTTCCGCGGCCAGCGCGCATGGCACCGTCTCGTTGCGATCGTTGTGGCGGACGAAGCGGAAACCAACCTCCGCCAGGCGCGCACCCTCGAACCGCGCCTTCGCCATCATGCCGATCCAGTCGCCGTGCCGGCGCCCGCCATGGCCGGTGTGAAACGAGAAGCTGCCGAGCCCGTAGAAGATCGGCTTGCCGCGATACACTTCCACCGCCAGCGAGTAATGCGGTCCGTGCCCGATCACGATGTCGGCGCCGGCGTCGATCGCCGCGTGACCGATCTCGCGCATGTAGGCCAGCACGTCCTTGTGCAGGCCCCAATGGCATGACGCCACCACCACATCGGCCTGCGCGCGCAACGCCGCGACGTCTTCGGTGAACGCACGCAGGTAATCCGCGTCGGCCCAGGTGACCACCACCGGAGGAATGCCCGGCCGGTTCATCGGCGGGATGTCGGGCCGCGTCTTGTGCAGCGGCACCTGGTACGCCGTGTGGCCGCGGATCACCGCGATGCCGGGATCGTGCGGCCCGGCTTCGTGGTTGGTCGGCCAATACACCGAACTGCGCTGCAACACCCCGAACCGCAGCCCGCGGCGTTGCAGCAGCACCGGAGCGCGCGCCGCCGCGAGGTTCGCCCCGGCGCCGGTATGCGGCATGCCGATCGCGTCAAGCCGCGCGATGGACCCGAGGATCGCCGCCTCGCCGTAATTCACGTTGTTCGCGATGCCCACTGCGCAGATGCCGGCAAGCCGCAGCGCCTCGCCGCCGATCGCCGGATCGGCGAAGAACCCCTCGTTGTGAAACGAGTGGCCGCCTGGCGGCTGGTACAGGCAGCATTCCAGGTTGGAGAATACCATGTCGGCATCATGGAACGCGTCGCGCACGCGCGCGAATGGCACAGCGGGATCGTCCACGTTCATCAGGTTGACGTCGCCGGTCAGGATAATCGTGGCCATGGTGTCTGGTTCCCTGCCCTGTCGGGTTTCCTGTCATTGCGAGGCGCGCAGCGACGCAGCAATCTCGTGCGCGAGTTTGCTTCGTCGCTGCGCACGTCGCAATGACAGGCAGAACGAAGCCGCGTCGAGGGGATGACCAATGAACCAAACGACCGAACAACCGGCCACCGGACCACTCGCCGGCATCCGGGTCATCGACGTCACCAGCATCGTGCTCGGACCGTACGCCACGCAGATGCTGGGCGACCTGGGTGCCGACGTGATCAAGGTGGAAAGCCCGCGCGGCGACGACACGCGCTGGATCGGGCCGTCGCGCACGCCTGGGATGGGCAGCTACTTCGCCAACCTGAACCGCAACAAGCGCAGCGTTGTGCTGGACCTGAAGCAGCCGGCGGCGAAGGACGCGCTGCTGCGGCTGATCGATGGCGCCGACGTTTTCGTGCACAACATGCGGCGCAGCGCGGCGCAGCGTCTCGGGCTGGATTATGCCACGTTGTCCGCGCGCAACCAGCGGCTGATCCATGCCAGCGCCTCGGGGTTTCGCAAGGGCAGTGCTCGTGAGGACGCGCCGGCGTTCGATGATCTGATCCAGGGGCTGAGCGGCCTGGCGTCACTGAACGCCGGGCCGGATGGCGCGCCGCGCTACGCGCCCACGGTGCTGGTGGACAAGCTGACCGGCCACATGCTGGGCTCGATGATCGGCATGGCGCTGTTCCACCGCGAGCGCACCGGCCAGGGCCAGGAAGTCCACGTGCCAATGCTGGAAACCACGCTGTCCTTTTTGCTGGTCGAGCATTTGTGGTGGGCCACATTGGGAGAAACCGAGCGCGGCGTCGGCTATCCGCGCATGTTGACGCCGCATCGCCGGCCCTATCCGACCAGCGACGGCTTCATCAGCGTCATTGCCTCGAGCGATGCGCAATACGCCCGGCTGCTGACTGCCCTGGGTCGCCCGGAGCTGATCGATGACCCGCGTTTCGCCAGCATCGCCGCGCGCGCCGTCAACGTCGACGCGGTGTTGGCTGTGCTGACCGAGGGCTTGCGCGCGCGCACCACGGACGAGTGGCTGGCAATCCTCACCGCAGCCGATATCCCCTGCGGCAAAGCGAATCGCCTCATCGACCTGTTCGGCGACGACTACCTGCGCGAGACAGGCTTCTTCAAGAGTGCGCAGCATCCGGTGGAGGGCAACGTCACACTGCCGGCGATTGCTCCGACGTTCTCCGCCAGTCCGCCGGCGGTGCGCCGGCTATGGCCGACGCTGGGAGAGCATACGCGCGAGGTACTGCGCGAGGCCGGTTTCGCCGACGCGGAGATCGATGCGATCGCCGCGGCAGGAGCATGACGCAACCGCCGTTCGCCCGTCCGGCACCTGTTCGCCGCCATCTCGCGGACCCTTGGTCCCCGGCCCGTCCGGCGCTACGAACCCGACGCACTCACCCAGCCAGCCAAGGACCTGCGCCATGTCCCGCCAACACCGTATCGCCGCCATCCCCGCCGACGGCATCGGCCCGGAAGTGATCGCCGCCGGCCTGGAAGTGCTGGAAGCGGTCGCCGCACGGGACGGCGGCTTCACGTTGAAGGTGGACCACTACGACTGGGGTTCCGACTATTACCGCAAGCACGGCCGCTTCATGCCGGCCGACGCACTCGCCTGGCTGCGCACCGCCGACGCGATCTATTTCGGTGCCGTCGGCGACCCCAACATCCCCGACCACGTCACGCTGTGGGGACTGCGGCTGCCGATCTGCCAGGGCCTCGACCAATACGCCAATGTCCGCCCCACGCGCATCCTGCCGGGCGTCACCAGCCCATTGCGCGATGTCGGTCCCGGCGACCTGGACTGGGTGATCGTGCGGGAGAACTCGGAAGGCGAATACGCCGGCCAGGGCGGCCGCTCGCATCGCGGCTTTCCGGAGGAAGTGGCGACCGAGGTCGCGATCTTCACCCGCCGCGGCGTCGAGCGGATCATGCGCTACGCGTTCGAGTTGGCGCACGCCCGTCCGGCGAAGCACCTGACCGTGGTGACGAAATCCAACGCACAGCGCCATGGCATGGTGTTCTGGGACGAGATGGCGTCGCTGGTGTCGCGCGACTTTCCCGACGTGGCCTGGGAACGCGAACTGGTGGACGCGATGACCACGCGCATGGTGCGCAAGCCGCGGTCGATCGATACGGTGGTGGCGACCAACCTGCACGCCGATATCCTGTCCGACCTGGCGGCGGCGCTGGCCGGATCGCTCGGCATCGCACCGACCGGCAATATCGACCCGGAGCGCCGGTCGCCGTCGATGTTCGAACCGATCCATGGCAGCGCGTTCGACATCACCGGCAAGGGCATTGCCAACCCGGTGGCGACGTTCTGGACCGGGGCGATGATGCTGGAACACCTCGGCGAGGCGGATGCGGCCGCATTGCTGATGCGGGCGGTGGAACAGGTCTGCGCGGATGGGGTGGTCACGCCGGATCTGGGAGGCAAGGCGACGACCGTCGAGGTGACGCGTGCGGTGTGCGACGCGGTGCGGGGGATCAACCGCTAGTATTGCCGCTAGTACTGCGGCCGGGAAATGCCAGCGTCGTTATAAGCCGGATAATCACGTGGTTGTTATGGTTTCATCCTCTCGCGGGCACCAGTTCGTGCGTTCGTGAAATCAAAACGGTGCGCGGCGTATTATGTTACAGGCCGTCGGAAACCTCCCCGGTTCCGGCAACCCAGACGAAATCCCTGGCCCCGGGCCTTCGGTCCGGGGCCTTTTTTGCCAGGATGCGCCGGCGGCATGAGGACCGGGATCGCACGCGGCGGAGAGCCGCCGGCATTGCCGTCGATGATATGATAAATATCAACCGCAAGAATCTGGCACGCGGTAACGGACGATACCGCACGGGCGATGCTTACGGTCCGCCAATATCTTCATGAAGAATTGATTGTGCAGTCCTGCGCCATTGATGCGACGCGTTATCCGCCATCGAATCGGGGGAGGCGTGGCAACCCATGCAGGACTACGCTGCGACCGCCAAAAAATACGAGGAGCTCGCCGCCCGGGCCAACGATCCCGAATTCGCCGAGGCGTACCGCAACCTCGCCGCCGGCTACCAATTGCTCGCACGCGGCACCAAGCTGTTGAGCCGGCGCGGCGAGCCCCAGGACGAAGACTGACCGCTGCGCCGCCGCGGTGACGGCGCGTTCGGGGAAGCCCGGTCCGACGCTCGCCTGGCCGCGCAAAATCCGCCAGCCTGTGGGAGAATGCCGCAGGCCGGTGGCTCCCTCGCCGTGCCGGCCCACGCCGAGGCGACCGCGCCGCATGCCATTGCTCGAGATCGACGGCCTGACCCGCAGCTACTACGGCGTGCACGCCCTGCGTGGCGTCACCATGAGCGTGCAGGCCGGCCGCATCACCGGCCTTATCGGGCCCAACGGTGCCGGCAAGACCACACTGTTCAACTGCATCTCCGGCATGGTGCCGCCGGACTCCGGCAGCATCCGCTTCAACGGGCAGGTCATCACGCGCTGGCGGCCCGATCGCGTCACCGGTGCCGGCCTGGTGCGCAGCTTCCAGATTGCCCGCGGTTTTCCCCGTCTCACCGTGCTGGAAAACCTGTTGCTCTACGGGACCCACCAACCCGGCGAACGCATCCTGCCCGCCCTGCTGCGCGCTGGCCCCGCCCGCCGCCGCGAAGCCGAACTACGCGAGCGCGCCGGCCGGATCGCGCAGCGCCTGAACCTCACCCGCGTTCTGCAAAACCGGGCCGCCGACCTGTCCGGCGGTCAGAAAAAGTTGCTCGAGATTGGCCGCGCGCTGATGGCCGAGCCAACCCTGCTGCTGCTGGATGAGCCGGTGGCCGGCGTGAACCCCACGCTGGCGCGCGAGATCGGCGACCACCTGCGCAGCCTGCGCGCCGAGGGCATCTCCGTCCTGCTGATCGAACACCACCTGGACACCATCGCCGCGCTCTGCGATCCGGTGATCGTCATGGCCGAGGGCCACCATTTGCGCGAAGGCACGTTCGACGAGGTATCCAGCGATCCGGCCGTTCAGGAGGCGTATATGGGGCGGCCGCAGCGCGACCTCTCCCGCGATGCGGGTAAGGTCGAGGCGCGCGAGCGCCGAGGGTGAGGGTGAGGGTGCCGCATACCCCACCGATCCTGCCGCCTGCCACCCCGCAAGTTGGCAGGGGGGCACCGCAACACCCTCACCCGCCGCTTCGCGGCGTCCTGCCCCGCGATGCGGGAGAGGTTGTTGGGCTGCTCGTTGCCCGCAACATCGTCGCCGGTTACGGACGCGGCGACGAGATCCTGAAAGACGTGTCCCTCACTGTGAACGATGGTGAGATCGTCGCCATCATCGGCCCGAACGGCGCCGGCAAATCAACGCTGCTGAAGACCATCGCCGGCCTGTTGCATCCGGCGCGTGGCACGATCCACCTGCGCGACGCTCCGATTCACACCCTCCCGCCGCGCGACATCGCGCGCCGCGGCGTGGCCTTCGTGCCGCAGGAGGCCAACGTCTTCCCCACGCTGTCGGTACGAGAAAACCTGGAGATGGGCGGCTACATCGACCCCGCGCACACTGCCGCCCGCATCGAGGCCGCCTTCGCGCGTTTCCCCATGCTGGCCGAGAAGCGCCATCGCGCCGCCCGCACGCTGTCGGGCGGCCAGCGCCAGGTCCTGGCGATGGCGATGGCGCTGATGGTGCAGCCCGTGCTGCTGTTGCTCGACGAACCGTCGGCCGGCCTGTCGCCGCTCGCCGCGGAGCAATTGTTTGCAACGATTTGCGAGATCAATCGCGAGGGCATCGCCATCGCCATGGTGGAGCAGAACGCCGCCGAGGCGCTGGAGATAGCGCACCGCGCAACGATCCTTGTCGACGGACGCAACAACCGCGATGGTGATGCCGCGACGCTGCGGGCCGATCCGGACATCCGCCGCATCTTCCTCGGCGCGCATCCGGCAGAACAATCGTAACGGGGGCTTTGCATGATCCGCCTGACTCGCCGTCACTTGCTCGCCACGGCCGCGGCCGGGCTCGCCGCGCCGGCGGTCGTCCGGGCGCAGGCCGGCACCATGGACCTGGGCGTGCTCACCCCGCTGACCGGCGCCGGCAGTTTTGACGGGCCACGCATGTTGAAAGCGATGCAGGCCGTGGCGGACGAGATCAACCAGGCCGGCGGCGTGGCGGGCCAGCAGGTCAGGCTGGTGGTGGAGGACGACGAGACCAATCCCGAAGCCGCGGTGCGCGCCGCGCACAAGCTGATCGACGTGGACAAGGTGCCGGTGATCATGGGCACCTGGGCGTCCGCGGTGACCACCGCCGTGGCACCGGTGTGCTGGGAGAGCAAGACGTTCCTCACCACCGTGTCCGGTGCCGACAGCATCACGCACCTGCCGCATCAGGGCTACCTGATCCGCACCCAGCCGAACAATCAGTTGCAGGCGACGAAACACGCCGAGTTCATCATCCGCCACGGCGCGAAGCGGGTGTTCATCATGGCGATCCAGGCGCCATTCGCCGAACCGACCCGGCATTATCTGACCGATACATTGACCCCGAAGGGCGTGACCGTGACCGGCTCGCTGGTCTACGACAAGGACAAGACCAGCTACCGGTCGGAGGTGGACCAGGCGCTGGCGACCAAGCCCGATTTTCTCTACCTGAACGGCTATGCGCCCGATGTCGCGGTGATCCTGCGTGACCTCTACCGCGCCGGCTACGATGGCAAGAAGTTCTGCCAGTCCTATGCGCTGACGGCAAAATCCGTCGAGCAATTGCCGAAAGACGTGACGCAGGGGGCGATCACCGTGCAGCCGTCGGCGGACCTGGATTCACCGGCTTACGCGGCGTGCGTGAAGCGGCTGGGCATTGCCACGCCGGACGCCTACGAGGCGCAGGCGACGGACTGGATCAGCATCGTGACGCTGACGATAGCCAAGGCGGGCCAGGCCAACGGCATGGCGATCCGCGACACGGTGCGGCAAATTACCAATAGTGACGGGCAGAAGGTTTACACCGCGGTGGAAGGACTGCCGCTGATCAAGGCGGGCAAGGCGGTGAAGTACAGCGGTGCCTCCGGTCCATGCACGTTCACCGACATCGGCGACATCACCGATTGCAAGTTCCGCTATAACAGCGTGGAGAACGGGGAGTTCAAATTCATCGAGGTGGGCTGAGATGCTGGTCCCGCTGGCCTCGTGCGGTCGGGGTCGAAGCAATCAATCGGACAGGGAGTTTCGCGAAGTTCGCACGGAGTTTCACAGAGCAAGTATTATGAATAAGTCTTGTTCACGGCCCGGTCCCCAGTCGGATCGGCTGACACGCAACAAAAAATTTCGCTTTCTCCGCGAAACTCCGTGCGAACTTCGTGAAACTCCGTGTCCGCTTGATTACTTTGCCGCCGCGCGCACGAACCACCGGGATTGGCGCCCAAGCCATCCCACGCGACCCCAATGACCGACGTGGCGCAATTGATCCTGAACGGCCTGATGGCCGGCGCCATCCTGACCGCGCCCGCGATCGGCTTCACCGCGATCTACGCCGTCCTCCGCTTTCCGAATTTCGCGATTGCCTCGCACGCCACGATCGGCGCGTTCGCCGGCTACGTCGCGAACACCGCGCTGCACTTTCCGCTGGTGCCTGCCGCCGCCGTTGCGTTCCTGATTGCGGGCCTGTGCGGCCTGGCGAGCGACATGCTGGTGCTGCGCCCGCTGCGCCGCAACGGCCTGGTGGCCGCGACCATCGCCTCGGTCGCGCTGACCATCGCACTGGAAAACCTGGTGCGGCTCGGCTTCGGCAACAGCCTGCGCGACTACGACCTGCCGATCCAGCGTGACTGGCGCTTCGCCGGCCTGCGACTTGGACCGCAGCAACTCGAGGACCTTGTCATCTCCGCCGTCGCGGTACTGGCGCTGTTCGGCTTCCTCCGCTTCACCCGCATCGGCAAGGCGATGCGCGCCGTGGCGGACAATCCGACGCTGGCCGCCATCAAGGGCATCGACGCGAACCTGATAGCCCACATCGTCAACTTCACCGCGATGGGCCTCGCCGGCCTGGGCGGGATGTTGCTCGGCCTGGACACCTCGATCGATCCGTTGACCGGCTTCCGCGCCCTGCTGGCGATCTTCGCCGCTGCGGTGGTCGGCGGGCTGGGCAGCATTCCTGGCGCGGTGATCGGCGCACTGGCCGTCGGCATCGCCGAGGAATTGTCACTGCTGGTGCTGCCGCCGGACTATCGCACCGTGGTGGGGTTCCTCGCCATCCTGCTGGTGCTGACGTTGCGGCCGCGCGGCATCCTCGGCGCGCGCGCATTCTGACGTAGGTCTATTCGTCAGCCTCGACGCCGAGCGCGGCCAGTTCGCCGATGATCGCCTGCCGCCGCGCCGCGATCTCCTGCAACGCCAGGCGCTTGAGCTGGTCGAGGAACGCCGGGGTCGCGGAAAAGCCTCGATAATGCGTCGATTCGGAGCCATCGGCCGACATTTCGATCGACGCGTCACCCGGCCCCTGAATGAACAATTTGACGTCCGCGGGATCGGCGCGTTCGGCCAGGGCAACAAGCTCCTTCACCCCGCTGAGTTCGGCTATCAGGTGGTTCACCTGGTCGATATCCTTCAACTTCATGATTGCTCCTCTTGCCTGCTGCGCGAACGCGAATGACCCACAACGAAATTCCAGAAGTGGAACGTGCGCAGCATCGCACATCGCGTGCGGATTGTCCCGCGCGGCATCAAGCGGCACCCGAAGGGACGGTGCCCGGCATCGCTCAGCCGACCGGTTTGCCGTTGCGCCGGCGGCGGAACGCGTCAACGGCCGCGTCCGCCCGCCCCAGCGCGGGATTGCCGCGCAGCGATGCGCATGTCACCGCCGGCGTATCGGCCGCGAAATCTTCCAACGCCTCCATGTCACCATAACCCAGCGCGGCAGCGACCTGGTTGTTGCCGGGAGCCTGCGACAGCGCGGCATCGTTGGTGACGGAGCTTCCGGTGGCAGTCTGCATCGCGGCCCGGCGCAGGTCGGACGACCATGCCTCATCGCGCAAGCCGCATAGCGGCGCCAGCGTGGCGACGGCACCAAAGGTTGCGGCGTCGGCAATGCTCTGCCCTGTTGGCGAGGCCGTCTCGGTTGGCGAGGTCGTCTGGGTTGGCGCGGTCGTCTGGGCGAACGCAGCCGATGCACTGGTGGCCGATACAAAGCCAATGGACAGCAGCGCGATGACGCACCGCATCGGGCTCTCCCGTATTGACGGCCCGACTATGCAAGCCGGCCTGTCACCTGTCACCCGCCATTGACAGGCACGCGGCCACGCCACCCAATGTTGCACAGCGAGGGAGGCCCGGATGCGGAAGACATTGCTCTGTGCGCTGACGATGATGGTGGCCATCGCGTCATCCGCCGCCGCCCAGACCGTGCCGCAGATCGCTTACGAGTCGGTCCCCAATTTGCTGAAGCTGCCCACGAATATGTATCTGGGCGAAGTCTCCGGCGTGGCAGTGAATTCAAAGGGCCACATCTTCGCATTCTCCCGCGGCAACAATACCGGCCCGGCCTATGGCGCCGCCGCGGCCCAGTTGCTTGAATTCTCGCCGGACGGAAAGTTCCTGCGCGAGATCGGTCACAACCTCTACGCCTGGTCGTTCGCGCACACCGTGAAGATCGACCCCGAGGACAATATCTGGGTCACCGACAAGGGCTCCGACCAGGTTGTGAAGTTCGACCAGGCAGGACGCGTCGTCATGGTGTTCGGCCGCAAGCAGGAGGCGTCGGACGAAGATACCGGCCCGCTCAAGCATCCCAAGCCGCCGCTGCCGCCGGTCGACGGCATGTTCCGCCAGGTCACCGACATTGCATGGGATTCGGCCGGCAACGGCTATATCAGCGACGGCTACATCAATTCGCGCGTCGCCCGGGTGAGCCACGGTGGCGAGTGGCTCGGCTCCTGGGGCACACCCGGCAGCGACCCGGGACAGTTCATGACGCCGCACAGCATTGCGGTCGATGCGCAGAACAACGTCTATGTCGCCGACCGCGGCAATCGCCGCATCCAGGTGTTCGATACGAAGGGCACACTGCAACGGATCATCACCATCGATGTGCCATACGATCCGAATGCCAGGCCGGCGATCGGCAACAAGCCCAACCTGCCGTTCCCGCCCGGCACGCCGCAAACCATGGCGCCGGGCTCGCCTTGGGCGATCTGCATAACGCCGGGACCACACCAGATCCTCTACAGCGCGGACGCCTATCCCGGGCGGATCTACAAGCTGACGCTGGATGGCAAGGTACTCGGCGTGCTCGGCATGTCCGGCAAGCTGCCCAGGCAGTTCGGCTGGATTCACGAGATGGCCTGCCCGTCGGAGAACACGCTGTTCGTTGCCGAATTGCTGAACTGGCGCGTGCAGAAGCTGATCCTGCATCCGTAGCACGGTGGGATCCCGGACGATCCGCTCTTGGGAGGATCGCGCCCGGCCCCGTTGTCCCTCGCTGTCCCCCGCTGTCATTGCGGGGAGCGTCGCGACGAAGCAATCTCCCGCGGAAGTTAGCTTCGCCGCGACGCTCCCCGCAATGACAGGTGGCTTTCACCATGATCGACCTTGAGCTTCTCCGATCCACCATCAAGGTGTGCATGTTCGACCAGTATGGCACCGTGGTGGACATGCAGTCCGGCCTGGTGGATGTCGCCACGCCGTTCCTGAAGGCAAAGAACTGGCTTGGCGATCCGAACGCCTTCGTCACCTGGTGGCGCCGCACGCATTTCGAAAACTCGATGATCGACGCGTTGCTTGGCCAGGAGCATACGCCGTATCGCGAGATCGGCGAACGTGCCGTGGCGTTCGTGATGGATCGCGCCGGCATCGCCTACACCGCCGACGAGGTGCACGCCCTTGTCGCCGCCATCGAACGGCTGCGGCCGTTTCCTGAAGTCCCCGCCGCGCTGGATCGGCTACGCGCGCGCTACAAGCTGGTGGTGCTGTCGAATGGCGACCCCGACATGCTGGAGACGGCGCGGCGCTATCACGGCATCGCGTTCGATCGGATCATTTCGGTCGCCGTCGCGGGCGCCTTCAAGCCGCATCACGCGACGTACGAAAAGGCCGCGGACCTGGCGGGGGTGCGGCGCGACGAAGTACTGTTCGTTGCCAATCACGCATTCGACTGTATCGGTGCCAAGGCGACCGGCATGCGCACCGCGTTCATCGACCGCCGCCGCCGCCCGTTCGGCGCCACCCCGCACCAGCCCGACCTGATCGTGCCCAGCATGACCGAGCTGGCGGAGATAATGGGAAACCTCTCCCGCGAAGTGGGAGAGGTCAAGGCGCGGGAGCGCCGAGGGTGAGGGTGCCGCGAACGCCATCGATGCTGCAACGTGCCGCAGGGAAGGTTCGCAGTGTGCCGACCCGATCATTCTCACCCTCGACGCTTCGCGTCTCGACCTCTCCCGCTCTCGCGGGAGAGGTTCCTGTCGACGTCTCCCGCGCGCAGCGCGGGAGAGGCTAAAGGCCATGGAAACCTACCTTCTTGCGATGTCGGTCACCGCCGGCATCTACGCGCTGATGGCGCTGGGCGTGAACCTGACCTGGGGCCTGACGGGGATGATCAATCTCGGCCTCGCCGGGTTCTTCGCCGTCGGCGCCTACACCACCGCCCTACTCACCAAGGCGGGCTTGCCCATCCCGCTGGGCATCGCCGCTGCCGCGCTGACCACCGCCGCCACCGGTGCCCTCGTCGCGCTGATCACCGCGCGGCTGCGCAGCGACTACCTTGCGATCGTCACGCTCGGCTTCTCCGAATCCGTGCGCATCGCCGCGTCCAACGAGGTCTGGCTGACCAACGGCTCGGACGGCATCGCCGGCATTCCCGGCCCATGGCGCGGCATCGTCTCGCCGCTGCAATTCAACCTGCGCTTCCTCGGTATCGTGCTGACAGTCCTGGCCGTCGTGTTCGTGCTGTTGCACCGCCTGTCGCGCGCGCCGTTCGGCCGCGTGCTGCGAGCGATCCGCGACGACGAGGACGTCGCCGCGGTCGCCGGCAAGCACGTGCTCGCGTTCAAGCTGCGGTCCTTCGCGCTCGGCGCGGCCGTGCTGGGCGTGGCCGGCGCGCTGTACGCGCACGACACGTCCTATGTCGCGCCCGACATCTTCGCGCCGCTGCTGACGCTGAACGTGATCCTGGCGCTGGTCGCCGGCGGCCTCGGCAACAACGCCGGGGCAGTGCTGGGCGGGGTCCTGATCGTCGCCCTGCTGGAAGGTTCGCGCTTCGCGTCGCCGCTGCTGCCGTTCCTCACCCCCGCGCAATTCGCGGCCATGCGGGAACTGCTGATCAGCGTGTTGCTGCTGGCCGTCCTGCGTGTGCTACCAGGGGGCATTCTGGCAGAACACGCGGGCGAGACGGCACGCTGATGCCATGCGGCAACGAGGGTGACGATGAGCGATGCAACTGCGAACCCACCGCCCGGCCCGATCGGCGCGGTCTGCTTCGACATCGGCGAGACGCTGATCGACGAAACCCGCCAGTGGGGTGAGTGGGCGGACTTCCTCGGCGTGCCGCGCCTGACGCTGTTCGCCACGCTCGGCATGACCATGTGGCGCGGCCAGCCGCATCGCCGTGTGTTCGAGATGTTCCGTCCCGATCTCGACCTGCCCAGCGCGATCAAGCAGCGGCGCGCGCAAGGCTGGCGCTACAACTTCACCGCCGAGGACCTGTATCCGGACGCGATCCCCTGCCTGGCCGTGCTGCGCCGGCGCGGCATCAAGGTGCTGGTCGCAGGCAACCAGCCGATCGAGGCCGAGGCGGCGCTCGTCCGGCTTGGGCTGCCGGCCGATCTGATCGCCAGTTCGGCCGGCTGGGGCGTCGCGAAACCGGAAGCCGGGTTTTTCGCCAAGGTTATCGAGGCGGCCGGCGAACCCGCGCACCGCATCGCCTATGTCGGCGACCGGCTGGACAACGATGTGTTGCCGGCACGGGCCGCGGGAATGGTCGCGGTGTTCCTGCGTCGCGGCCCGTGGGGCTGGATGCACGCGGAACAACCGGAGATCGATCAGGCGCATCTGCGGCTGGATGGCCTCGACGGGCTGGCGGATGCATTAGAGACGCTATGATGTGGCAGGCCCGAGAGACGCTATGATGTGAAGAGCCCCTCATGCCGCGCCAGCCACTTGACCCGCAGAACGGCATGACGCCGCTGGCCCTGTCCGCGCACCAGTCCTGGCGACGCTTATTGCTCCGCACTGCCATTTGCCCCTAGGCTGCCTGACAAAACACGCAGGGAGGAACCGGCCGCCGTCACAAGGAGCGCTGCCATGCCCCTGTCTCGACGCACCCTCCTCGCTACCGCCGCCGCCCTTGCGTCACCCGCCATCGTCCGGGCGGAGTCCGAACGCACGTTACGCTTCATCCCGCACGCCGACCTTGCCTCGCTCGATCCGATGTGGACCACAGCCGACATCGCGCGCAATCACGGCAACATGGTCTACGACCAACTTTACGGCTTCGACGCTGCGTTTGTGCCTCATCCGCAAATGCTTGCCGGGCACGCGATCGAGGACGACGGCACCACCTGGGTTCTCACACTGCGCGACGGCCTGAAATTCCATGACAACACACCGGTGCTCTCCCGGGACTGCGCTGCCAGCATCAAACGCTGGGGCGTCCGCGACGCCTATGGCAGCGCCTTGCTCGCGCGCGTCAACGACATCACCACGCCCTCCGACAAGGTCATCCGCATCCGCCTCAAGCGACCGTTCGCCCTCCTGCCCGAGGCGCTGGCGCAGCCCAACTGCGTCATCATGCCAGAGCATATCGCCCAAACCGATCCCAACACGCAGATAACCGACCCCACCGGCAGCGGACCGTTCCGCTTCGTTGCCGACGAAAGGCTGCCGGGCTCGCGCTCGGTCTATGCCCGCTTCGACGGCTATGTCCCCCGCTCCGACGGCGAGGTCAGTTTCCTCGCGGGCCCCAGGGTCGTGCATATCGATCGCGCGGTGTGGACGTATCAGCCCGATTTCGCCACCTCCGCCGCCGCATTGGACAACGGCGAGTTCGACTGGTGGGAGAATCCCCCCATCGATCTCGTCGGCATGCTCCGCAACAACCGCGCGCTTACCGTCGAAGTGAAAAACAAGATGGGCAGCGTCGGCTGCATCCGCTTCAACCATCTGTTTCCGCCCTTCAACAACGTCGCAATCCGCCGCCTGGTGCTGGCCTGCGTCAACCAGGAAACCTTCATGCAAGCCGTCGCCGGCGCCGAGCCCGAACTCTACAGTGTGAATGTCGGGCTGTTCACACCCGGCATGCCGATGGCGAGCACCGCCGGCGTCGAAGCCTTCACCGCCCGCACCGATTTCGATGCCGTCAAACGCGAACTCTACGCCGCTGGGTACAACGGCGAGAAAATCGTGCTGATGGGCCCGACGACAGTGTTCTCCACCCATGCCGAAGCCCAGGTGACGGACGATCTGCTGCGAAAGATGGGCTTCAACGTGGACTACCAGGCGCTGGAATGGGGCACCGTCGTGCAGCGCCGCGCCAGCAAGGAGCCGCCAGAGAGGGGCGGCTGGCATATCTTCATCACTAACCTGACCAGCCTGAACAATGTCTTCATGCCGGCGCAGATCGCGATCCGAAGCGGTCCGAATGCCTGGTTCGGCTGGCCCGACGCGCCGAAACTTGAAGCCCTGCGCGAGGACTGGCTGAACGCGGCGGCGCCAGAGGAACAAAAGCGCGTTGCCGTCGAGATCCAACGGCAGTTCTTCCGTGACGTGACCTACGTGCCGCTCGGCCAGTTCTATCAACCGGCGGCGTTCAGCAAGCGCCTGGCCGACATCCAGCCGGGTTGGCCGGTCCAGCATGCTGTACGCTTTGTGTGATCACGCGACGGACTATCGGCCGTAGTCCGCCTGGCGCTGTGACTGCGGCCCAATCAAGCAAGCGTGCTGCCTGCCGACCCGATCACCCTCACCCTCGGCGCTGCGCGCCATCGACCTCTCCCGCGAAGCGGGAGAGGTTGAG
>DATHNI010000286.1:0-2631 GCA_035486135.1 Acetobacteraceae bacterium
GCGGCTGCAGCACGAGTGCCAAGCCCTTCTCTTTGAGCTGGCTGCGCGATGGTCCCGGGCCAATTACGATGTGGGCGATGATCCGGCGTCCGGGAAGGTGTAGCCTCCTTCTCTCCGCTGGTCTTCGTCGCCGCTCCATCCGCCACGGTCGCAGGTCCGAAGGTTCGCAAACGAGGCGGTTGTTCTCGGTGGCCAAAACCACAGCTTCGCGGTCACTGGGCCCTCCCCGCGCATCTTCCGGGTGCCGGTTTAATGGCCGCGCACGTTACACCGGGGCGTAAGAGGGCCGTGGCCGCGGCTGCATCCCTGCTAGCCAGAGGTTCATCCGCCGATCCTCAATGACCGGGCAGCGGTCCATCACCACGGTGATGCCGGCGGCGCGAGCCTTGGCGGCGGCGACCTCGTCGATCACCCTGAGCTGCATCCAGACGCTCTTGGCCCCGAGCCGGATCGCGGCATCGACCACTGGGGCGACAAATTCGCTGCGGCGGAACACATCGACCATATCGAGCGGCGCTGCCTCATCCAGCGTGGCGACCACGGCGCGGCCGTGGATGGTTTCGCCCAGGTGGTCCGGGTTGACAGGCGTTACGTCGTAGCCGCGCTCCAGCAGGAAGCGCATAACGCCGTGCGAAGGGCGTCCGGGGTTGGTCGAGGCGCCAACCAGGGCGATGCGCTTGGTCGTTCGCAGGAGGTCGGTGACGGTTTCGTCGGGAAGCCTGTCGACGGTCGGGTAGGTGCGTAGGGGCGCGGTCGGCAGCGGCATGGCGTGACTCCCTCTCCGTGTTCGCCGAATCCGCCGGCTGGCGGGAACTGTGACGCCAACCGGCGGTTTCGTCACCTCGGTCGCGGCCGAGCCTGCGGGACGCAAGGGTCCAGCCGACAAAGAGCCGTGCAACCGGCATTCTCGGTGAAATCTGTTATCAAGAGTAAATCCCAAAGGGTGAAAACCCTCATTCTATATCCGGAGATCATCGGAGGCTGGGGCATGGAACCGGACGATTATATCGAGGACCACGACGACGACATTCCAGACTTCCGTGGCGCGGAGGAGATTGAAGCTACGGAACTCAGCCATGCACTCGGCTCGCTCCATCTGCTCGGTGACGATCCGTTCCTGCGGATGCAGGCCTTCAACCTGTCGCTCGTCGATCACTTCATCATGGGCCTCGAAATACAGCTGCACCGCGCGCGCTTCAACGAGGAGAAAGGATTGGCCGGCGACACGGCGTTCCTATCCGCGCAGACGCAGATGTGGATCTTCGCCGTCTATTAATTGCTCCGCACCTGGCGCGCGCGGGCGAAGGATATCGTGAAGCTGGCGAAAAATGGTGGCCTTCAGCTGAAGGTGAACGCCCTTGCCCGCAAGCTACCTTTCGAACATCCGGCGCGGCACATGCGCGCCGATCAGCTACGCCGCATCATCAAATCGCCTGCCCTCCTTGACGATATCGCCCGCGATCTGCGCCGAACCCATATCCTGTTTTCGCAGCTGGAGCATGTGCGGGTCGCGTTGGCGAAGCATGAAGTCGGCGGCAAGAAAAATTCTGTAGCGCACGCTCCGGGGCTGGCGCTGTTCAACCGCTGGAACGGCTCGCTCGAATATGAAATCGGCTATGAAGCTACGATTCTCGGCACCCTCACCCGGCGCGATATCGCGAAATCCCTTCGGGCGCTTGCCGACGCGAGTAATCCGCCGAGCGAGGAAGACCTCGCCTCGTTCGATGAATTTATGAAAGGGCCACCTCCGCCTCCCGACGATCTTTGGACATAAAGTGGCGGCCTCATCACGGGCCAGCGCCTGATATGCTGAGACCGCGCCCTATCGAAGCCGCGGCGCGCCGCTGCGCCTGGCGCACCCCGACTGGCTGTACCACCGGCTCACCGTCACCGGATCCCCGGCGGCACTCGCGGCGTTCCAGGCTGCGGCGGCCGGCGCCGGGATCATCCCCTGGCAGCTCGACGCGGCGCGCATCGCCGAGGACGTGTTTCTCCGGCTGGTGGCGCCGCCGGCACAGCAGCAGCGCAGCCTCAGCCTGGCCGGCGCCCGCATCCTCGCCGGCCAGCTGCGCGACGCCGCGGCACGGCGGCACGACCTGGCGCTGGCCCGGGTCGGCCACACCCGGGCCTGCCCGTTCGACCTGCACGCGCTGCTGCCGGTGCCGGCGGACATCCTGCGGCGCGGGCCAGACGATCCGGTCGCGCTGGCCTGGCTGTGGGCGCACTGGGGCACCACCGACGCCTTGCGCCACGTCACGGCCGCGCCCGCCGCCGTCCCGGACCGCCGTCGCTGGACCGCCGCTTGCGCGCGGGACATGGCCATCACCTTCTGGTCGGCCGACTGGTCGCCGTGGCGGGCCCTGGCGGCGATCGGGGAGGGGTTTCCGGGGCTGCGCTTCGACCTGCGGCCCAGCTATGACGAGGCCCGGTGACCGACGCCGCGGACCTGGCGGCCGCGCCGTCCGCCGCCGCGCCCGAGCCGACCGGCTGGGAGGATCCGCCCCGCGTCGCGCGGACCAACACCGCGCCGGTGCTGTCGGTCGACGGCATCACCGGGCCGCTCGACTGGCTGCTGGACATGGCGCGCGCCAGAAAACTCGACCTGGCGCGGCTGTCGATCGGGGCGTTGAT
>DATHNI010000287.1:0-11073 GCA_035486135.1 Acetobacteraceae bacterium
CCCGGCCATGACGGTGGGGTCGGCCGGTGCGACGCATTCGAGAGGCACTCTTTACGGCGCCTGGTATCACCGCCAGACCAGCCCCGCATCCCGCAGGAACCCGAGCAAGGGCAGCAAAGGCAGGCCAAGGATGGCGGTGTGCTCGCCGTCCACGCATTCGAAAAGCTGCACGCCGGGCCCTTCCAACCGGTAGGCGCCGACGCTGCCCAGCACGCGTTCGCCCTCCGTGGCGAGGTACACGTCGAGGAATGCCTCCGAGAAGGCTCGCATCGTCAGGCGCGGGAGAGCGGCGTGCTGCCAGCGCAGTTGTTCTCCGGCGCGGCAGACCACGGCGGTCGCAAGTTCATGCGGCCGGCCGCGTAGCGCCTGTAACTGCCGGCGTGCGGCGGCCAGGTCCGCGGGCTTGTCGAACCATGCGCCGTCGCAGGTCAGGATCTGGTCGGCGCCGATCACCAGCGCCCGCGGTTCCTGCCGGGCGATGTCGGCCGCCTTGGCGTCCGCCAGGCGCAGCGCGGCGGCGGTCGCGTCCAGCCCCTCGGAACGCGCGGCACGCTTGATCGCGGCCTCGTCGACCGCCGCCGGGCGCACGTCGAAACGCAACCCGGCGGCCGCCAGCACCGCGCGCCGTGCCGTGGATGCCGACGCGAGGATCAGCCTCGGGCTGTCCGCCTGCAACGCCTATCCCGCGTTGGGGCTCTGGAGCGACAGGGTCGTCGGCCCCCCAGGCTCATGGTTCGGCGGAACCCTGCGATTGCCGCCGCCCGGCTGGAAGCGGCGCAGGTAGCCCGGTACCACCAGCTCGACGGGGGTCGGCACCACGCCGAGTTCGGTCAACCCCGGCACGCCCGCCGCGACGACATTGTCGCGCGACAGCATCAGCAACTGGTCGCGGGTCAGCGGCTTGCCTGGCACCAGTTCGAGGAAAAGCGCCTGCAACCGGGCCAACCCCATCGGCACATCCATCAGGAAACGGTGCCGCTCGATCTGCTGCAGGATGAAAGCGAGCAATTCGCGGAAGCTCCAGACCCGTGGCCCGCCCAGTTCATACAGGGCTCCGGTGGCGTCGGACTGCGCCAGCGCAGCCATCGTCGCATCCGCGACGTCGCCGACGTACACCGGCTGCAGCCTGGTCGCTCCGGAGATCACCGGCATGACCGGCGACAGCCGGGCCAATGCGGCGAAGCGGTTGAAGAACTGATCCTCGGGGCCGAACACGATCGAGGGGCGGAGGATCGTGGCGTCCGGGAACGCCGCGCGCACCGCTTGCTCGCCCGCCGCCTTGCTGGTGCCGTAGGCGCTCGGGCTGCCCGGATCGGCCCCGATCGCCGAGACGTGTACCAGCCGTTCGACGCCGGCCGCCGCTGCCAGGCGCGCGACGCGGCCGGCGCCCTCGGCATGGACGCGCTGGAAATCGCCCTTGCGACCCTCCGCCAGGATCCCGACCAGGTTGACCACCAGTCCGGCGCCGTCCACCGCGCGATGCACGGTCGCCTCGTTCTCGACCGAGGCGAACAGCGGCACGATCTGTCCCACCGCGCCGGAGGTCTTGAGGAACAGCGCGGCCTCCGGGTCACGCACTGCCACGCGTACCACGAAACCCTTATGCGCCAGCCGCTTCACCACGTAGCGGCCGATGAACCCGGAGCCGCCGAACACCGTCGCCACACTGCGCGTCGCCATTGCTCCGTCCTCCTGTCGCTGCTTCGTGACGGGTTTTGTCACCGTGGCGCGCCGGCGGCTACCGGGAATCTGGCAGAAGCGGTCGCGGTCCGTGACGGGCCGGGCCCGTAGGGGCGTTCGGCGGACACAATCTGCAACACATGAAGGGTAGCTGCAACAAGTTGAAAAAACGCGATAAAATTGCCGGGAGGGGGCTCCGCCTCGGCAGACCTGAGTGCCAGTTGGGCGCTAGGGTATCATGTATATGCAACCGCACCGCGCTCCCGATCCGCTCAATCCGCCCACCGTGCTGGTAGTGGACGACGACTTGCTCGTCCGCGAGCCGATTGCCGACTACCTGCGCGAGGTCGGCTATGCCGTGCTGGAAGCCGGTGACGCGCATGAGGCGATCGACGAGCTGGACCATGCGGACCATGTCGATCTGGTGTTCAGCGACGTGCGCATGCCGGGCGAGCTGGATGGCGTGGGCTTGGCGCGATGGCTGCGCGCGCACCGTCCCGACGTCGCGGTCTTGCTGACCAGCGGCTACGACGGCAGCGGCTGGATGGGCGGCGAGTTGGGGCGCGAGGTCAGGCTCCTGCAAAAGCCGTACACTCAGGACCAGGTGCTGGGTCACATCCGCAGGCTGCTGAAAGCCGCGTAACCTCTCCCGCTCTCGCGGGAGAGGTTTTGGCTTGGCCGGACGTTAACATTCTGGCAACAAGGGCTCAGGCAGAATGAACCCGCCGGGCTGATCCGGTGGCGCCTGCCGAGGCCGCGACATTATCACCTGCCTATCTTCATGAGCCAACCCCAGGTCCGGGCAATCCGCCCGCTGCCCGCTGCCGTCCGCCCGCTGGTCACGGCCGCGAGCCTTGCACTCCTGCTATCCGCCCTGGCCATCGTGCTGTTCACCCTGCTGCGCTCGCCGCTGAAGGACGACATCGCCTGGCTGCTTTACGTCGCCCGCCGCTGGCTGGCCGGACGCGAGCTCTATGTGGATGTGGTGGAGGTCAACCCCCCGCTCATCATCTGGATCTCGGCGATTCCGATCCGCGTGGCCGGCTGGCTGGGGGTCAACCCGCAGTTCATCGCCATGCCGTTCTTCATCGGCATCGTGCTGTCCTGCGCGTGGTGGACCGCGACGATCCTGCGCCAGAGCGGCGGATTGTTCCGCGACCGCATTCCGGTGTTCGCGGCGCTCGGCACCGTACTGCTGGTGGTGCCCGCCGGCGACCTGGGACAGCGCGAGCATTTGCTGGTCGCGGCCGTGCTGCCCTATCTCGCGCTGTTCGCCCGGTCGCTGGACGGAGAACGGCCGGGCCGCGCCACCGCCATTGCCGCGGGCGTGCTGGCCGGGCTCGGCTGCGCTTTGAAGCCTCGCTATGGCGCGGTGTTCGCCGTGCTGGAATGCCTTGCACTTTCCCGCGGGATGCGAACGTGCCGGCTCAAGCCGCTGTCGGCCATCGCCGCGTTCGGCGGCTACGGCGTGCTGGTTGCCGTGGTGTGCCCCGCCTACCTGCAGCGCGCGGTGCCGCTGGCGCTGGCGCTGTATGGCGGCACCGACGTGACCTTCCTCCACTTGCTCGCCGACTCCGCCCGACTGTTATTTGGCGAGGCGGTGGCCGCGGCGCTGCTGGCATGGACCTGGCGGCGCGGCATGCCGGAGCGCAACCTGCTGCTGACGCTGGTGCTGTTCGCCGCGACCAGCACCGCGATCTGCTTCATCGACGGCAAGGACTGGTTCTACCACCGCCTGCCGGCGACCGTGGCGACCTTGCTCGCGCTGGTGTTGTGGGCGGGATCGGCGCTGTTCCACCGCACCGTGCCACGCCGCCGGGCGTGGGCTCCGCTGCTGCTGGCGGGCATCACTGGCCTGGTGTTCCTGGTCGGTGCCTTCCAGCGGCTGGAGCCGGAGGTGGCAGAGGCGGTCGAGCCGCAGGATTCCACCGTCGCCCGGCTCGAGCGCCTGATCCGCACGGAACACGCGCGCACCTATATCGCGTTTTCCGAATGGATCGCTCTGGGCTTTCCGGTGGTCAACAACACCGGCGTGGTCTGGACCTCGCGCTTCGATTCGATGTGGGCGCTGAAGGGCGAGCTGTGGCGCGTGCGCTTCGATCCGGCGGCCGCGAAGGAGTGGCCGATCCGCCGCTGGGTGGTGCATGACTTCATGACCGGCTGCCCCGATCTCGCGGTGGTGGACACGCGCGAGGGGGCCAACTGGATCGGCGTGCTGAGCGAGGACCCGGTGTTCGCCCGGGCATGGTCGCAGTACCGCGAGATCGCATCATTCGACGGCCTGGAGGTGTATCGCCACACCGTCGCCGGCTGCATCAACCCGTGGGTCGCCGGCGGCGGAGCCAACGTGCGCGGCGGGCTGGACCACGTGGGGCAGCCGAGCGGCGGGTAGGGGGGCAGGTTCCGCACATTGCGAGTTGGCCACCGGTCGGCGCGGGGGCCGACCCGCCCTGAATGAAACCGTGGAGGGTGTCGCGCGACGGATACTCCCCCTCCCCTTGAGGGCTCGGGCCGCGAAGTGGACCAAGGTTGGGGGGAGGGGTCCGTACCGCACGAACCCCTCCCCCCAACCTTGGTCCACTTCGCGGCCCAAGCCCTCAAGGGGAGGGGGAGTCTTTGGCGTCCGGTTTGCTCTGGCGCCGACGCAGATTGCGTGCAAGTAAATGAGTAGCTGAGATTCAATCGAATAGGACGATGGTTCCGCTCCCCAGTCCGCAGCAACTCCGATACCTCGTATCGCTCGCCGAAACCCGGCATTTCGGTCGCGCCGCCTTGAGCTGCACGGTTACCCAGTCGACGCTGTCGGCCGGCATCCTCACGCTGGAACACCAGCTCGATGCGCCGATCCTCGATCGCACCGCCGGCAAGCACGTCGTGTTCACCCCGCTCGGGCTGGAACTGGTGGAGCGCGCCCGCACGGCGCTGGCCGCCCTGACGGCGGTGACCGAGGCGGTGGATGCCGCACGTGCCCCGATGAGCGGCCCGTTGCGGCTCGGCGTCATCCCGACCATTGGTCCGTTCCTGCTGCCGCGCCTGATGCCTGCCCTGCGCGATGCCTTCCCCCGCCTGAAGCCGTGGCTGCGGGAGGACACCACCGCCCGCCTGGTGGACCGGCTGGAAGCGAGCAAACTGGATGTCGTGCTGCTGGCGTTGCCGTGCGACTGCGGTGGCGCCGAAACGGTGACGCTCGCGCGGGACGAGTTCCTCGTCGCGCTGCCGCCCGATCATCAGTTGACGGCACTGGATGCCGTGCCCCCAAACGCCCTGGCGACCGAGCGGCTGCTGCTGCTGGAGGAAGGACACTGCCTGCGCGAGCAAGCACTGCTGGTGTGCGGATTGCTGGCCGGCGAGCGCGGGGAAGCGCTGGACAGCTTCGCTGCCACGTCGCTGCATACGTTGGTGCAGATGGTGGCGTCCGGGCTCGGCGTCACGCTGTTGCCGCGCCTGGCGATCCGCGCCGGGGTTGCGGCCGGCACCGAGTTGGTACTGCGTCCGCTGGCGGGGCCTGGCGCGTGGCGGACGCTGGGGCTGGCGTGGCGGCCAAAGGCGCCGCGTGCCGCCGAATACCGGGCACTCGGCAGCAAGCTGGCCCAGGTCTGCGCCGCATTGCTGGACGAGGGCTGACGCGGCGAGGGCTGACGCGGGAGCCGAGGGCAAGAAAAAGGCGTGTCCTTTTCCGGAAGGACACGCCCGCAGTCTGATCTCTCAAACAATTAAGGATCGTTACCACGCGCCGGTATGCAGCGGAAGGGCGCCATCCGACGCCACGGCGTTCGGCAAATTCCCAAAAGCGCGGCCAGGCGGCCCGCATATCAACGCTTCCTCAATGCTTTGCGGCCACCCTGCGTGCGGAGGTGTGCGCCATGAAGCTGCCGGCCTTGCGGCATTGGTTTGGGATGGAGCCGACGCCCAAGGTGGCAGCGCGGCCGCTGTCGGCGTCGGTTCCGGCGGCCATCCGGTCGCCGGAGCCATCCGAAACCATGCTGGACGACTGTGCCTGGCCGGCCGAGCGGCAGGAGGTGGTGGATGCTTTGTGGGGCGAAGGTTTCCAGTTTCCCGGCGGCGAGGCCGAGACACTTCGGCTGGTCAAGCCCCTGGGCCTGTCCGCAGCTACCAGCCTGTTGCTGGTCGGTGCCGGGAGTGGCGGCCCGCCATGCTCTATCGCCACCGACCTCGGAGTGTGGGTGACCGGATACGAATCGGATGACGACTTGCTCAACGCCGCCACCGACCGCAGCCTGCGAGCAGGTTTGTCCCGGCGGGCACAGATCGCAGCCTGGGACCCGGAGTCTCCCGCCTTCGAGCGCGGCTATTTCCACCACGGGCTGGCGTTGGAGCCGCTACGCGATGCGCTGGTGGAGCCGGCGCTGACCGCGGTGGCTCAGGCGCTGAAGCCAGGCGGGCACCTGGTGATGCTGCAGACCGTGGCGGACACGCCGTTGAACCCCGAGGATCCGCTGGTGGCGGCCTGGCAGCGGTTGGACGGTCGCCGGCTCGACCGGCTGCCAGCCGAGATCACGATCACCCGGGCACTGGGGCGGCTGGGTTTCGACGTGCGGATCGTGGAGGACCTGTCGCGCCGGCACATGCAGCAATCGGTGACGGGTTGGCGCGAAGCAGTGCGGGGGATGGAACAAGCGAAACCGAACCACCGGGAGGCGGCGCAACTGATCAGGGAAGCGGAGCTTTGGCTTTTGCGGATCCGGTTGTTCCGCAGCCATGCGTTGCGGCTGGTGCGCTGGCACGCGATCGGCACGTTATGAGGGGCGATTCGGGCGATCGCAGTTGCCGTGGCGTGATGATGGCATCTGTGGCCAAAACCGCGTGATGAGTCGGCATCTTTCGGTATCGGGCTTTACAGGTCCGAACGTGAAGCGATGCAGGCACGGCGGATCGGCCGCCCCGCATCGCGCCGGGGGAGGTTGCGGAGGGCCGTCTATTTCAGGTGACGGTCCCACAAGGCGAACGTCTTCGCCCAGGTGGCCTCGGCCGCTTGCGAGTCATATACCGCGCGCTCGGCGAAGCAGAACCCGTGGCTGGTGCCGGGGAACACTTCCACCTCCGCCTTCACGTCGGTCTTCTGCAATGCGGCCTTCAGGTCGGGGATGACGTGCGCCGGCACTGACTGGTCGTGTTCGGCGAATGCGTAATACAGCTCGCCCCTGATCTTGTTCAGCGACAGGTGCGGCGAGTCGTCCTTGTCGGTGACGATGCCGACGCCGTATAGCGACACCGCCGCCGCCATGCGATGCGGGAACGCCTCCGACACCGATGTTATGTAGCGCCCGCTCATGCAGTGGCCGACACAGCCCAGGGGGCCCGGCCTGGCTTTGTCGTTCGCGTCGAACCAGGCGATCATCGCCGCGGTGTCGTCGTTCACGAAGGGGATGGTCAGGCTGTTCATCGAGGCACGGATGACGCCCGACATCCCGTCGTCGCGCCGCGGCAGGTCGAAGCGCACCGTGCCGAGCCGGTAATACATGTCCGGCAGGATGCAGATATAGCCGTGCCGCGCGATGCGGCGTGTCATGTTGCGCAGCTCTTCGCGGGTGCCCGGCGCATCCATGTAGAAGATGATCGGCGGAAATGGTCCGGCGCCATCCGGACAGGCGACGAAGCAAGGCATCTTGCCATGCTTGGTGGTCACCTCGACAGATTGCTCATACATCCGGTTTCTCCCCCCCTGTCCTTGCGTTCCGTGTGCTTGCGTTCCGTGTGCTTGCACGTTCCGTGCGGCCGGGCGCATCTTCGCGCGACGCCAAGGGGGTTGGCAACGGGGAGGGCAGGCGCATGTCGGACACGGCCGCGATCGATCGGGTGCTGCAACAGGCCGTTGACGCCGGCGAGGTGCCGGGCGTCGTCGCCGTCGCCGCGGATGACGGCGGCGTGATCTACCAGGGCGCGTTCGGCCGCCGCAGCCTGGCGAGCAATGACGCGATGACCGCGGACACGGTGTTCCGCATCGCGTCGATGACCAAGGCGATCACCGCCACCGCGGCGATGCAGATGGTGGAGGCGGGAAAACTGACGTTGGATCAGCCGGCGGGCGAGGTGATGCCGGAGCTTGCCAATCCGCAGGTGCTGGAAGGCTTCGATGCCGCCGGCAAGCCGCTGCTGCGGCCGGCGCGGGAGAAGATCACGCTGCGCCGGTTGCTGACGCACACGGCGGGTTTTGTGTACGACACGTGGAACGGCAACCAGGCGCGCTATGCCGAGGTGACCGGGTTGCCGCCGGCACGCACCGGCAAGCTGGAGGCGCTTAACGCGCCCCTGGGCTTCGAACCCGGCGAGCGTTGGGAATACGGCATCAACATCGACTGGGCCGGCCGCATGGTGGAGGCGGTCAGCGGGGAGAACCTGGAAGCCTATATGCAGGCGCACATCTTCCAGCCGCTGGGCATGCGCGACAGCAGTTTCGATCCGCGTCCGGAGTGGGGCACGCGGACCGTGCAGGTGCACGCGCGTCAGGCGGATGGGTCGCTGGAGCCGATCGATACGGCACCACCGCCGGCGGACCGTGAATTCTATCCCGGCGGCGGCGGGCTGTTTTCCACCGCGCCCGACTACATCACCTTCCTGCGGATGCTGCTGGGCGGCGGCGCGTATAACGGCGCGCGCGTGCTGCGGCCGGAGACGGTGTCGCTGATGGCGCAGAATCACATGGGCGATCTGGACGTGCTGCCGCTGACCACGTTCAAGCCAGCGATGTCGAACGACGCGGAGTTCTTCCCCGGCATGTCGAAGAAGTGGGGCCTGAGCTTCCTGATCAACACGCAGGATGCGCCGGCCGGCCGCAGCGCCGGCAGCCTTGCGTGGGCTGGTATCAACAACACGTATTTCTGGCTGGATCCGAAAAAGCGGGTGGCGGGGGTGCTGATGACGCAGCTCCTGCCGTTCGCGGATGCGAAGGTGCTGGGGTTGCTGGATCGGTTCGAGGCGGCGGTCTACGCGATGCGCTGACCTCTCCCGCGCTGCGCGCAGGAGAGGTCGATGGTGCGAAGCATCGAGGGTGAGGGTGATCGGGCCGGCACGTAAGCAGGTAGAGCGACGCGACCCGATCACCCTCACCCTCGACGCTGTCGTGTCTCGACCTCTCCCGCGAGAGCGGAGAGGTTTTCTATCCCTGCTGCTTCTTCCAGGCTTCGAAATCGCGCTTCGCCTCTTCGCCGGCGACGGGGAACAAACCGGGCAGCGGGCGGCCGCGCGCCACTTCGGTTTCCGCCCACTCCTCGTATTCGGTGGTGGCCAGGCACTCGGCCGCGATCTCGTCGACGATGTCGGGCGGGATCACAACCACGCCGTCGCAATCGCCGACCATGATGTCGCCCGGATACACCGCGACGCCGCCGCACCCGATCGGCAGATTCAAATCGCACGGATGATGCGCGACCGGGCTCGGTGGAGACGACGGGCGCCGGTGGTACGCCGGCAGCCCCGTCTTGAACACGCCTTCGGAATCCCGCAGCCCGCCATCGGTCACGATGCCGGCGCAGCCGCGCGCCGCCAGCCGCCCGACATAAAGATCGCCGGCCGAAGCCGCCCGCGCATCGCCGCGTGAATCGACCACCAGCACGTGGCCCGGCGGACAGGTCTCCATCGCCTGCGGCTGGATGTTGGAGCGAGGGCCCTT
Source organism: Acetobacteraceae bacterium (assembly GCA_035486135.1). Classification (GTDB taxonomy): domain Bacteria; phylum Pseudomonadota; class Alphaproteobacteria; order Acetobacterales; family Acetobacteraceae; genus JASHVB01. The sequence continues at coordinate 9,311 of DATHNI010000287.1, forward strand.
CGCGCCCGGCCCGTCCTTGTCCTCACGCGAGGGGATGAAGCGCATGGTGAACGCCGGTCCGACCATGCGCTTGATGTTCGGCCGCACCGGCCACACGTCCTGCAAGAACATGCTGCGCAGGCCCCGGCGTTGCAGTGCGCCGGTCAATGTCGATGTGCCGATGCGCATCAGCGCGTCACGGGTTTTTTCTGACAGTTCGGTCATTGCGCGTGTTCCCTCCGCAATCGTGTCTATCGGTTGGTTGGTGGCACCTCGACCACCCGCCGCGGCGCCAGCGGCGCGTTGCGGATGTGGCTGAGGTCGATCTCCGGCATCGCCAAGCTGAGCTGGCGCAACACCGCATTGGCAAGTTCGTTATAGTCTGCGAACCCGCGCCGCAGCCGGCCGCGCCAAGCGGGGATGCCGCCATTGGCATGCAGTTCGAACGCGGATTCGCGGCCATCGAGCGCCGACGACACATGATCCCACGCCATCTGCAACAGCGCCGATCGTTGCAGCGCGCTATACCCGCCGCCGCTGAACGAGTCTTCCAATCCGGCGGCAACCTCCGGCGCGTCGAGATCGGTATCGCCAGGTACCACCACCAGCGAGGAGCCGGGCAGGACGCGCAGCAACTCGCTCATGCCCGGGCGCGCCTTCAACATCGCGATGCTGCCGGCCGCGATGTGGCAAACGTTCGGGAAGCAATAGCCCGCCACGGTGAACTGCGGATCGCGCTCCGCCGCGGTCTGGCAGCTTCGTACCGTCTGCACGCTGGTGATCAGATCGAGCAAGTAGTTGATGGTGGGATCGTGGGCGGTCAATCCGATGGCGTGGGTGCAGGCAAGGGCGAGGCCGAGCGTGAACTCCGCCTTGGAGAGCCAGCAGTAGAGCTGATGCCAGAACAGCCAGCGGGCGATCCGCTCCGGTGAGGGATCGACCAGGAAGACGCGCTCCCACGGTACGTGCACGTTCTCCAGCCACATCTGGCCGTCCAACTCGTCATAGCGGCTGGAAAGCGGTGCCAGGAACGGATTGGCATGACGCACGGACACGCGGCGGCAGATCACGGTGACGCCCGGCGCGTTCACCGGCACCACAAAGCTGGCGCGCTGGCCCTGAAAATCGGCGCCGTTGAGCGAACCGATATAGACGTCCTCGGCGTAGGGAGGGCTGGTGTGCATGCCGACCTTGCCTGATATCACCAGGCCGGAATCGGTTTCACGCACCACGCGCAATGCGACGCGGTCCCGTGGGTCGGGGCGCATGCGGGCACCGATGGTCGCCGACCCGGAGGAGAACGTCAGGAAGCGGCCGGTGCGGGCGATTTCATCGCGATACGCCAGCGCGTTGCCGATCTGCTCTGCCGAGACGTTGTGTTCCTGCACCTCGCCCAGGATGCCGAGTGCGATCAGGCAGCCATAGGCCGGCGTATGGGTGATGTTGCCGGCGCTGAGGAACGTCGTCGCGGCAAAGCTCTTGCCCATCGCGACAAGGTCGCCGGAGGTCTTCGGCAGCACGTAGCCCAATGGCGCGCGGTTGCCCTTCGAATCCGGCGGCGCAAACAAGCGATCCTGCCACGCGGGATCGAGGTGGCGATCGTACCAGGCGACGTATTCATCGACCATGGCTCGTGTCGCCGGATGCGTTGCAACGTCTTCGACCTGGCCTTCGCCAACCACCCACACCTTGCGTCCATCGCGCAAAGAATCACGGTAGTCGGCGCCGGTTCGCATGGTGTGTTTCCCCTTCAACGCATCATTTTGTCATCGCGAGTGTCCACC